>NZ_FNWK01000001.1:1201428-1501785 GCF_900108295.1 Sphingopyxis sp. YR583 | reverse complement strand
GCACTCCCTCACAATTTGCCCAGTATGACTCCGGGTCTGACCTAGCTTATCGCACAAAGCCCGGCGCTTGTGCGCTAGTGCTTTTGAGGGGGAGAGACAGATGCCCGGACCCGGAACGCTCGCATCGCTCGGCGACATCATGCAGATGGCCTATGTGCCGTCGGACTTCGATGCGGCGGTGAGGCATTGGACCGAGGTGATCGGGGCGGGGCCGTTCTTCCTGTTGCCCAATGTGTCACTTCCCGGCGGGCGCTATCGCGGCGAGGCCAGCGACCCGGTGTTCACCATGGCGCTCGGCTATTGGGGCGACATGCAGATCGAGCTGATCCGGCCCGAGAATGACGCGAAGTCGCTCTATCGCGGCGAATATGCGGTGGGCGAGGGGCTGCACCATGTGTGCGTGCTGGTCGATTCGATCGCCGAGGCGCGGGCGCGCTGCGCCGATGTGGGCGCCGAGATCATTTTCGAAGCGCCGGTCGGTGACACCGGCGGCGTCATCTACGCCGATCCCGGGACGGGACCGGGGGCTTTGGTCGAGCTGCTCGAACCGCAGGCGGGCACGCGCGAACTGTTCGCGATGATGCGCGACGCTGCGAAAAACTGGGACGGCAGCGAGCCGCTACGCTCGCTCGGCTGATATCCCTCCCGCAAGGCGGGAGGGTGGGCGGTTAGCTGTTCGCGCCCAGATACCCGAGCTGTCCGGCCTTGAAGATCGTCTGCGCCCGGTTGACCGAGTTCAGCTTCTCGCCCGCGCGGTGGACATGATAGCGCACCGTCGCGTGGCTCAACGAAATGATCATTCCGATCTCGCGGTCGGTCTTGCCGATCGCGGCCCAGCGCAGGCATTCGACCTCGCGCTTCGACAGCTCGCAGTCCGACGGGATGCGCCGCTTCGTCCGCATCGCCGAGGCATAGCCCGCGATAAAGCGCCGGGTCGCCGCGCCCAATATGTGCCCGATCGCCGCGAACTGGTCGGTCAGGTCGGTGATCTCGTGGCTCATCGGGTGATAGCTGTTTGCCGAAATCTGGCCGAACGGCAGATGCACCGGCACGACGATTGCCGCCTGATAGCGCTGGTTCGCCGCGAAATAGCGCGAGAGATCGATGTCATCGAGATAGGGGTTGGGGACCGCGGTGCGGAACCCTTCGCCATTGCACCAAAAGGCTTCGCTCTCGTATCGGCACGAGCGCGGCAGCGGTGAGTGGAGCGCGAGCCTGTGATCCTCCCACCAGCGTTCGCCGTCGCCGAGCCAGCCGAACAGGTCGGCGGCAAGGACCGCGCCATCGGCGTCGACCATCGTCTCCTTCGAAGCGATATCGTCGCACAGGGCGGCGCGAAGTCCGTGGACAGCGGCAAAATCGCGCAGGGCAACTGCCGCGTCGTGGATATCCTCCACGCAACGGACCGTAACCGCTTCGACGAGCGCCCTCGTATTCATTGGCGGTGCGAACCCGTCGTCCGGCAGCTTGGCTGCTCTCTCTCCCACAGGCGGGACTATTTCATACTGGCCGGCAAGTCGCAATGCATGTGTCATAGGCGTAGCACCGTCTTTGCTATGATGTTTTTCTGGACCTCGCTCGAACCGCCGAAGACGGTCCAGGCACGACTGTTGAGATAGCGCGCGGCGGCAACCTGCGCGTCTTCGTCGCCGATCGCCGGCGGCGCTTCGTTGCCGTAGAGTGGGCGCACCGTGGGCAATTGCAGGCCGTCATAACCGTGCAGGTCCATCGCGAGCCCGTCGATGCGCTGGTGAATCTCGGACGAGAGCAATTTGACGAGCGAGGTCTGCGGTCCGGCGGGGCGGCCCTTCGCGATGTCGGCGAGGATGCGCAGTTCGGTGGTTTCGAGCGCCTCGGCCTCGAGCCGCAGCTTGGCGATGCGCGTCGCGATCTGGATATCGCCGCCGAGCGACCCGTTGTGGCCGCTGGGCGCGACGCCGGCGAGTTGCTCCAGATGGTCGATCGCGCGGATCAGGCGCGGCGCGTGGAACGACCCGCCGCGCTCATTCTCGAGCAGGAATTTGGCGATCGTCCAGCCCTGGCCCTCTTCGCCGATGCGGTTGTCGACCGAGGTGCGCGCGGCGTCGAGGAAGACCTGATTGACCTCATGATCGCCGGCCATGGTGATGATCGGGCTGACGGTGACGCCGGGCTGGTCCATCGGCACGAGGATGAAGCTGATCCCCGCCTGTTTCTTCACTTCGCCGTCGGTGCGGACGAGGCAGAAGATCCAGTTCGCGTGATGCGCGTGGGTGGTCCAGATCTTCGATCCGTCGACGACATATTCGTCGCCCTCGCGCCGCGCGCGGGTGCGCAGCGAGGCGAGGTCGGAGCCGCTTTGCGGTTCGGAATAGCCCTGGCACCAATAGTCCGTCCCGGCGCGGATCGCGGGCAGGAAGCGGGCCTTCTGTTCCTGCGTGCCAAAGGCGCAGATGACGGGACCGACGAGGCGCAGGCCAAGCACCGACAGCGCGGGGGCGCCCGCGATCGCGCATTCCTTTTCGAAAATATAGCGCTGCATCGGCGTCCAGCCGGTGCCGCCGCAATCTTCGGGCCAATGATAGGCGACCCAGCCCTTGTCGTTGAGAATGCGGTGCCAGACGAGGCCGATGTCAGGCTCGACGAAGACCCCGGGGGTGCGCTTCGCGCCGTCGCGCACATAGTCGGGAAGCGAGGTGCGCAGGAAGTCGCGGACCTCCTCGCGAAATTCCAGTTCGTCCTTGGTGAGATCCAGATCCATATTTCTTCTAGCGTTCGAGGATCGCCACCGCCGACAGGCCGGGCGCTCCATAGACATGGGAATAGCCCACCTTCGGGCCGTTCGGCACCTGCCGCTCGCCGCCGCGACCGCGCAGTTGCACCGTGTTTTCGTAAACCTGTCGCAGGCCCGAGGCGCCGATCGGTTCGCCGCACGCGAGGCAACCGCCGTCGGTGTTGACGGGCATCCTGCCGCCGATCTCGCTCCATCCTTGGGCGAGCCATTGTTCCTGGTCGCCGTCGGCGCAGAAGCCGTTTTCGGCCATGTGCATGATTTCGGCGCCGCTTTCGGTGTCCTGCAATTGCGCGACCGAGACGTCCTCGGGGCCGATGCCCGCCATTTCGAACGCGGCCTTGCTGGCGATCTGCGTCGGCTTGCCGCCGCCATTGACGCTGATCGATGGCGCGAACACCTCGAACGATCCCTCGGGGCGGGTGCGGAAGGCGACGCTCGCGATGCGGACAGCATCGGCACCGAGTTCACGCACCTTCTTGCCGCTGGCGAGGATCAGCGCGACGGCGCCCTCAGCGGGGGAGCAGAACATATATTTGGTCAGCGGATCATTGACCATCGGCGCGTTGAGGATCGTGTCGAGATCGACCGGCGAGCGCCGCCAGGCATGCTCACACAGCGTCCCGTTGCGAAAGGCCTTTTCGGCGACGAGGCCGAGCGTCCGGCGGCTGATCCCGTGGAGCGCCATATAGCGCTGGATTTTGAGCGCGAAGAACTGCGTCGTCAGCATCATACCCGTCTCGCCATACCATTCGGGCAGGCCATAATCGGAGGGCTTGGCGTTGAAGGCGCCGCGCGGATGCTTGTCGAAACCGACCGCGAGCGCGATGTCGCAGGCGCCCGCCGCGATCGCGTTGCGCGCGGCGGTCAGCGCGCTGCCGCCGGTCGCGCAGCCGTTCGCGACGTTGATGAAGGGCACGCTGGTCAGGCCGAGTTCGTTGACCATGATATCGGCCGATCCCGCTGCCGCCGATCCGCCATAGGCGAATTCGACATCGCCCCATTCGACTCCCGCGTCCGCCAGCGCCTCGCGCACGGCATGGACGCCCTGATCGCGGCCCGACCGGCCGTCGGTGCGGCCGAAGGGATGGATGCCCGCGCCGATGATATAGACGTCGTCACTCATGGCTGGCGCTCCGGGCGAAAGGCGTAGGTCGATCGCGCGTCGTCGAAGGCGACGACGGCGAACTCCATCGGCATGCCGATGACGAGGTCTGCGGGCACTGCGTCAACGATCCGCGTTTCGACGATCACCTCGCCGGGCAGTTCGACATAGCCGATCAGGAAGGGCTGGAAAGGCTGCGGGCCGCTGTACGGCTCCTTGGGCTCGAAGCCCTGCGTGGTCCACGACCAGAGCGTGCCCTTGCGCGACAGGGCAACCGGTTCGACCAGTGCGGCGGCATCGCCATCGGGAACCGGAAAGACGATTTCGCCATCGGCGCGGCGTCCGCCGATCAGCCGCGGTTCGGCCTCGTCGGTCCACAGGCCGGGCGCGATGGGGGCGAGCGCGCTCATGCGGCCCTCGCAAAGCTGCGCAGGCAATGATCCTGATCGCCGAATAATTTGTCGAGCAGCATCACGCGCTTCAGCGCATGGCCGATCGAAAGTTCGTCGGTCTGGCCCATGCCGCCGTGCATCTGCACCGCCTCGAGTCCGATGCGCGTTGCGGCTTCGCCAACGAAGGCCTTGGCGCCCGCCGCGATGCGCGGCCAGTTCGCATCGTCGGTCGTGGGATCGAGCATCGCGGTGCGCAGCATCATCGAGCGCGCTTGTTCGAGCGCGGCATAGCATTCGACGAGCCGGTGCTGGAGCGCCTGAAAGCTGCCGATCGCGGCGCCGAACTGTTGCCGCTCGCCGACATAGGCCAGCGTGTCGTCGAACATCGTCTGCGCGAGCCCGACCATCTCGGCGGCAGCGAGCATGCGGATATCGCCGATGACACGCCGGAATTTGGCGGCGGTAAGGTCGAAGATGTCGGCGGGAACATGGTGCAGGTCGAGTGTCGATGCGTTGGAGCCGTCGATCACGGGATAATCCTGGCGGACGATGCCGGCGGCGTCTTTCGCGATTTTGGCGAGCTTGTCGTCGGCGAGGGTGATGAGCAAGATATCGGCGAGCGGCGCGCCAAGGACGAAGGTCTTGGCGCCCGCGACATGGTCGCGATCCGCCTTGGTGCCGACGGCTTCGGTTTCGTAGCGGCGACCGGGCTCGGCGAAAGCGACGGCAGCGAACCGTGCGCCTGCGGCCAGTTCGCCGACCAGCGTCGTGTCGCCGGCAGCGGCGGCAAGACGGACCGGCAGAACGCCGTTTTCAAGCCAGGGGTCGACCGCGATACCCTTGCCCAATGCTTCGGCAGCGAGCGCGAGGTCGACCATCGTTCCGCCGATGCCGCCCATTGCTTCGGGCGCAACGAGCGCGAGCAGGCCAAGGTCGGCGACCTCCTGCCACCGCGCGCGCGAATAGCCGCCATCGGCCTTTCGCATCGCATGCCGCGCCGCGATATCGATCGGCCCGAGGAAGCGGCCGATCATGTCGCGCGTAAGCTGCTGGTCTTCGTCGAGGTCGAAATTCATGCGCGTCGCTCGAATGTGATCGGCAGGGTGGTGAGGCCGCGGAGCAGCATGTTCGGCGGCCAGCTGGGTGTGTGTCCCTCGGCGACGCGGAAATTGGTCAGGCGCTTCAGCAGTTCGGAATAGGCGACCGCCATCTCCTTGCGGCTCAGCATGTTGCCGACACACATATGTATGCCCTTGCCAAAGGCGAGATGGCTGCGCGCATTGGCGCGCTCCATGTCGAAGCGGTCGGGGTCGGGATATTTCGCCGGATCGCGGTTCGCCGCCGCATAGCGAAGCTGGACCATCGCGCCCTTGGGGATTTTGACCCCGCCAAGCTCGGCGTCCTTCAGCACCATGCGCCACATGCCCGCGGTCGGGCTTTCGGTGCGCAGCACTTCTTCCACCAGATTGATGATCGCGCGTTCATTGCCTTCGTCGGCGGCCGCGACGGCCTTTGCCATCTGGTCGGGGTTCTCGATCAGCTGGAGCAGCCCGCCTGCGAGCGCCGATGTCGTCGTTTCATTCCCCGCGACCATTAGCTGCTGCATGATCGAAAGGATTTCGGCATCCTCGAGCGGGCGTTCGCCGTCGACCTCGGCATAAACGAGGTCAGAGAGCAGATCCTCGGTGCGGTTCGCGCGGCGTTCGTCGATCTTCGCCTTCACGAAATGCTGGAATTCGACGACCTCGCGCGCGCACTCAAGCTCGCGCTCCTTGGGGATCATCCGTCCGAGCCGGTCGACGAAGGCGTCGGACCAGCGCTTGACCTTGTCGAGGTCGTTACCGGTCATCCCAATCTGGCTCGCGATCATCGCGACGGGCAGTGGAATGCCGAAATCGCGGACGAAATCGGCTTCGCCTTTCGCTGCCATCTTGTCGATCAGCCCCGCGACCACCCCGCGCATATCTTCCTCGATCGCGGCGACGCGCTTCATCGAGAAGGCGAGGTTCACGAGCTTGCGGAAGCGCGTGTGCGTCGGCGGGTCGGCGGTCAGCAGCGTGTCGACCTGCGGCCAGCCCTCGGCAAGAATCGCCGACACGTCGCCATCCTCGGCCATCGCGCCCGACAGCGTGCCCTGGAAATTGTTCGAAAAGGTTTCGACGTCGCCGGTCGCTTGGCTGCAAAGATCATAGGAGAGGACGAGGAACATGCCCTCCGACAATTGCACGACGGGGCTCTTCGGCATCCAGGCGCGATAATAATCGAACGGGTCCGCGATCACCTGCGGGTCGAAAAAACTGCTTGCGGCGATAGTGTTCACGCGCCTCTTCCCTCGATCTTTTCTTTATACGCCCGACTATATGCAGCGGCTCCCGCCGCGCGATGCACATTTTCGTTAGGAAGCGGCGACATGCGCGAGGGCGTTTGCCAGAAACCGGCGGAGGTTCGGATCGGCATAGGCGGTGGGCCCGTCGCCCGGCTGGAGGTAGACGACGCGCCCCGCGCCGACCGGTTTTTCCCACGCGATCAGGTCGCTTTCGGGGCGGTGGTCCCAGCCGCTGTTGCTGAACATGCGGCCGGCGACCGCCTGCGATGCCGAATAGAAATTCTCGCGCACAAAGGCGTGATCGGCGCGGAGCAGCGGCTTCACGGCGCCCCAGATTGGCGCGAGATACAGCTCGTCGCAGAGCGGGAAGCGGGCGGGGAGGCCCGCAGTGACGGGGTGGTCGGGATCGAGGACGACCGCGTCGTAGCGAACATCGTGACGATAGCCCGAGTCGAGATGCCGTTCGCCGTTCGACTCGCCGGGATCGTAGAGGAAGCGCCCGCCGATCATCTCGGCCCATTCGGGCCACTCGGCCCAGCCCGCGATCGCATGGTGCATCGCGACGGCGCCGCCGCCGCGCGCGAAATAGTCGGTGATGGCACGGCGCCACGTGAAGGAAGGCGGCCGCGTCGCCGCCTTGCCGCCCTCGAAGCGATAGCCGGGCATGTCGTAGAAGAGAATCGCGTCGGCGTCGTTCGCGGCACCTTCGGCGACCGTCTTTTCGGCCTCGGGATGGATCAGGTGCGTGACCGTCCAGCCGTCGAAGCTCGCGAGCAGGTCGGCGAAGGGTTCAGCATCATAGGGATGGCCGCCCGACAGGACGAGAAGGCGGCGCGTCCCCGTCATGCGATCTTGAGGATCATCTTGCCCTGGTTGCTGCCCGCGAAGAGCCGCATGAAGGCGTCGAAGCTGTTTTCGATCCCTTCGTCGACATGCTCGTCGGCGATGAGCTTGCCGTGTTGCAGCCACGCCGCCATCTCGGCCCCACCCTCGGCGAAGCGCGCGATATAATCGGCGACGAGCAGCCCGCGGATCGAGGCGCGGTGGACGATAAGCTGCCAGATGTTGCGCGCGCCGATCTTTTGGGTGCTGTTATATTCGCTGATCAGGCCGCAGAGACCGATGCGCGCGCCGTGGCGCAGATTGTTGAGCCCCGCGTCGAGAATGTCGCCGCCGACATTTTCGAAGATGATGTCGACCCCGTCGGGTGCCTCGGCGCGGATCGCGGCGGTCAGCGCGGCGAGATCCTTGCCGCGATAGTCGATCGCGGCGTCGAAGCCGTAACGGTCCGTCAGCTTGGTGCATTTCTCCGGCCCGCCGGCGATGCCGATAACCTTGCTCGCGCCCTTGATTTTCGCAATCTGGCCGACGAGCGATCCGACCGCGCCCGCGGCGCCGGTGACGAGGACGACGTCATCAGGCTTCGGCTCACACACATCGATATAGCCGAAATAGGCGGTCATCCCGACCGCGCCGAGGACGGAGAGATAGTTGGTGACCGACGGCACCAGGCTCGCGTCGATCGGCTGGGTGAAGCCGCCGACGGTGCCGACCGAATAATCCTCGATCCCGTTGAGCCCCATCACCCATTGGCCGGGCGCGAAGCCCTCGGCCTTGCTCGCCTCGACGATGCCGACGGTCGAGGCGCGCACGGGATCGCCGAGCGGGATCGGCGGCATATAGCTCGGTGCATCGTCCATCCAGCCGCGGATCGCGGGGTCGAGCGAGGCATAATGGTTGCGGATCAGAAATTGCCCGTCGGCGAGTTCTGGCGTGGGTTCGGTGACGAGCGAGAAATCCTCCTGCACGGGCTCGCCATTGGGGCGGCGGGTCAGCAGGAAGCGGCGGTTGTCAGGCATATGGGTTCCTTATGCGGGGACGATGGAAACCGGGATCGCGCTCTGCAGCGACTGGCCGGTGATGGGGTCATAGGCGACGCTCTCGCTGACGAGGCGGTTGGTCGAGGCGCCATGGTCGTGGACGCCGTCGGGACCGATGTCGGGGCCGCCAAAGGCATGCGCCATCGACACCACGCCGGGGCGCATATTCTCCGCCGCGCGCGCGACCGCGACGACTTCGCCGACGGCCGAGCGGATGCGGACGGTATCACCGTCTGCGCAGGGAATGCGCGCCAGATCGTCGGGGTGGAGGAAGGCGGGGTTGGTCGTGCGCTTGGCGCGCAGCGCCGGGAGATTCTGCCCCGTCGAGTTGAAGCGGTGCCGACTTCGCCGCGACACCATGCGCCAGGGAAAGTCGGGCGTCGGCTGGGCGGCGGTGCCATAGGCGATGAGTTGGTCGGGCATAGCGCCTGCGGTCAGGTCGAAGCGCCCCGGTGCATCGGGATCGCCGGCTTCGACGACCGGGTGGAGGTCGGCATAGATCACCGCCTTGCCGTCGACGGTATCCGCACGCACGACACTCGGCGCGACGGTGCAGCCGGCGACCATCAGGTCGAGATATTCTTCCTTCGTGGGCCGCTTGTCCATCGGGCACGCGCCGCCCGCGAGCGGCATTCCGGTGCCGATACGGTGCGCGAGCTCCCAGAGCATCTCCCACTCCTCGATCAGCCCTTCGGGCGCTTTGACCATCGCCTCGGTATAGCGGGCGTAGGGGGTTTCGTACCACCATTCGCTGAGGTTGCTGATGTCCTCGCGCTCGAGGCACATCTTGGGCGCCAGGATATAGTCGGCGCGTTTCGCGGTCGCGGACTCGGCGTTGACGTCGATCGAGACGAGCAGTTCGAGCCCGTCGATCGCGCGCGTCATCTTGTCCTGATCGGGAAAGGCGACCACCGGGTTTCCGCCGATCACGATCAGCGCGCGCACCTGCCCTTCGCCGGGGGTCAGCATCTCGTCGGCGAGGACGTTGCACGGCATCTCCATGCCGAGATGCGTCAGGCCGCGGATGCGCGAGGCGGGGAAGCCCTCGCCATAGAGCGCCATCGGCGGCGCGACCTGCGCGCGGCGCGGGGTGACGGGGGTGAAGACGCGCGGGATCGAGCTCAGCTCGCCCTCGCGGCAAAAACGACCGCAAATGATGTTGAGCGACGAGACGAGATATTGGGTGAGCGTGCCGTTGCCCGCCATCTCGGGTCCGGTCCCGGTCGAGACGACGCCTTTTGTGCCGCCCGCGAACATCCGCGCCGCGGCGACGAGCTGGCTTTCCTCGACCCCGGCGCGCGCGGCGGCGACATCGGGGGTGAAACCCGCGACCGCGCGCTGCAACTCGTCGAGTCCGTCGACATAGCGCTGGACGAAGGCTTGGTCGTAGAGGCCTTCGGACAGGATGACGTTGATGATCCCGGCGAGCAGCGCCGGGTCTTCGCCCGGCCGCACCGGCAGGTGGATATGCGCCTGCTTCGCGACATCGCTTTCGCGCGGGTCGGCGACGATCAGCTTGAGCCCACCCTCGAGCGCGTCGCGCAGGCGGCGCGAGGGCGAGAAGGGCGGCAGGCCGCCCGGCGGGCCATAGTGCGACACGATCGGATTGTTGCCGATGAAGAAGGCGACGTCGGCGTCGGCGAAGGTGTGCATCCCGCCCATCCAGCTGCCGTAGCGCATCGTCGTATAGACTTTCGCGGGCTGGTCGAGCGTCACCGAGGTGTAGATGTTGCGCGTGCCGAGCCCCTGCGCGAAGGACATCGCGCTGCCGACCCCGGCGCTGTTCTGGAAGGCGTAAGTGCCGCCATAGATGGCGACGGCGTGCGGGCCGTGCTCGGCGATGATGGCCGAAAGCTTCGCGCCGATCTCGTCGAGCGCGGTCACCATGGATATATCCTCGAACGCGCCATCGACGTGTTTTTGCGAGACGGTTAGCCGCTGCGGGCCATTATGCGCCTCGGCGAGCTGGCGACCCTTGATGCAGGTATAGCCCCCGAACACCGGATCGTCGGGATCGCCCTGCACCTTGGTGACGCGGCCTTCGTCGACGGTGACGAGCATCGCGCAATTGGCATGGCAGAAGCGGCAGAAACTGCGGCGGACCTCGGGCATCTTCTCTCTCCCTGATGACACACTAGGCCTCGGCGGCCGCCAATCGACTGGCACTTTTGGCGGTGGCTGGCGGCGGGGTGCGGGCGCAGTTTCCTCCGCATAGACAGGGGAGAGTATCGATGCCGACATCGCGCCAGTGGCTGCTGAACGGACATCCGCGCGGGCGCGGGATCGAGGATGGCGACTTCCAGCTCGTCGAGACCGAGATCGGCGCGCCGGGCGAGGGCGAACTGCTGCTGAAGACGCTCTATCTCGGCTTCGATCCGGCGCAGAAGGGCTGGATGGAGAATATCGCCGATTATGTCGCGCCGATGGCGATCGGCGATGTGATGCGCGGCAGCGGGATCAGCGAAGTGGTCGAGAGCAACCATCCCGGCTTCGCGGCGGGCGATTTGGTGATGGGATCGACCGGCTGGACCGAATGGCATGTGTCGAGCGGCGAGGGGCTGGTGAAGATCGACACGGCGTTGCCGCCGACCGCGATGCTGTCGGTGCTCGGGACCACGGGGGTCACCGCCTATTGCGGGCTGTTCAAGGTCGGGCGGCCGGTCGCGGGCGACACCGTGCTGGTGTCGGGCGCGGCGGGGGCGACGGGGTCGGTCGTCGGCCAGCTCGCGAAGATCGCCGGGTGCCGCGCTGTTGGTATCGCGGGGGGTGAGGACAAGTGCCGCTGGCTCGTCGAGGAGGCGGGCTATGACGCCGCGATCGACTACAAGGCGGACAATCTCCGGGGACAGATCAAGCAACATTGCCCCGGCGGGGTGAATGTCATCTTCGACAATGTCGGCGGCAAGATCCTCAACGACATGCTCGGCGAGATCGCCACCGGTGCGCGCATCGCGGTGTGCGGCGGGATCAGCCGCTACGAGATGGGAACGCTGCCCGCGGGACCGCAGAATTATTTCAACCTGATCTTTCGCCGCGGATCGATGGCGGGCTTCATCGTGCTCGACTGGGCGAGCGAGTTTCCCGAGATCCGCAAGCGGCTGGAGGGCTTCGTGCTCGATGGCCGGCTCAACTATCGCGAGGATGTGCAGCACGGGTTCGAAAATGCGCCCGAGACGCTGAAGCGCCTGTTCAGCGGGCAGAACCGCGGCAAGCAATTGTTGAAGCTGTAAGGAGAGGATCATGGGCAGGCTAGCTGGCAAGCGCGCCGTCATCATCGGTGCGGCATCGACGGGAAATATGGCGCAGGTCACCGCGCGGCTGTTCGCGCGCGAGGGCGCGACGGTGATGGTCGCGGGGCGCAAGGCGGAACCGCTCGAAGCGCTTGCGGGCGAGATCGACGGCCATGCCGCGCTCTGCGACATCACCAACAAGGCGTCGGTCTTTGCGCTGGCCGATGCCGCGAAGGCGAAAATGGGCGGGGTCGATGTCGCGCTCAACGCCAGCGGCTGGGGGCTGCTCAAGCCGTTGCTCGATGTGACCGAAGAAGAACTCGCGAGCATCGTCGCGCTGCAATTCACCGGGGTGCATCATTTCCTGCAGGCGTTCGTCGGCGCGATGCTGGCGAACGATCCGACCGGCGGGTCGATCATCCAGATTTCCTCGGCGACGACGCGCTCACCGATCAGCAATCATGCGGCCTATATCGGCACCAAGACGGGGTCGGAGGCGCTGATCCGCTGCGTCGCCAATGATTTCGGGGCGGCGGGGATAAGGGCGAACATCGTATCGCCTGCGTTCACCGAGTCGCCGATGACCGAGGGGGCGTTCGCGACGCCGGGATTGGTCGATGCTTTCCTGCCGCGTTATCCGCTGGGGCGGCTCAACACGTCGCAGGATGTGGCGAACGCTTGCCTGTGGCTCGCAAGCGACGAAGCCTTCGTGACCGGCGAGAATCTGCAGCCGAACGGCGGGCTGGCGCTGCGCGGCAACCCGCAGGAGCATGACATCGCCGCCGCGGTCGGCGCCGCGATGGCGAAATTGCAAGCTAGCTGATCTGCCGCTCGCGCCCTTCCCAATAGGGTGCGCGCAGTTCGCGGCGCAAAATCTTGCCTGACGGATTGCGCGGCAGCGCTGGGATGAAATCGACCGATTTCGGACATTTATACCCCGCGATCCGCTCGCGCGCCCAACCGATGATCTCGCCGGCGTCGCCGCTCGCGCCCTCGCGCAGCACGACGCAGGCCTTCACCGCCTCGCCCCATTTGTCATCGGGCACGCCGACGACCGCGACGTCGGCGACCGCGGGGTGTCCATAGATCGCATTCTCGACTTCGGCCGGATAGACATTCTCGCCGCCCGAGATGATCATGTCCTTCACCCGGTCGTGGAGGTAGAAATAGCCGGCCTCGTCGGTGTAGCCGGCGTCGCCGGTGCGCAGCCAGCCGCCCGCGTCGATCGTCTCCGCCGTCGCTTCGGGCCGGCCCCAATATTCGCGCATATTCGCCTGCGTGCGGATCGCGATCTCGCCGATTTCGCGCGGGGGCAGGACATTGCCGTCGGTATCGATCACCTGCATCTCGACCCCGCGCAGCGGCTTGCCGATCGAGCGCATGCGCTCGTTGCCCGCGGGGTCATGGTCCTCGGGCGGCAGCGCGGCGATCGTGCCCGACGTCTCGGTCATCCCGTACATCTGGACGAAACCGCATTGAAAGACGTCGATACACTGGCGCAGCAGGTCGAGCGGGATCGGCGACGCGCCATAGGCGATGTGGCGGAGGCGCGAGAAATCGACCTCGCGCGCGCGTGGTTGATTGACGATGATCTGCATCGCCGCCGGGACCATGAAGATTTTCGAAATGCCATAGGCTTCGATCAGGTCGAGCACCCCGCCCGGATCGAACTCGCGCGTGATCACCCCGGTCGCGCCGTTGGTCATCACGGTGACGCCGTAACCGGTGCCGCCGATATGGAAACAGGGCATCGCGACGAGGCCGACGTCATCCTCGTCCCAGCGTTCCCAATCGGCCTGCAGCGCGGGATCGCGGTCGAGCTTCGAGCGCAGCACCGATCCGTTGGTCAGCACCGCGCCCTTGGGCTTGCCGGTGGTGCCCGAGGTGTACATCTGGATCACCGCGTCGCTCTCGCCGCGCGGGACGTCGGGATCGGTGGCGGGAAAGCTGTCGCGCCAGGCCTGGTAGTCGCCCTCGACCGCGATCACATGTTCGATCCCCGGAAACGCGCCGCGGTTCGCCGCGACCAGCTCGGTGAACTCGGGTCCGACGCACAATATGCGCGCGCCGCAATTGTCGATGATCCACGCGATCTCGGGCACTGCGAGGCGCCAGTTGACCGGGGTCATCACGCCGCCAGCTTTGGCGACTGCCATCACCAGTTCGAAATAGAGGTCGCCGTTCTTGCCGAGATAGGCAACGCGGTCGTCGGGTTTCAGCCCGATCGCGATCAGGGCGTTGGCCGCACGATTGCTGTTCGTATCGAAGTCGGCATAGCTGGTTGCGCGCCCTTCGAAATGAAACAGGATCTTGTCGGGACGTTCCTGGCCATTGCGCCGCGCGACGTCGGCGACGCGTTCAAATGCTGCGACCTTCACCGCCCCTCTCTCCCTATGCTGCGCCGAGCGCCTGCCGATAGAGCATGGAGTCCGCCGCATAGAAATTGCAATGGAAACCCGACGGCACGCGGAACGGGACATGCACCGTTGCGACCGGCCCCGCCGCGATGTCGAGCGCGTCGAAGATCGCAAGCTCGCTCGTCGCCGCGCCGGCGCGGTGGACGAGGGTCATGGCATAGCCGTCGCCTTCGCCCGTCGCACCCATCCTTGGCGCGAAAATCAGTTCGCCGCACGAAGCACCATTGCCGAAATGATAATAGTCTTCCGTGCCGCTCACCGTGTCGAACCGCAGCACGCCGTCCATGCCTTCGGCGCGGCCGTCACGGCTGTTGAGGTTGATATTCGCAAAGCTGTGGCGCGAGGCGCGCGTCATGAAGCGGTCGTCGGGCCGCGGGAACTGGATGTCGCGGTCGTTGAGCGTCTCTTCCCTGATCCACGTTCCGTTGCCGTTGGTGCCCGGGTCGATCGTCCAGCGGCGGAGGCTCTGCTGCGTGTCGCCATGCGTCTTCTTGATCCCGGTTTCGTCGGGGAACAGCGCGGTTCCGTTTGCAGCGGCGACGTCGGCGACGATCTTGCCATCCTGTTCCCACACATTGAGTTCGTGGAACATATGGCGCGGCTCATAGTCGAACCAGCGGAGATCGCTCGCCGATCCTTCGCGCGGCATCACGCCGAATTTGGTCGGCCGGCCGTTGACCCAGGCGGTCATCGGTCCGCCCTTCATGAACCGGTCGAGGTCGGCGTCGATCGGAATCACCGGGAAGACGACCCAATTCTCGGTCAGGAAGAAAGTGTGCATCAGCGCGTTGTGCGGCATGTCGATGATCTCGGCCTTGCGCACGCTGCCGTCGGCGGCGATCACGTCGTAACGCAATTGCGGCGTGCCCATCGGGCCGTTGATCGCCATACCGATGTTGACGAGCTCGCCGGTATAATGGTCGATCTTGGGGTGGGCGGAGAAGGTCGTGGTGATCGTCCCGCCATAATGTTCCTCGCCCAGCGTTTCGAGCGTGCGCGGGTCGAGTTCGACCGCGGGCGCGCCCTCCATCAGCGCGAGCAACTTGCCGCCGTGGACGATGATATTGGTATTCGCGGTGTTGTACCGCTTGCCCTGCACCGACGGGTCGGCGGTCATCGGGTTGCCGAACATGCCGAACAGGCGTTTGCCTGCGGCTTTCTCCATCTCGAACTTTTCGGTCCGCACCCAGCGGTTGAGCATCGACGCGCGGCCATCATTGATGTGAAAGGCATAGACCATGCCGTCGCCGTCGAACCAGTGATACTCACCCTCGCGCGTCGGATAGAGCGGCTCGGGACCGTTGCGATAGAAGACGCCGACGAGATCGGCGGGGATCTCGCCCTCGACGATCAGGTCGGGCGCGGTCGCCTCGAACCGGACGGGCTGATGATGTCCCGACAGGAAAGGGTGATCGAAAAAGGCCTGTGTCATCCTTGATCCCTTTGTTGATCGACGACGGGGGTTGATCGAAGAAGGGGCGGTGCATTGCGCCGCCCCTTGCTCCCCCCTTTCGGTCCCGCCGTGCCCCTGGCGGGACCGTATCGCCCGTCAGAAACGGAAGCCGAGCTCGACCCCGTAGGTGCGCGGCGCCTGTGCGGCGCCGAAGGTGAAGAGGCCCGCGACCGGCAGCGTCGACGACAGGCCCTTGTGGTTGGTGAGATTGCGGCCGAACAGCGCCAGGCTGACCTCGCGATCTTCGCCGAGCAGGAAGGTGTAGCCGATCTGCGCCGACAGATTTTCGCGATCCTCGGTGAAGCAGCGATTGTCGTTGGTCACCGCGCCGGGGACGACCGGACGGTTCGGCGCGATACAGGTCACATATTTGCTCTGGTAACGCAGCAGCGTCGACGCATCGAAGCGGCCCGATCCGATTTCCTTCGAATAGTTGAGCCCCGCCGACCATTGGAACTTCGGCGCGCGGCGCAGCGTGAGCGTCGATACATCGTCCGCAATGCCGTCGGCCGCGCTTCCCGGTGTGAGGCCGACGATGTCGTTGAAGAAATTCTTGTACTTGGCATCGGTGTAGCTGAACGACGCGTTGAAGCTGAACGAGTCGATCATCTGCGCGATGACCTCGGCTTCGAAACCCTTGATGTCGGCCGACGACGCGTTGCGCACCACCGTTTCCTGCGGGCTCGACGAACCCGGGGGCGAGGGCTGCACCACCTCTTCCTGCTTGTTGTCATATTTGGTGTAATAGAAGGCGAGGTTGGTGCGCAGCGTGCGGTCGAGCCAGTCGGCCTTCAGCCCGACCTCATAGGCGTCGACCGTCTCGGGCTGATAGGGCCCGAGCGAGGTCGGCGATGCGGCGCGGCCGTTGAAGCCGCCCGAACGGAACCCGCGCGAGAAGGACGCATAGACGAGCTTGCCGGGCTCGATCGTATATTCGGCGTTGGCGCGCCAGGTGAATTTGTCGAAACTGTCGCTGCCCGAACAGTTGTTGGCGGGGCTGTACACCGGGATCACGACGCCCGGCGCGGGGCTGGTCGTTCCGGTAACGGCGACGCATGTCGTCCCGTCGAAGGTCGGCTGCGTGATGCGGACGAGCGCGCCGATGCGGCCGTAGTTGTTGAAGATTTCCTTCTTGTCCTTGGTATAGCGCGCGCCGAGCGAGATTTTGAACGCATCGGTCAGGTTGATCTGTGCATCGGCAAAGCCGGCGTAGGATTTCGCGCTGTGATCGACATATTGCCGCAGCACGGCGGTCGAACCCTGACCGAGCACGACACCGAAATTGGTCGACTGGTCGAGCGTGTACGAGCTGTCGAAATAATAGCCGCCGAGCAGGACGTTGAACGTGTCGAAATCGGCGAGCAGGCGCAATTCCTGGCTGAACTGCTTGTATTTCTGCTGGCGCCGCGTGTCGAAGAAGTTCGCCGAGCTGCCGTCGAAGTCCTGCGTCACCGCTTCGCGGTTCTTGATATATCCGGTGACCGACGACAGCGTCAGATTGTCGCTGAGGTCGATGTCGATATTGCCCGTCACGCTGTCGACATTGTTGCGGACCGGCGTCTCGATATTCTGGTACGTCGTGTAGAGGCCGTGCGCGGGCAGCGACCAGCGGTTGCATTCGGCCGCCGGCGAAAAGCCGGGCGCGCCGGGCGCGGCGCAGATGACGTCGCGACCGGTTTCGGACAGCGCCGAAGCGACGGTTTCGCCGCGTTCGCGCGTGTGCTGATAGGTGACCTGCGCGGTGATCGCATCGCTCGGCGTGATCAGCGCGGTAACGCCGCCGGTCAGCGTCTCATATTTGCCCTCGCGGCGGTTCTTGGTGACATTGTGATAGAAACCGTCGGTTTCGTCATAATAGCCGAACGCCTTGATCGCGATGAAATCGCCAAGCTTGCCGGTGTTGACGACCAGACGCGCGCGCCGCGTGTCGAAGCGGCTGTAGGCGAACTGGCCGCGCACACCGAAATCTTCGGTCGGGCGGGTGCGGATGACGTTGATCACGCCGCCGATCGTGTTGCGGCCGAACAGCGTACCCTGCGGCCCGCGCAGCACTTCGAGCCGTTCGAGGTCGAAGCTGTCGAGCAGCTGGCCGGTGTTGGTGCCGATGAACACACCGTCGACGACGACGCCGACCGCGGGGTCGAAGCTTTTTTCGATATCCTCGAAGCTGATCCCACGAATGGCGATGGCGGCGGCGCTCGGCCCCGCACCGACCGAGTCGACGACGAGGCTGGGAACGCGGCCCGCAATGTCGCGGATGTCGTCGATGGTGGCGGATTCGAGGGCCTTTTCGTCGAGCGCGGTCACCGCGATCGGGATCGACTGGATGCTTTCTGCGCGCTTCTGCGCGGTGACAACGATTTCACGGATCGCGCCGCCGCTGTTTTCCTCGACGGGGGCCTCCTGAGCCGCGGCCGGGGTGGCGATCGCCAATGCGGCGAGCGATACGGTGGCGTAAACGGCAGGCAGCATTCGGGCATGCTTGGTCATCGCGTTCCTCCCTCCTCGCGCCGGCGCATAGGCTCGCCGGTCACGTTGGATGGGAAGGTCCGCTTTATGCCCCGATTCAACAATCATCAAAAATATCAGGCATGCCGTAGCGGAGGCAAACGCTTTGATTTTACTGGCGTTGTGTCGCTCCGCCGTCGACGAAAATGCCGTGTCCGGACATGAATCGCGCATCGTCGGAGGCCAGAAAGGCGGCGACGTCGGCGATGTCTTCGGGCTGGCCGAGGCGCCCCAATGCGGCCTTGTCGACCCAGCGCTGTCTGAATTCGGGCATCGCGGTGAAGGCGGGCGCGGTCATCGGCGTATCGATCGCGCCGGGCTGGATGCAGTTGACCGTGATCCCGTGCGCGCCGACCTCGGCCGCGACCGATTTGGTCATGCCCAGCACTGCATGCTTCGACGCGCTATACGCCGTCATCCCGGCCTCGCCAAAGCTCGACATCACCGATCCGATCAGGATGATCCGCCCATGCGGCGAGCCTTTGAGCAGGGGAAGCGCGTCGCGCATAAGGCGGAAAACAGCGGTGACGTTAACCGCCATCATCCGGTCGAAAAATTCGTCGCTCGCGCCGTCCAGCATTTCCATGCCGGTGATGCCCGCGCAGGCGACGAGGATATCGAGTTTGCCCAGCCGCGCCTCGGCCTCGGCGACCAGCTTTGCATTGATGCCGGGCTCGGTGACGTCGGCGGTGATGTCGACATCGCCTGCGCGGTCGGTCGTAACGACACGCGCGCCGTCGCCTGCCAGCCTCTTCGCCGCCGCAAGCCCGATTCCCGACCCGGCACCGGTGACGAGCGCGGCACGGCCGTCGAGGCGCCCGGCCATCAGAGCGAACTGCCGCCGTCGATCCGGAACTCTGCCCCGGTCGCGAAGGATGACTCGTCAGACGCGAGATAAAGGACGATCGACGAAACCTCCTCGGGCTTGCCGAGTCTGCCGACGGGGTGCGTGGCGACAAAACCGGCGTAGAGCGCTTCAGGATCATCGACCTGCGCCATCACCTTGTCGATCATGGCGGTGTGTATCGCACCGGGATGCACCGAGTTGCAGCGGATGTCATAGCCTTTCGCGGCATAGTGGAGCGCGACCGACTTGGTGAGGTGGGTGACCGCGGCCTTGGCCGCATTATAGCCGACGAGGTCGGCCTGTGCCCGCACCCCGCACATCGACGACATGTTGATCACCGAACCGCCATGGTCCTTCATCTTCGGAATGATGTGCTTGCAGCCGAGGAACACCCCATCGACATCGACGGCGAATTCGTGGCGAAAGGCCGCGAGCGTAAGGTCCTCGATAGACCCCATGGTCGTGATGCCGGCATTGTTGACGAGGATGTCGATGCGCTCGCACATATCCAGCGCGGCGATCCATTGATCTTCCTTCGACACGTCGAGCGTCACGAAGCGCTGACCCAATTCGGCGGCAAGCGCTTCCCCCGCGGCGGCATCGATATCGGCGATCACGACGCTCGCCCCCTCCGCGACGAAACGGCGGACGATGTCGAGGCCCAGCCCCGACGCGCCGCCGGTGACGAATGCGATTTTGCCCGATATGCGGCCCTGCCCTGCCATCCTGTCCTCCTTCTTTTGTATCTTCACTATCATGCCGCCGAACGGGCGATGGGACTATTTATTGCGCTAGGTGCGGGGCACGCCCTGCCGGTTCCACATCGTCGCGGGACAGGAGAGGCGATATGTCGACAGGCTGGGACTATATCATCGTCGGCGCCGGATCGGCGGGCTGCGTGCTCGCCGAGCAACTGAGCGCCGACCCGCATGTCCGCGTGCTGCTGCTCGAAGCGGGCGGCTCCAACGACAGCCGCTGGGTCGCGATCCCCAAAGGTGTCGCCAAACTCGTCACCAATCCCGATCATATCTGGGCCTATGGCGTGTCGCAGCCGCGCGGCGACGGCGGCGCGCCAGGCGAGGTGTGGATTCGCGGCAAGGGGCTCGGCGGGTCGTCGGCGGTCAACGGCATGATCTGGAGCCGCGGCGAGCCCGCCGACTATGACGCGTGGGAGAAACTCGGCTGCACCGGCTGGAACGGCGAGGCGATGACCGACGCCTTTCGCCAGATCGAAGATCATGGCCTTGGCGCCAGCGCGATGCGCGGGGCGGGCGGGCCGGTCGGCGTCGCGCCAAAGATTCACAGCTATCCGCTTGCCGAAACGATGGTGCAGGCGGGCGTCGAGATGGGGCTGAGACCCGTCGACGACCTCAATGCCGCGACGTCGGATCGCGTCGGATTTTATTCGCATAATGTCCGCCGCGGGCGCCGCGAGAGCGCAGCGACCACTTTCCTTGCGCGCGCGAAGAAACGGCCGAACCTGCATGTCGTCACCCATGCCATGGCCGAACGCCTTATCGTCGAGGGCGGGCGCGTGACCGGGGTCGAGGCGAAGGTTGCCGGTCAGCCGCAGCGCTTCGATTGCGATGGCGAGGTGATCGTGTCGGGCGGCACGCTGGAGAGTCCTTTGCTCCTGCAGCGTTCGGGGATCGGTCCCGCCGACGTGCTGCGCGCCGCTGGGGTCGAACCCCTCGTCGATGCACCGGATGTCGGCGCGCGGATGCGCGAGCATCTCGGCTTTTCGATGCCGCATCGCCTGTCGCGCGACGTCGGCAGCAACCGTAGCTTTTTCGGGATCGGGCTGATGCGCGCGATGGCGCAATATATGCTGACGCGCGGCGGGATCATGGCGACGGGGCCGTTCGAGGTCGGCGCTTTCCTGAACCTCACGAGCCGCGACCTGCGGCCCGACTTACAGCTCTATCTTGGCGGCTACACCTTCGCGCTGGGCGACGACAAACACCCGGTGCCGCTGAACAGCATCGACCGCAAGCCGGGGATGACCATCTATGGTCAGTTGCTTCGCCTGACCAGCGAGGGGAGCATATCGATCACCGGCGCGGGGAGCGACGCACCCGCCGATATCAAGCCCAACTGGCTGTCGACGCGCGAGGATGAGCGCACCGCGATCGCCGCCGTGCATGCGATGCGGCGCTATATGGCGCAGCCCGCGCTCGTCGGCCTCGTCGAGCGCGAACTATTGCCCGGGGCGGCGGTGCAGAGCGATGCCGAGATCCTCGCGGCCTTCCGCCGCCTCGCGACCTGCGGGCTCCACGGCGTGGGTACCTGCCGCATGGGTAGCGACAATCGCGCGGTCACCGATGCACGGCTGCGCGTCAACGGGGTGCAGGGGCTGCGCGTGGTCGATTGTTCGGTGATGCCGTCGCCGGTGACGGGCAACACCAATGCCCCGGCGATGGCGGTCGCGTTGCGCGCGGCGGGGCTGATTCGCGAGGACCGGCGGAAACTGCGCGCGGTGGCCTAGGCGCTCTCGCGCTCTTTCAGCCAGCCGATGCCCCGCCGCAGCAGGTCGTAAAAGACCGGCAGATCCCACGCGCAGCGGTCGACCGTAGGCCACCAGTCCATCATCGGCTGCAAATCATAATGCCCGCGGCAATGGCCGAGCGTCAGATAGAGGACGGCGCCCGCGCCATGCTGCTTGATGTAGAAAACCGGATAGGTGCCCGGCGCATCGTCGGCCTCGACGAAGCCCGTTCCCGGCCCCGTGCATTCGGTATCGAGCAGGACATGCAGGTCGCCGTGAGTTTCGAGATGGTAGAGCTCGTCGGTCGTCTCGAAGGGCTCGATGCCTTTTGTAAGCTGGTGATCGGGATCGACCACGCGAACGGTATAGGGCTCGATCGCCGGATGGCTGATGAACTGCGATCCCAGCAAATCCATCATCAGCGGTGCCCAGCGCGGTGCATCCCAGACGCCGGTGTCGAGTAGTCGGAGGATCGAGTTGGTGCCGTGGAGCGCGTACCAGCGCCCGCCCTTCGCGAGCCAGCGTTTCAGCGCCTCCTGCGCGGGCAAGGACGGCGTAACGTCGCATGTGTAGGTGATGAGGAGGTCGGCCGCCTCGATCGCTTCGATATTGTCGTAATTCTCGAACACGCGGGTGCGGACGCGCTGATCTTCGGCAAGCAGTTTCAAAAGCTCGAGCCGCGCGAAATCCATATCGTGCCAGACGCCGCCGCAGATCAGCACGCAATCGATGCGGGGTGGATGTTCGCTGTCGCTCATCGCCGGTCCTCTCCTCCTGTTGTGGCGCCATCATGCGGGCGCGATCTGCAGGCGTCACCTTGCTGTATTGATAGGTTCCTGTCGCCCGCGAAACTGGCAAAAGGACCGGCGAGAGGAGAGGTGCGATGCAGCAAAGGCTGGGCGGCAAGGTCGCTTTGGTCACCGGCGGGACAAGCGGGATCGGCGCGGCGACGGTGGAGCGGCTGACGAAGGAAGGCGCAAAGGTCGTCTTCACCGGCTCGAACGCCGAAGCGGCCGCCGTCGTCGAAGGCAAGACCGGCGCTGTCTTTCGCGCGCACCGCGTCGAGGATGCTTTGGCCTGGGATGGCTTGATGGCCGACATCGACGCCGAATATGGCCGGCTCGACATCGCCTTCGCCAACGCCGGGACCGAAGCAGGCGACGCGAGTGTCGAGGATATCGGCATCGACGCGTGGAACCATATAGTCGCGGTGAACCAGACCGGCGTCATGCTCACCGTCCAGCATGCGATCCGCGCGATGGCGAAGAATCCGCAAGGACCAAAGGGTTCGATCATCGTCAATTCGTCGATGAACGCGCACCGCGCGATGGGCAATTACGCCGCCTATTCGGTGACGAAGGCGGCGGTCGTCGCGCTGGTCAAATCGGCGGCGATCCATTGCGCGGGGCAGGGCTATCAAATCCGCGTCAATGCGGTCCTCCCCGGCGTGGTCGAAACCGACATGATCCGCGGCGTCATCGACCGGTCGCCCGATCCCGCCGCCGCGCGCGCGGCGTTTGAGGGGATGGCGCCGATGAAGCGCATGGCGCAGCTCGATGAGGTGGGCGCGTTGGTCGCCTTCCTTGCCTCCGACGAAGCGGCGTTTATCTCGGGCGCCGACTATGTCATCGACGGCGCCACGACCGCCGGTATGATGGGCGTCTAGGGCGCGAGCCCGTCACCACCAAAGCGGAGCCTGCCGTGTCCCAACCTGCCCTGTTCACGCCCTTGTCGGTCGGCCGTCTCGCCTTGCGCAACCGCATCGTGATCGCGCCGATGTGCCAATATTCGGCGGTCGACGGCTGCATGACCGACTGGCACCTGATTCACCTCGGAAATCTCGCGCTATCCGGGGCGGCGCTGCTGACGATCGAGGCGACGGCGGTGTTGCCCGAAGGACGGATCAGCCATGCCGACGTCGGCCTGTGGGACGATGCGACCGAGGCCGCGATGGCGCGCACGCTCGATTCGGTTCGCCGCTGGTCCGATATGCCGGTGGCGATCCAGCTCGGTCACGCCGGCCGCAAGGCGTCGACCGAAGTGCCGTGGAAGGGCGGCGCGCAACTGCCGCCGGGCGATCCGAACGGCTGGCAGACCGAGGCGCCGTCGCCGCTGGCCTTCGCCGAGGGGCAAGTCGCGCCGCTCGAACTCGATCGTGCCGGTCTGGTCCGCGTCCGCGACGCATTCGCCGCTGCCGCCACGCGCGCGGCGCGGCTCGGCATCGATGCGGTCCAGTTGCACGGTGCGCATGGCTATCTTCTGCACCAGTTTCTCTCACCGCTCTCGAACCGGCGTACCGACGAATATGGCGGCAGTCTCGAAAACCGGATGCGTTTCCCGCTCGAGCTGTTCGACGCGGTGCGGCAGGTGTTTCCTTCGGATCGTCCGGTCACCGTCCGCGTATCGGGCAGCGACTGGGTCGACGGCGGCTGGACGATCGAACAGACGGTGGCATTCGCGCAAGCATTGGAGGCGCGCGGCTGCGCGGCCATCCATGTGTCGAGCGGCGGGCTCGATCCGCGGCAGGATATTTCCGTGGGCCCGGGTTATCAGGTTCCGCTCGCGCGCGCGGTCAAGCAGGCGGTGAATATGCCCGTGGTCGCGGTCGGGCTGATCACCGGCTACGATCAGGCCGAAGCGATCATCGCGACGGGCGACGCCGATCTGGTTGCGCTGGCGCGCACGATCCTGTTCGACCCGCGCTGGCCCTGGCATGCCGCCGCTCACCTCGGCGCGCGCGTGACGGCGCCGCCGCAATATCTGCGGTCGCAACCGCGACGGTTTCCCGATCTGTTTGGAATATAGCTGCCGTCGGCCGCTGAATGGTGACCCCTACGGGACTCGAACCATAGTGGGTCGGCTGTTGCCGATCCACTCCGACAAGGGGGCACGGGTTCGCGCACCGACCGTTGATTGGTGACCCCTACGGGAATCGAACCCGTGTTTCAGCCGTGAGAGGGCCGCGTCCTGACCGCTAGACGAAGGGGCCTTGTGGGTCGGAAATTTCGCGGAAAGGGGGAGCCGACCGCTCCCGTGACCGATGGTGACCCCTACGGGACTCGAACCCGTGTTTTCGCCGTGAAAGGGCGACGTCCTAGACCGCTAGACGAAGGGGCCGTCTGATCGGTGAAGCGGCGCATTAGACTCGCATGCCCATAGGGTCAAGCGCGCCGCGCAAAAATATTGCGCCGCAACGTACAGGTCCGCGCCTAGTCGGCCCAGGCTGCGTCCTCCAGATGCAGTTCGGCGGCCGGCCGGCTCCCCCAATCATCCCGTTTCGCGCGCCCTGCGAGCCATAATTTGCGCCCGCGCGCGTGCAGCAGCGCCTGGCCCAATTCGGTCTCGGCGCTGCGGAAAGCGACCGCCTTGAACCGCGCCCCGTCGTCGCCCGACACGATCAGCCGGACATGGTCGGTCCCGACGATCCCCGATTCGACGATTCGCACCGGCCCCGTCGCGACGCGCGGCGCGGGCCAGCCGGCGCCATAGGGGCCGGCGCTTTCGATCGCGTCGCACCAGAGCGGGTTGATGCCCCTCGGCGCAAGCACCGCGTCGATCAGCAGCGACTTGTCGCCGCTCGCGCGCTCGACATCGGCGGCGAGCCGGTCGTTCAGATACGCACCGAGCGCGTCGACCTTGTCGGCCGCAACGGTCAGCCCCGCCGCCATTGCATGCCCGCCGCCCGCGACGAGCAGCCCCGTCTCCTTCGCGGCGAGGATCGCGGCGCCGAGGTCGACCCCGCTGATCGAGCGCCCCGATCCCTTACCCACGCCATTTTCGTCGACCGCGATGACGATCGCGGGGCGGTGGAGGCGTTCCTTCAGGCGCCCGGCGACGATGCCGATCACGCCGGGATGCCAGCCCTCGCCCGCGACGATCGCGACGGGGGCGTTGCCGCACGCCGCGCTGGCCTCGATCGCCTGTTCGAGCACCGCCGCCTCGATCGCGCGGCGCTCCTCGTTCAGCCGGTTGAGTTCGACGGCGATATCGGCGGCTTCCTGCGGGTCGCTCGTGGTGAGCAGGCGCACGCCAAGGTCCGATTTGCCGACGCGTCCGCCGGCATTGATCCGCGGACCCAGCGCAAAGCCCATGTCGCTCGCGCTCGGCGGCTTGGTCAGGCGTGCCGCGTCCATCAGCGCCGCGAGCCCGGTGTTGCCGCGCCGCGCCATCACCTTCAGCCCCTGCGTCACCAGCGCGCGGTTGAACCCGGTCAGCCGCGCGACGTCGGCGACGGTGCCCAGCGCGACAAGGTCGAGCAGATCGATCAGCGCGGGCTCGTCGCGGCCCGCAAAAAATCCGCGCGCGCGCAAGGTGCGGAGCAGCGCCGCGCCGAGCAGGAAGGCGACCCCGACCGCGGCAAGATTGCCATGGATCGCGGCGTCGGGCTCCTCGTCGAGCCGGTTGGGGTTCACCAAGGCGAGGGCCACGGGCAGCGTCGTCGCGCACTGGTGATGGTCGACGACGATCACCTCGACCCCCGCCGCCTTGGCTTCGGCAATCGCGTCGAACGCCTGCGCGCCGCAATCGACCGTGACGACCAGCTTCGACCCCGCCTCGCCGATCTTGACCAGCGCGGCGCCCGACGGGCCATAGCCCTCCATCAGCCGGTCGGGGATATAGGCGCCTGCGGGCAGCCCGAGCCCGCGCAGCAGCCGCACAAGCAAGGCGGCCGAGGTCGCGCCGTCGACGTCGTAATCGCCGAAGATCGTCACCGCCTCCTTGCGCTCGACCGCATCGGCGAGCCGCGCCGCGGCGGCGTCCATGTCGCGGAACAGCGACGGGTCGGGCATGAAACCGCGCAAGGTCGGCGTCCGCTGGCGGTCGAGGTCGTCGCGCGGCACCCCGCGCGCCAGCAGCAATTGGGTGACCAGATCGTCGGGCGCCAGATTCTCCGCCGCCATGTCGGCGCTCGCGCGGCGCCAGTGCCACGGCTGGCCCTTGATCGAGCGCGTAATGCCCAGTGCCGCCTCGCTCATGACCGCGCCCTCGCGGCGAGGATGCGCGTGCGCAGGTCGAGTGCGGCGGTGAGCGGGATCGCGGGAATCTCGTGCGTCGCGAGCGAACTGCCGCCGGGCACCCCGAACACCAAAGTCGCGAGGCCGAGCGGGCGGAGGATGAAGTCGCTCTTGAGATCGACGCTCTGCACCGACGCGTGCGGCAGCAGCGTCGTCTTCGGCTTCCATGCGCCGCGGCGGATCGCGACCTGCTCGCCGAGGTCGGCCCAGCGGTGAAAGCGCGCCGCCCAGAAAGCGAACAGCGCGATCAGCGGTGCCGCGACGAGCCCCAGCCAGCCCACCGCATTGCCGAGCCAGAGCCCGATCCCGCCGCCGATCATGGCGCATAGCGCGCCGACGATCGGCCCCAGCGCGACGATACGGTGGCTATGCTGCCACGCCTGACCCGCATCGGGGCGCCGAATCGCAACCTCGGCAAGCACCGGGTCGATCTCGTCCAGCTTGCCGAAGGGCACGACCTGATGATCGCGCTCCTTCTCGCCGTCGCTCGCGAGGCTCTGCAGGCGCAGCTCGTGCCAGCCGAAGCGCTGGCGCAGCCAGCCGGTGACGAGGATCGCCGCCTGCACGCGCTTCACCGGTACCGCGACGTCGGTGCGTGTCGTGAGCCCGCGGGTGCGGCGCAGCGCGCGCGGCTCGCGCGTCAGGCGGAAGTCCCAGTTGGCGAACACCATCGTCGCGATCCCGCTCGCAAACCCGATCAGCAGCAGCGACAGCGCCGCGCCGACACCCGCGATCCAGCGATGCGCGAGCAGCCACTGATCGAGCCCGTAATCCTCGGCGATGTCGATCCAGTCCATCGGGTTGAAGACGTTGAAATCGAACGGCAGCAACCCGTCGAAAAACTGCATGCCCGCGCCGACGACCGCGAGCGCGGCGAGCGAGAAGTTGAACAGTCCCGCAACCAGCAACTGGCGCGGCCCCATCGCGAACAGCAGCCGGTCCTCGCCGGCCGGCGCGGCGTCGGCCACATCGGCGGCGACCGGTGCCGCGACTTCGCCGCTGCGGTGCGCGCGGATCGTCGTGCGCAGCGCTTGCGCCGCGTCCAATGCGATCGCGTCGAGGTTCGCGTCATTTTCCTTGCCGCCGGCGCCCGTCTCGAACCCGACCTTGGCGATGCCGAGCGCGCGCGAGACGAGCCCCTGTTCGATGCTGACGTCCTGGATGCGGTCGAAGGGGATGGTGCGATGCTGGCGCGACAGGACGCCGCTTTCGATCACCACCTCGTCGTCGCCGACAAGGAAACGAAAGCGCAGCCATTGAAACCAGGCGGCGGCCAGCGAGATCAGCAGAAAGGCGCCGATCGCCGGGACGATATAGACCCAGTTCCCGGTGAAGCCCAATGCGGCGACCGCGGGCAGGAAGTTGAGCGAGCGCGGCCCGAGCTTGACGACCGCCAGCGCCAGCGTGGCGGGATGCAGCCGCTGCCAGTTCGCCTCGTCCGGCATGACGGGATTCGCTGCGACGGCGTCGCTCATGCGAAATCGGTCTGGATATGGCGGCGTATCGTCTCGCGCATCGCGGCGGCAAGGTCTGCGTGCAGCCCGGGCAAAGTCACCGTGCTGTTATGCGTTCCCGACGTGTGGACGATCAGGTGCGACAGCCCGAACCAGCGCTCGATCGGCCCCTGCCCGACGTCGATATGCTGGACGCGCACGAACGGCACGATCGTGTCGGTCCGGAACAGCCAGCCGCGCGCGACCCGTAATTGCCCTTCGCCGATCTTATACCCCCAGCGCGACACGCGCCGCGACGGAAAGGTGACGATCACGACGATCGCGATCAGCCACGCCGCGGCGGTGATCAGCCCATATGGCCCCTCCAGATGCCGGATCAGCAGCGCATCGAACACGCTCGCGCCGATCGCGAGCGGGATCAGGTTGAGCGCCGTCGCGATGCGGAGCACCTGCGCATAGGCGGGCGCGACCGGGTCGAGCCCCTCGCTGGCATTGAGCGCGTCGGGGGCGAAGGGGTCGGTCGGATGCGCGGCGGGTGTGTCGGTCATGTTCCTCCGTTAGTCGCTCGGGCCGTCACGGCACAACCACATTGAAACGCGGGTCGGCGGGCGGGTGCAGCGCGAACCACGACAGGAACGCCATGCGGTCGCCGTCGATCTTGATCGCGCCCGACTGGATCAGCGCCGGGAATTGCGCACGCCCCATCATCGCTTCGTCCAGAATCTTGCGGTCGATCGTCACTGTCGCGGTCGGTGCCGGATCGGTCACGCCATAGCGCGGGAATTCGACCCCGCCGCCGACGACCACCGCGACCGTCTCCTTGTTGTCGGGCAGGACGAACTGGAACGTTCCTTTCACCGCGCTTCCTTTGGTTGCGTCGAAACGCGTCGCCAGCGCATCGAAAAACACCGCGGTCGGGATCGCGCTCACAAAGCTGCGGCTCTGCCCATTGCCCGTCGCGGCATCGACCGCATTGCCGCGCAGGCTCGCCGCGCCGGCGAGATAATAGTTCCGCCACGCCCCCGATTCGGCCTGATATCCCATCTGGTCGTACGCCGACGCCAGCGCCGCCCGCGCGTCCTTATTGTCGGGCTGAGCAAACACCAGCTTGTTCAAAAGCTCGGCCGCCCAGCGATAATCGCCGGCTTTCAGCGCATCGCGCCCCGCCGCGAGCAGCTTGTCGGCGCCGCCCGCCAGCGCGACATATTTGGGTGCCGATTGCTCGGGCGGCAGCGGGTTGAAATTCGCGGGATTGCCGTCCCACCAGCCGAAATAGCGCTGATACACCGCCTTCATGTCGTGGTTGAGCGTTCCATAATAGCCGCGCGTCGCGAAATCCCGGCCCTGCACCGGCGCCTCGGCGGTCTGGTCGGCGAGCTCGTGCAGGGTCGCCCCGCGATTCGCCAGAAACAGCGTGCGGTCGTGAACATAACGATAGGCATCGCGCTGGTTCGCGAGCAGCGACGACACCTCGCCCGCGCCCCATGTCGGCCAGTGGTGCGATGCCATCGCGACCTCGGCCGTGCCGCCCCATTTCAGCAGCATCGCGTCGATCACCTTCGACCAGTGCAGCGCATCGCGCACCTGCGCCCCGCGCAGCGTCAGCACATTGTGCAGCGTGTGCGTCACGACCTCGGTGGTATGGAGTGCCTTATAGGCGGGGATGTAGAAGACGAATTCCGACGGCGCCTCGGTGCTCCCTGCGTCGAGAAAGTCGAACGCCAGCCCGTCGATCGTCAGCGTCCCGCCCTTTTCGCTCACCGTCTCGGTCGGCTCCATATAGCCGACGGTGCCCGACGACAGCTTCGGGCCCAGCCCGGTGTCGACCTGTCCCTTTTCGCCCGGCGGCAGGATCGCGCCGAACATATAAAGCGCGCGCCGCCCCATCGCTCCGCCCGCGAGGACATTTTCCGACGTCGCTTCTTCCGAAAATCCGTGCGGCGCGATGATGCGGATCTTCTGCGCCTTCACCTGTTCGGGGGTGACGATGCCGCCGACGCCGCCGAAATGGTCGCTGTGGCTGTGCGAAAAGATCACCGCCCTGATCGGCAGCTTGCCCGATTTCGCCTCGACCGTGTCGGCGAACAATTTCCAGCTCGCCGCCGCCGCTTCTTCGGACAGCAGCGGGTCGACGATGATCCAGCCGCTCTTTCCGCGGATGATCGTCATCACCGAAATATCGTAACCACGCACCTGCCAGATCTTGCCCGGCACGACCTCGAACAATCCATGTACCGCGTCGAGTCGCGCCTGCCGCCACAGCGACGGGTTCACCGTGTCGGGCGCTTCTTTGGCGTTCAGAAACGTATAGGGCCGCCGGTCCCACACCGTCTTGCCATTCTTGTCCGTAATGACCCCGCCCGGAATCTCGGCGAGCTTGCCGCGCATCACATTGGCTTCGTCGCGCGGATCATCCAGCGGCAGGCGCCCCGCGATCTCGGCCTGCGCGGTGCGCGTCGCCTCGCTCGCGGCGTCCTGCGCGGTGGCGGCAAAGGGCAGGCTGCTCGCAAGCAGCAGGGCGGTCAGTCGGCGCATCATATGTCTCCCCCATATTTCTGGGCAGCTTGCGCCGCGTGTCGGTGCTTGGCAAGCATCGGCTCATGACCGACACGCCGCACCTCCTCATCGCATGGCACAGCCGCACCGGCGGCAGCGAAGCGCTCGCGCGCGCTGCCGCCGAAGGGGCGGGGAACGCGAAGCTTGTCGCCGTCGCCGACGTGACCCCGGACGCGCTGCAGGCCGCGGGCGGCTATCTCTTCGTCGGCCCCGAAAATCTCGCCGCGCTGTCGGGCGCGATGAAGGAGATGTTCGACCGCTCTTATTATCCCTGCCTCGGCCGGCTTGAGGGGCGCCCCTATGCGACGATCATCTGCGCGGGATCCGACGGCGAAAACGCCCAGCGCCAGCTCGACCGCATCGCGACCGGCTGGCGGCTGAAGCGCGTCGCCGATCCGGTCATCGTGAACACCGCCGCGCAGACCCCCGAAGCGATTATGGCGCCCAAGACGATCGCGCCGGATCGCCTCGCCGAAGCCCGCGACCTCGGCGCCGCGCTGGCGGAGGGGCTGGCAGCGGGGATTTTCTGACAATGCCAAGGGTCATCCGAACTGTATTATTGAGATAATACGGCAAGGATGGTGCGCGGGTCAAGTGCGCGGGGTCCGCATTGGGGTGGGGCGCGGACGTTTCCGCATTTCACCTTCGTCATCCCGGACTTGATCCGGGATCCGCAGCCGCGCCGAAGTCATGGGCCCCGGATCAAGTCCGGGGTGACGAGATGAGTGATATATCCTCCCTGTCGCGCAGCGATGGGGGAGTCGCAGACGGCGCGTAGCGCCAGCGGGACCGCCGCCGCAGGCGGTGGTGGAGGGGCTGCGACTTAGCGCCATTGGCCCCTCCGTCAGCGCTTCGCGCTGCCACCTCCCCATGGCTACGCCACAGGGAGGATTAACGTCTACAATCGGCCGAAACCTTATCAATGCGCGCGATGCTCGCCCTTCACCCAGCGCACCGTGCCCGACGAGGCGCGCATCACCACCGTCTCGGTCGTCATCACGCCGTCGCGGCGGCGCTTGACGCCGGACAGCAGCGATCCGTCGGTCACGCCGGTCGCGGCGAAAATCACATCGCCGCTGGCGAGGTCTTCGAGGTCATAGACGCGGTCGAGATCCTCGATGCCCCACTTCTTCGCGCGCTTGCGCTCGTCATCGTTGCGGAACAGCAAGCGGCCCTTGAACTGGCCGCCGACGCAGCGCAGCGCCGCCGATGCCAGCACGCCCTCGGGGGCGCCGCCCGAACCCATATAGATGTCGATATTGGTTTCAGGGTTGGTCGTCGCGATCACGCCGGCGACGTCGCCGTCGGGGATCAGCGCGACGCCGCAGCCGATCGCGCGCAGCTCGCTGATGATCGCTTCGTGGCGCGGGCGGTCGAGTACGCAGACGATGATCTGTTCGGGCTTGCAGCCCTTTTCGCGCGCGACGGCTTCGACATTTTCGCGCACGCTGTTGTCGAAATTGACGATGTTCGGCGAATAGCCGGGGCCAACCGCGAGCTTGTCCATATAGACGTCGGGGGCGTTGAGCAGGCAGCCTTCCTCGGCGATCGCGAGCACCGCGAGCGCGTTGGGGCCGGCCTTGGCGGTGATCGTCGTGCCTTCCAGCGGATCGACCGCAATGTCGATCTTCGGGCCCTTGCCCGGCGCGTTGCCGACCTTTTCGCCGATATAGAGCATCGGCGCCTCGTCGCGCTCGCCTTCGCCGATGACGATCGTGCCGTCCATATAAAGCGTGTTGAACGCGGTCCGCATCGCTTCGACGGCGGCGGCGTCGGCGGCTTTCTCGTCGCCGCGGCCGATCAGCTTCGCGGCGGCGATCGCCGCGGCTTCGGTGACGCGCACCATTTCGAGCACGAGCACCCGGTCGAGGTTGCTGCTATTCGTCATCTCGGCCACTCTCCGTCTTTACTTGTTCCGCCCCGTCGGCATGGTGGGCGCCATATGGTCGCCCGTGCCACTTGTCGAGAACGCTTCGCCCGATTCGGTGCCGCTTTCGCCATGAGCTGTGTCATCGCCATGACCGCGGCCGTGCCCGGCGCCACGCAGACGCAGGGGCCGCCCGCGCCGCCGCCACCGCGCAATGCTGAAAGTGCCGCGGCGAAGGCGAAGGAAATGGTCGATCCGATCAAGCGCTGCAAACCCGCCGACGACGGTTCGATCAACGTGTGCGGCACCGATACCGAACGCCACCGGCTGTCGCCCGAACTGCGCGCGATCGCCAAGGAAGGGCGCGAGGCGCCGCCGAAGCTGCCGCGGGCGGAGGCGCAGGCGATGACGCTCGACAAGCTGCCCTATAACTGGATCTCGTTCGGCGGCCGCTATAAGCCCGGCCCCGAATATAATGAGCAGTTCGAAGCGATGAAGCGCGCGACCGATCCCGAAACGGGAACGCCGGCCCCGCCCGAAGACGAGCCCGAGCCCTAGGCGAAGACCTCGGCGGCTGCGGCGCGCGGGCGCGCGGCGCGGAGGAACCCCGCCGCGACCAGGATCTTCGCCAGAAAATAGGCTGCGAACAGCAGGACCCACGCGAAACTCATCGCCATTTCGAGCGCGCTGCCGGGCGCCTGCGCATTGTTCCAGATGACCGCGCCATGGACGAGGATCAACCCGCCGACCGCAAGGCCGAAAAGCGTGCCCAAAGCCAGATAGAAGCCGAAGAGTCGCCCTTGCGCCTGCCCGGTCGCCCGCCATGATTCGGCGATGGCCGGAAAGGGGTTGAGCCGCCCGCCGGCGCCCATGATCGCGCCGGTCAGGCACAGCCGCGCCTCGATCCAGGTACCGAGGACGACCAGCACCAGCCGGTACGCGCCATCGGCAAGGCTCCCGGCCAAGGCGTTCCACTCGGCGATACCGATCGTGAGCAGGATCGGCAGCGTCGCGATCACGCCGATCCCGGCATAGAGCAGGATATTGACGATCAGATAGGCCGCGCCGGCGACCATCCCGTACATGATCTCGGAAATATAGCCTTCGCGAAATTCGGCGAGGATGGCGTTCCACGCCGCGAACATCGCCCCCGCGACGATCACCGACACGATGCCGAGCAGATAGAGCGGCCCCGTGATCGATCCGCTGACATAGGTGCCATAGGTGTTGACCATCAGCGCCATGATGGTGCGCAGGTCGAAAATCGGCTCGCTCGACAGGAGCAGGAACGGCACCAGCACGCCCATCCCAGTATAGGCGGCCAGCGCGCGCCAATGTCCTGCCGCCAGCGCGCGCGCCTCGGCCAGCCCCTGCCTGATTTCGATATCCATGTCCGCCCCCTGTTCCCCGGGCATGGGTAACAAGGAGGCGCGGGATTACAAGCGGGTCAAAGCGCCAATATGGGCATATGCATCGGCGCGCCGACGACATGGTCCGACGCGCCGAGAAACGCGAGCGCCGCGTGGATCGCGCTGGCCGGACCCTCGTGGGTGACGAGCACGATCACGACGCCGCTGCCGTCCTCGCTGCCGCGCTGGATCAGGCTTTCGATCGACACGCCGGCATCGCGCATCGCCGTCGCGATCTCGGCGAGCACGCCGATGCGGTCCTCGACGATCAGGCGGACATAATGTTTGCCGATCCGCGCGCCCGCGTCGGCGACGGGGGCCGCGTCGAGCGCGTCGACCGGCATCGCGAAAGCGGGGCCATATTCGTCGCGCGCGATGTCGATGATGTCGGCGACAATGGCGGAGGCGGTCGGCCCGGCGCCCGCGCCCGCGCCCTCGAAGAAGAGGCGGCCGACGAAATTGCCCTCGGCGACCACGGCGTTCAATGCGCCCGGCACATAGGCGAGCGGGTGGTCGGCGGGGACGAGGCACGGCTGGACATGCTGGTACAGGCCGCTTCCGTCGCGCTCGGCCATGCCGATCAGGCGGACCCGGTGGCCCAGCGCTTCGGCCTCGCGAATATCGGCGGCGATCAGCCCGCGGATGCCGTCGGCGGTCACCGCCCCGATGTCGAGCTTCGTCCCGAAACACAGCGCGGCAAGGATCGACAATTTGTGCGCGGCGTCGATCCCGTCGACGTCGAAGGTCGGGTCGGCCTCGGCATAGCCCTCGGCCTGCGCCGCGCTCAGCGCATCGGCGAAGCTCGCGCCGTTCCGCTCCATCTGCGTCAGGATATAATTGCAGGTGCCGTTGAGGATGCCATAGACGCGTGCGATCTCGTTCGCCGACGCGCCCTCGCGGATTGCCTTGATGACGGGAATCCCGCCCGCGACCGCGGCCTCATATTTCAGCGGCGTGTCTTTCTCTTCGGCGAGCCGCGCAAGGTCGAGCCCGTGATGCGCGATCATCGCCTTGTTCGCGGTCACCAGCGCCTTGCCCGCGCCGAGCGTATGCCGCGCGAGCGTCAGCGCCGGGCCGTCGGCCCCGCCGATCATCTCGACGACGACATCGACATCATCGGCCGCGACCAGCGCGTCCATATCGTCTTCCCAGCGATAGGGTGACAGGTCGACGCCGCGATCCTTGTGCCGGTCGCGCGCCGACAGCGCGACGATCTCGATCGGCCGCCCGGCGCGCCGGGCGATCAGGTCGCGGTTCGCCTCGAGCAGCTTGACGACCCCGCCACCGACGACGCCAATACCCGCGAGCGCGACGCGAAGCGGCGGGCGGGCAGCGGTCGGGGCGGAATAGGGCGACATGAAGCAACTCCGTAAAAGCACGGGGCCTCGCCCCGTCATCGCGAGCGCCCTATCGGCTTTTGCCGGCGAAACAAGGAAGCTTTTCTGTTTCGGCGATGCCGAAAGCTACGCGATCAGCTCACCGGCGGCTTGCGCGTGCGCGTGCAGTCGCCGAGCGCGCCAAGGACGATGCCGTAATCGGACGCGGCCTTGCGGCGATCCTCGGGCGCGGTCCCGGCAAGCTTGCCGAGCGGCAGCTGGCGCGGCAACCCGCAGGCGAGGCGATACCACGCAAGCGTGTCGCGCTGCGGGACCGCGGCCGACCCGTCGACGATTTCGCCGAACGCGGCCGCCCAGCGCCGCGACCCGTCGGCCGCGGTCAGGATCGTCAGCGACACCGGCTCGCCCGTGCTGGTGTTGAGGAACAATTGCGTCTCGCCCTCGCCGGGCAGGGTGCCGGGAACGTGGAAGCCGTTGGCGATGCCGGTGATCGCGGGGGCTGCGCCGGGTTTGACGAGTTCGGTCAGCACCGCGCGCAGCTGCGCCTCGGTCGCCGGATCCCAGGGCAGTTGCGCGTCGGGCGCGATCAGCTGGACGCTGCCGGTGTTGCTGCTTCCGGCGGTGGCGCCGGCGACGGGGCGGGCAAAGAGCAGGACCGGCTGCTTCTTTTTCAGCTTCGGCGGCTTGCCCTTCGCGTCCAGCGGCAGGTCGACAAGGTACGAGATTCGCGCCGCAAGCGGTCCCTTGCCGCGAATCAGGCTGACGACGTCCGCCTCGACATAGAATCGCGCGCGACCCGCCGCGACTCCGGGGGCTTGTGCCGTTTTGAGCGCCGTGGACTTATATATGCGCGCGTGCAGCGCGATCGGCGCCGCGGTCGCCAGATCGGCGATGTCGGCATAGCTGTACGGACTGGCGACCGGCGCGGCGACCGGCGCCTGCATCGCGGAAACGCTCGGGATTCCAAGGCTTAAGGCAAATATGCCGGCGATGGCGGCCGGGTGGGGGAGGCGCATGATCGATCCACTTTCCGTCATTTATGACACCGTTATCGGCGTTGAAATCCCTATCATGGGACATGGCACATTAACCGCTGATAAAGGGTTTGCGAATGTGCCGCCACCGCGATAGGACGTGCCCGAAGTGTCCGGCAAAAACATAATAAGCCGGATGCAGCGCCGTCGGGTCTCGCACAACGCATCGGAAATCATCCGGGCATTTGGCAACCGAACCCGTCGGCAGGGAATTGGTGTCAGGATGATCTAGCAAGGAGCGTCGTCCCTGAATGGCTTATGGTGATAATGTCGACCCTAAAAACAGGGTAGTGGCGATTGTCTTGGTTGGTCTGCTTACAGCGGTTCTGGGCTACGGCCTGGTCAACGGCTTGAATATCAGTATCGTCAAGAAACTCGCCGAAAAATTGGATGTGGTGGACGTGGAAGAGCCGCCGCCGCCGGAGGAACCCCCGCCGCCGCCGCCGCCGGACAACAAGTTGCCGCCGCCGCCGCCGGTTGTGACGCCGCCGTCGCCGATTCCGCCGCCGGTTACGACCAACACGGTCCAGTCGGTGCCGAAGGCGCCGCCGACGCCGCCCCCGCCCGTCTATACGCCGCCGGCACCGCCGGCGCCGCCGCCGACGCCTGATCTCAGTGCCGCCGGTACGCCGAAAGGCAACCCGGGTCGCTGGGCGACGAACGACGACTATCCGGCCCGTGCCATGCGTGAAGAGCGTGAAGGCACCACCGGGTTCCGCGTCACCTATGGCGCCGATGGTCGCATCACCTCGTGTGACGTGACCGCGTCGAGCGGTCATGCCGACCTCGATGCCGAAACCTGCAAGCTTATCCAGCGCCGTGGCCGGTTCAATCCGGGCAAGGATCGCGCGGGTAACCCCACGGGCGGCACGTACAGCAATCGTATCCGTTGGCAGATTCCGCGCTGATCGCGCGACGGATCTGTGTTTCGAAACTTACCGAATATTTTGAGAGGGATTTTCCAGTATGTTTAATCTGATCGCAAACGCCGCCGCTGCGGCGCCGGCAGCCGCCCATGGTGAAGGTGGTCTCAGCCTGATGCCCGCCGCAATGTGTGTGAAGGAAGAAGGCGCGAGCCCCTACGGTCTCGTTCCCGCACTGTGCGAAGGCGGCATCGTCTCGCAGGTGACCTTCCTCGTCCTGCTGATCATGTTCGTCGGCACGCTCTACATCCTGTTCACCAAGCTGTTCGAACAGAACAAGGTGATGAACCAGGGCAAGGCCGTCGACGCCAACTTCTGGCGCGCTCCGACGCTCGCCGACGGCGCTTCGAAGCTCGAAAAGAACAGCGCCTATCGTCAGGTCGTCGAAGACGGTCTGCGCGCCAACGAAGAGCATAACAAGCTGACCGACCCCGTCGAAGCGCATGACTGGATGCACGGCACGCTCGAGCGTTCGCAGAACCACATCAACTCGAAGCTGAACTCGGGCCTCGCGTTCCTCGCGACCGTCGGTTCGACCGCTCCGTTCGTCGGTCTGTTCGGTACCGTTATCGGTATTCTTCGCGCTCTCGTGAAGATCGGTGCATCGGGCCAGGCCTCGATCGACACCGTCGCCGGTCCGGTCGGTGAAGCTCTGATCATGACCGCAATCGGTCTGATCGTGGCCGTTCCCGCGGTTCTCGCATTCAACTGGCTCCAGAGCCGCAACAAGGCGATCGCTCGCCGCCTGTCGACCTTCTCGAACGACGTTCTCGGTTCGATCATGTCGAACGGTCAGGTGAAGCCGGCGTCGGCCGCTCCGGCGAAGGCTGCTGCTCCGGCCGCGGCACCGAAAAAGGCCTGATCGGTCTCATGGATCCCCGCCTTGTCGCCATCGGGCGAAAAGGCGGGGTCCGTTGGACAGGGAAGGCGCGCTCCAGGCACGCCGTCCCGATGTCCGTGACAGAAATTTTGTGACAGGATGCTAATCCTATGGCGATGAGTGTAGGCGACAAGGGCGGCGAAGAAGCCCCAATGTCCGAAATCAACACGACTCCGCTCGTGGACATCATGCTTGTGTTGCTCATCATCTTCCTCATCACGGTTCCCGTGGTGTTGGAGACGGTGAACCTGAAGCTGCCCGACGTGGCGTTTGAGGTGACGACGACGAAGCCTGAGAATGTGCTGCTCTCGATCCGTTCGGCTGACACCGACGGCGATGGCGAGCCCAACCCCGAGAGCACGGCGTGTGAAGTATATTGGGGCCAGACCCCGGTCGATTCCAAGCAGTTGCTGGAGCGTGGACAGAAGAAGCTCGAGCAGCTGCTCGAAGATATCGGCGGTCCGCAGAACATCACCGAGGAAAACTTCCCCGAAGTGCACATCCGCGGCGACGTCAACACGCCGTACCAGTGCATCGGTGGCGTGATCTACACGATGCAATATGCCGGCTTCCAGAAGATCGGGTTCATTTCGGAACCGGCTCCTGGTTCGGGTACGGTGGGCCGCCTGTAAGGGCGCGCTCCGTTTAGGAACGAAGGAATAATCGCATGTCCATGGCAGTTGGAGATCGGGACGAAAATGAACCGATGATGGACATGAACACGACGCCGTTGATCGACGTCATGCTCGTGCTCCTCATCATGTTCATCATCACCATCCCGGTCCAGACCCACGCGGTGAAGATCGATCTGCCGGTTCCGACCGATGCAAAAAGCAACGTCGATCCCGAAAAGAACAAGGTGATGATCGATCCGGCCGGAACGATCACCTGGAACGGTTCGCCGGTCGACCTCGCGCAGCTGGCGCAGTATCTGGAACAGACCAAGGCTCTGCCGGTCGAACCCGAACTGCAGGTTCAGCCCGACCCTTATGCTCGCTATATCGTCGTCGACAATGTCATGGCGGTGATCAAGCGCAGCGGCGTCGGCAAGCTGGGCTTCGTCGGAAACGAGCAATACGCCCGCGTCTTCTGATCCTCGATCAGAGCCGTCAGGCCAAAAATACGGGGCCGCGAAGCAATTCGCGGCCCCTTTTTTGCGCCCGCAACATTTTGTCACGGCACGATCTCCATAAGGGCTTGGAACGCGCGGCAAATATCGGCATCACCGGCGAACCGGGATCGAAACGCGCCGCCGTGACGTTCTGGTTTCAAATCTTGCGACAGGGAGCAGAAAAATGACGATCGGTTCGCGCCATAAAAGCATATTGGCCTGTGGGGCCGTCGTCATCGGCACGCTCGCGCTCGCGGGCTGCGCCGGCATGGGCAAGAAGTCGACGACGACGCTGCCCGCGCCCGACGCCTATGCCCAACTCACCGACAATAAGGGTGCCGACCGCGGCCGCGCCGACATCTACCGCGACACCACCGGCTTGCGTATCGAACTCGTCGCGCGCGGCTTCGCGCCGGGCACCTATGGCATGCATGTTCACGCCGTCGGCCAGTGCAACGCGCCCGATTTCGCCAGCGCGGGTCCGCACTGGAACCCGACCGGCGCCCAGCATGGTCGCGACAATCCGATGGGTGCGCACCATGGCGACCTGCCCAACCTTGCCATCGAACCCGACCAGATCGGCCGCGCCACGCTGCGCCTCGTCGGCTCGCGGTTCGAGGGTGATGGCGGGCTGCTCGACGCCGACGGCGCCGCCTTCGTGATTCACGCGGGGCCCGACGATTACAAGACCGATCCCAGCGGCAACAGCGGGGGCCGCGTCGCCTGCGGCGTGATCGTCAAAGAGGGTACGAAGTAAAAGCGCCCGGGTTCGCCGCTCCGGCGAAAGCGGGGCAGCGGTTCAGGACGGCGGACTGATTTTTCTGGCGGGCGTCTCGATCGAAAGATCAGGCGCCCGCCGCGCGTTCGGCGATCGTCGCTTCGGCCTCCGGCACTGTGCGATAGGCATAGATGAGCAGCGCGAGCGCGATCGGGGCGACGCCGATCAGCGACAATATGCCGGTGCGCAGGTCGCCGACCGGCTTGCCGTCGACGATCGTGCCGGCCAGATCCGAAATCTGCCCGACCATGTACGGCCCGAACGACAGGCCGACAAGTGTCGTGCCGAGGAAGAAGGCGGCAGTCGCGGTGCCGCGCATGCGCGGCAGCACCAGATCCTGCGTCGTCGCGGCGGCGGCGCCGAGCGCGGCGGCGCCGAGCATCCCGGCGAGGAAGTTCATGCTATAGAAAAGCGTCGAATTTTCGGTCGTATAGCCGACCCAGATCGGGATGACCGGGGCGACGACGCCAAAGATGATCATCAGGACACGCCCCGCCGGATTTTTCGCGCGGAGATGATCGGCGAGGCGGCCGCCGAGGATCACGCCGACAAAACCGGCGACCGCGCCGTTCGCGCCGAGGATGAAGGCCAGTTCCTGCTTGGGCAGGCCAAGTATGACTTCGGCATAGGGCGCCGACCAGAAGGCGAGCCCGTAAGCGGCAAGCGCGACCAGGCCATAGCCCAGCGTCGTGCAGATGAAGGCGGGGGTGCCCCAGATCAGGCGGAAGGTTGCGGGATCATTTGCGCGGAGCGCGCTCGACCAGGAAAAGACCGCATAATAGCCGAGGCCTACCGCCGTCCATTGCGGGAAATTGCCGGTCAGGCGGATCATCCACCACGCGAAGGCCGCGATCACGGCGGCGACGACCATGTTGACCAGCAGCGCCCCGGGCCCTCGCAACAGTGCTCCGATCAGCGTGAGAGGCGGAACGATCATCACCAGATCTTTGAAGAATTCCCAAAAGGGTGACGGCGAACTGGTACCCGGCGTTCCGTCCATCGCGCCGCGCACCGGCTCGCGCAGGCTGGCGACCCACAGTGCGAGCAGCAGGCCGGGGATGCCGACCGCAAGGAAGGCCGCCTGCCAGCCGACCAGCCCCATCGGTCCGCCCGCCGGATACGCCTGGTTCCATGCCTCGACAATCAGCGCGCCGATAAACAGCGACACGCCGCCGCCGAGGTAGAGTCCCGACGAATAGATGGCGAGCGCGGTCGCTTTCTGCCGCTTCGGAAAATAGTCGGAGATCAGCGAGTAAGCGGTCGGGCTCGCGGTCGCTTCGCCGATGCCGACGCCCATCCGCGCGAGCGTCAGCGTCGTCTGGTTATAGGCAAAGCCCGATGCCGCGGTCATCGCCGACCACAGGGTCAGGCCGATCGACAGCAACTTCACGCGGCTCCAATTGTCAGCGAGGCGGCCGAGCGGAATGCCGAACAGCGCATAAAAGACCGCAAAGGCGGCGCCGCCGAGGAAGCCCATATCGCCGTCGGTCAGCCCGAGGTCGGCCTTGATGTCGACCGCGAGGATGCTGATGATCTGCCGGTCGATGAAATTGAGGATATAGACGACGACCAGCACCGACAGGACATACCAGCTATATCCGGTCGCTTTCGGTTCGGCCAAAGCCTCGGCACCGCTCATGTCGTCATCGGCCATCTGGCAACCCTCTCCCTGACCCATTATCGTTATGCCCCATGGCTAGCAGAGCCGGACACAGGCGCAAGTTGAAAGTCGGTTCAACTTTGCGGGAGGACATGGCCGATATGCGCAACGATCGAGAAGTTACGAAGCCCGCAATCCTTTTCCTGTGCCTCGGCAACATCTGCCGCTCCCCGCTCGCCGAGGGCGCGGCGCGGGTCGCCTTCGCACGGGCCGGTCTCGATGCGACGCTCGATTCGGCGGGAACCGGCGACTGGCATGTCGGCCACGCCCCCGACCGCCGTGCGCAGGCCGAGGCGCGCCGCCGTGGCACCGACATATCGGATCTCCGCGCCCGCCAATTGTCGCGCGACGATTTCTACCGCTTCGACCTGATTCTCGCCGCCGACGAAAGCAATTTGCGCGACGCGCTGGCGATCCGCCCGGCCGACGCGACGGCGGACCTCCGCCTGATGCTCGACCTTCTTCCCGGACGCGGCGGGGAAGGCGTTACCGATCCCTATTATGGAGAAGACGACGGCTTCGCCGCGACGTGGCACGATGTCGCCGCCGTTTCCGACGCACTGGTGGCCGAATTCTCGCCGCCCAGCGGATAGCGCACGACGGGGTGATAATGCGATCCGCCGTGGCCAAGCTCGCTTTCATAGAGCGTGATATAGCTGAATTCGAATGTCGGGCCGGCCAGGTCATTGTTCAGCGCGAGGAAGGGGCCGACCGGACCGGATCCGCGGTTCAACCGTGCGAGCGTGATATGCGGCACGAACGCACGCATCTCGGGCGCGACGCCGACGCGAGCGAGCAAATGGTCGACCTTGCGGTGCAGCGCCGCGAGCGGCGCATGTGGTTCGATCCCTGCCCAGACCATATGTGGCCGTCCCTGCCGTTCGAACAGGCTGACCCCCGCGATTCGCGCTGTGACCGGGGACGCGTGAAGCGCGCCGAGCGCCGCCGCGATATCCTCTGCCCGATGATGATCGACCTCGCCGATAAAGCGCAGCGTCAGGTGGAGCTGTTCGTCATTTTGCCAGCGCGCCCCCGAAATGCCGTGCATCGCGGCGATCAAAATATCGTGGACCGAACGCGGCGGGCATAGCGCGACGAACAGGCGGTGTGTGGACATCGGAAACAGCATAGGGCGCAATCTTCGGAACCGCGATCCTTAACTGGTCGCGGGCTAATATGTTGCTGGAATGTTGCTGATGTCCGGTTTCGCTTGAAACGGCCGGTCAAACCCCCGATATTGCTGTTCACGGCCGGTATGGGCTGGCCGGTTATGGAGATGAAAAATGGCGAATTGGAACGACCCCAATATGGCGGCTTCCGGTTTTGGCGCCGGCGCGAACGCAATGGACCAGGCCGTCGATGCCGGCCTGCGGTCGTACATGCTGTCGGTTTACAATTATATGGGCTCGGGCGTGCTGCTGACCGGCATCGTCGCGATGCTGGCGTATAACAGCGGCTTTACCGCCTCGCTGATCGGCAGCCCGCTTATGTGGGTGGTGGCGCTGGCGCCGCTCGCCTTCGTGCTGGTGCTGAGCTTTGGCATCAACAAGCTGTCGACCAGCGCTGCGCAGGCGCTGTTCTGGGTCTATGCGGCGGTCATGGGTCTGTCGATGTCGACGATCTTCCTCGCCTTTACCGCATCGTCGATCGCAACGACTTTCTTTGCGACCGCGGCCGCCTTTCTTGGCCTCAGCCTCTACGGCTACACGACCAAGAAGGATCTGTCGGGTTTTGGCACCTTCCTGATCATGGGCGTCGTCGGCATCCTCGTTGCGATGCTGATCAACTTGTTCGTACAGTCGAGCGCGCTCAGCCTCGCGATCAGCGTGATCGGCGTGCTGCTGTTCGCTGGCCTCACTGCCTATGACACGCAGAAGATCAAGAGCATGTATTTCTATGTCCGCGGGACCGACTTTGTCGGCAAGTCGGTGATCATGGGCGCGCTGACGCTCTATCTCGACTTCGTCAACATGTTCACCTTCCTGCTCAACCTGCTGGGCAGCCGCGAATAAGCGGACGGACAAAGAGCAAAAAATACGGGAGCCCGGCGGAGAAATTCGCCGGGCTCATTTCTTTTTCGCGGCCGGGTCGCGGGCCGCGCTGTCTCAGGCCGGGTTGGCCGCCTGCATTTCAGCGATCAGAGCATTGTCGATGTCTTTTGCGCGCTTGTAAGCTGCGCGCTCGCGAAACGGGGCAACATAGGCCTCGAACGCCGGGCGCGACGCGATGGTGCCGAATTGCAGCCCCCAGTCGATCTGGCTGCCCACATAGACATCGGCGGCGCTGAAGCGGTCGCCCGCGACGAACGCCCGGCCCGCGACAGCGCTTTCGAGCGCGTCGAGCGCCGCGGGGAGCGAACCGAACCCCGCCATGCGTTGCTGCTCGGTATCGGGCTCGACGCCGAAATGCTTGGCGGTAATTGCCTGCTCGACCGGACCCGAGGTGAAGAAGAGCCAGCGATAATAATCGGCGCGGTCGGCGGGGGCGGGCGCAAGACCGGCCTCGGGGAAGGCATCGGCCAAATAGGCGCAGATCGCGGCGCATTCAGTGACGATGTCGCCGTTGTGAACAATCGCGGGAACCTTGCCCATCGGGTTCACTGCCAGATAGGCCCCGTCTTTCATCGTCGTGCCGTAGTCGAGAATGCGCTGTTCATAGGGCGCGCTCACTTCTTCGAGCATCCAGCGGACAATCTGTCCGCGCGACATCGGGTTGGTATAGAAAATCAGGTCTTCGGCCATTGCACATCTCCCATATCGGCTCGATTCTTTGAGAACATATCAGGAACAATAGCAATATTCCATCGGGCTTGTTTTGTCATCGTTCCGAGTTAAGGCAAAGGCATGAGCGACGAACGCATATGGACCGCCGCCGTGCTGGTGATCGGCGACGAGATTCTCTCGGGCCGCACGCAGGACAAGAATGTGTCGCAGATCGCGACCTGGCTCGAGGTGCAGGGGATTCGCCTGCGCGAAGTGCGGATCGTTCCCGATGTCGAGGATGAGATCGTCGATGCGCTGAACGCGATCCGCGCACGCTACGACTATGTCTTTACCACCGGCGGCATCGGTCCGACGCACGACGACATCACGGTCGACGCGGTGGCAAAGGCACTCGGTGTCGATGTGGTGATCCATCCCGCAGCGCGCGCTATCCTTGAGCGCTATTACAGCGCGCGCGGTGCCGAACTGACCGACGCGCGCCTTCGCATGGCGCGCGTCCCCGACGGCGCCGACCTCATCCCGAACCGCATGTCTGGCGCACCCGGTATCCGCATTGGCAATTTGTTCGTGATGGCGGGTGTCCCGCATATCACGGCGGGGATGCTCGACGCGCTCACTGGCGAGCTTGAGGGTGGCGCGCCGCTGATCGCGCAAACGATCGGTGCCTGGGCGCCCGAAAGCGAAATTGCCGACCTGCTGCGGCAAGGTGAGAAGGATTATCCGGGGGTTGCGATCGGCAGCTATCCCTTTTTTCGCGAGGGCAAGACAGGCGCTAATTTCGTCATTCGGTCGACCGATGGCGAATTGGTGGCGGCCTGCGTCGCCATGTTGACCGCCGGGTTCGAAGCGCTCGGCTATGCGGTGACCGACGGCGGCATCTGATCGGTTGCCGCTGCGCGCGGTAAGCGGCGAAGCATCAGGATCGCGAGCAGGCCGAAGACCGCGGCAACGACGAAAGCGGCACCCGGAAAATGCACCGGCGCGCTGACGGCGGTGAAGTAAGCCATGGTGCCGGTGAGTAGCAGCGGCGCGACGAGCTGGCCGAGGCCCATCGCCATCGCCGATATCCCCTGCACCTCGCCCTGCGTCTCTGCGGTCGCGCGGCGAGACATCATCGCCATCAGCGACGGCTGCACCGGCGCTTGCAGCGCGACGGGGATTAGCAGCAGGAAGGCTCCGATCGTCGAGGTGGTGAAGGCATAACCGACATAGACCGCAACAGCGACGAGGATGCCGAGCGTTGCCGCGTCGCGTTCGCCGAAGCGCGCGACCGCGGGACCGACAACAAACATCTGACCCAGCGCGATCATCACGCCGACTGCGGCAAGACTCGCGCCGATCATCCCCGGCGTCCAGCCGAGCTGCGCGATGCAGTAAAAACTCCATGTCATCGGATAGACGAGGCTTGCGATCTGCCAGAGCACGAGCACTCCTGCGACACCGTCCATCCCAGGTAGCGTGCGCATCGTCTGCCATGCGCCGAGCGGATTGGCGCGGCGCCAGTCGAAGCGGCGACGGCGTTCGACCGCCAAAGTCTCGGGAAAGATGAAATAGCCGTAGAGCATGTTCGCGGCGGCGAGGATGGCCGCCGCGACGAAGGGGGCGCGCGGACCGACTTCACCCAGAAAGCCGCCAATGGCGGGCCCGGCAACAAAGCCGATGCCGAACGCTGCGCCGACGAACCCGAAGTTGCGCGCGCGGTCTTCAGGGGCGGTAATGTCTGCAATCGCCGCTTGCGCCGCAGCATAGCTGCCGCCGAAAATCCCCGACAGTGCGCGGGCGATGAACAGCCATGGCAGAGTCTCGACGATCGTTAGCAGTGCATAATCGATCGCCAGCCCGCCGAGCGCGAGCAGCAGCACACGGCGCCGCCCGCAATGGTCCGACAGATTGCCGAGAACGGGCGAGGCGAGGAACGTCGCGACTGCCATGACAAGGCCGATCCATGCGCCAACCTCGATCGCCTCGGCCAGGTCGATTCGGCCGACCTCCATCACGAGTTGCGGCAACACCGGCATGATGATGCCAAAGCCGACCGCGTCCATGAAGATGGTCGCGACGATGAACGGGATGGTCCGTGCTGCCGTCACTTGCTCTTTGCCCCTGTCGATCCTAGCGCCACCGAATCCTCCTTCATGCGTTGCCGATAGATGAAACTCGAAATCTCCGCCTCCCTGAATTATCGGCTGCCTGAGCCCGTCGACCTGATGCTCCAGATCGAGGCGGCGAACGGGCATGGTCAGCGCGTGCTTGACGCCTCGCTCGACCTCGGAACGCCAGAAAAAGTGTCGCGCATTCCGACGGCGGACGGGATTTGTGATCCGATCTGGCTACGCGCGGAAGGCAGCCTCAGCGCCGAGTATCGCGCGCTGGTCGAAATCGACCGGCCCGATGTCGACTTCCGTACCCTCGCCGCGGTTCCGCTCCACCGCCTTCCCGCCGCTGCGGTCCCCTATCTCAACGAATCGCGTTATTGTCCGTCGAACAAGTTCCACGCCTTCGTCGACCGCCGGTTCGGCGAGCTTGAGGGCGGCGAGAAGATTGGCCGGATGCGCGACTGGATCGAAAGCCGCTTCACCTATGTCTCGGGTTCCAGCACGTCGGAAACAGGCGCTCTCGACAGCTTCGTCGAGCGGCGCGGTGTGTGCCGCGACTATGCGCATGTGATGATCGCGCTCGCCCGCTCCGCGCATATCCCCGCGCGCATGGCGAGCGTCTATGCGCTCGGCGTGAAACCGCAGGATTTCCACGCGGTCGCCGAAGTCTATCTGGACGGCGACTGGCACATGATCGACGCGACCGGAATGACGCGTTCCGTTGAATGTGCCCGCATTTGCGTTGGGCGCGATGCCGCCGATATCGCCTTCCTCACTGCCTATCGCGAGATCCGGCTGATCGAGCAAAAAGTGACGGTGGAGGCGGTCTGAGCGCGCCACGATGGAGTCCGGCGACAATTCCCGCAGGTTGGGCTGTCAGCCGGATTTCGATGAACGGGATTTGACGCAGCCGGATCGCTGCGAAAACTGGAGCGGGCGAAGGGATTCGAACCCTCGACCCCAACCTTGGCAATTTGAATTCGATCCAATCTGCTAAATCGCCAAAAATGCGCTAATCTACGATTTATCCTTATATTGCTGTATATTAAAAGCCATCAGAGCAACGCTCTCGTATCCGAATTTCGCCGTTGATTTCCGTCGATCTGGTTACCAGTTGGTTTCCAGAAGCCAGTTTGGTAAGCTGGTAACCACATTGGGATGGAGTTACGAGTGGAACACGCGGGCAAGCTGACCAAACGCGCAGTCGAAGCACTGGAGGCGAAGGGCGCATCGCCGACGCTGCTATGGGATGCCGAACTGAAGGGCTTTGGCGTGAAGGCCAATCCCAGCGGCTCCAAGGTATTCGTCGTCCAGTACCGCAATCAGGAACGGCAACAACGTAGAGTGGAAGTAGGCCGATTTGGCGTGATGACAGTCGAGCAGGCACGAGCCGGAGCCCGCATCATCTTGGGAGAGGTCGCGAAGGGGATTGATCCTTCAGCCGAAAAGAAGGCGGCGCGCGACGGCGTGACAGTCGGGCAGCTTTGCGACTGGTATCTAACTGAAGCGAAGGCAGGAAGGATTTTGGGGCGTATGCGTCGGCCAATCCGAGCTTCGTCGCTTACAATGGATGAGAGCCGGATCGAATCTCACATCCGGCCGCTGCTCGGTCGGCGCAAGGTCGCCTCGCTTCGCGTTACGGACATTGAGCGAATGCAGGTCGACATCGCAAATGGCAAAACAGCTCGCCCCCGCGGGGAAGGGCGAGGAGGTGTGACCAAAGGCGGCGAGGGCGTAGCTGCACGCTCGGTCGCCACCATCCATTCCATTTTCAATCACGCGCTGCGTGACGGCCAGATATTGTCGAACCCCGCCCTCGGCGTCCGAAAGTTTCCGGACAAGAAGCGGACTCGCCGGCTGAGCACGAACGAGATTGTCGATCTCGGAAACCTCATGCGCGAAGTGGAGGAAACAGAGCACCCGACTGGTCTCGCCATCATCCGGGTTCTGCTGCTCTCGGGAATGCGGCTCAATGAGGCGCAAGCGCTCAAACATAGCTGGGTGCATGACGAGGGATATGTCGCTTACCCGGAGACAAAGACCGTTGAGCAAATCAGGATCGTTGGAACGCCGGCGCTGAAAGCAATCAGAGCGCGCGCTCCGCTAGAAGACAACCCTTATGTCTTTCCGTCCGACGGCGGACAGTCGCACTTCATTGCGGCGGACGGTGTACTCGGACGCCTTTGCCATCGCCTCGGATGGTCGGATGTGACGGCCCACACCCTGCGCCATACCTACGCAAGCATCGCCGGCGACTTGGGCTACTCCGAACTTACGATCGCGGCGATGCTCGGCCATGCGGCGGGTTCAAAAACGGGACGCTATGTTCATCTCGACGAAGCCGTAAAATCCGCTGCCGAACGCGTGTCTAGAGAGATCGCGTCATTGCTTGATAGCGGCAAGCAGGACGTAACCCCAAGCGTGTCAAAATTCACTCTCACGGCGCCCCTGACGACCGGAGGCTTTGGGCTAGCAGGGCCTTCCTCCATCAGCGTAGTGCAAAACAGTCTGATTAAACCGCTACCCTTGGGCGCTGAACCATGAAGCCATTAACCCAACGGCAGCAGCGGGTTCTCGTCTCGCTGACGGAAGGAGCAGGCACGACGCAGCGATTTGGACGATGGTCACGGCCGTCGATGGCGGCGCTCCAACGCGCGGGCTTGGTGACCATCACCTCTCTAGATACCCCGCCAGACTGCTATGTCTTGGCCCGTGTTGATCTGACACCAGCGGGTCGAGCATTGCGTGACGAGCTAAAACGTGCCGTTGAGCCTATCCCTTTCCCGGTATTCGCGCGATATTCTCACGCGGAGATGTGCTGGCACAACCCGCAATATCCGGCTGGCGAATGGCGATGCCCATTAAAGAGGCAACATGCTGATTTTCATCGTTATGTCCCCGTCGAAATGATCGAGTTGAAAGCATGATGAATGAGGATCGCGCCTCGTGCTTGAAACAGCAAGCGACCATCCCTAATTAAGCGTTACCGCGTAGGACTTCCGATAACACGCGGCTTGTAACACTCCGCCATCTGGCGGCATTTGGTGCCTGCTCGAATTGTAACCCGAGCATGCGCTGTGAACAGGCCCAGGGAAGTTCGACGTGCAAAACAATCGCAAATCGAAAGCTACAGCTGCTCCGCGCGCGCGTCGCGCAGCTTCGGATCTGACGTTGCTCGAACGAGTTGTTGAACGAAGCGACATCAAGGTGGATGTGGCCGCCTGTATCCGCTGGTTGTGCTGGGGTTTATCGACGCTGCTGTTGGCAACGGCGATTCTCATAGATCACGTGTCCGATAAACGCGATGCCGTCGGAGGTCAGCATTCACCGAAGAAGGTGGTAGTGACGCCGCCCAATCTTTCTATCATGAAAGCCTCTCCGAGCGAGCGGAAACCCTCTGCCAGTAAACCTTGAAGGCTCCGCTCGCCTGAACCTAAATGTTTGCTGTAGTTTCGCTTATCGGCAGGAAATCTTCGTCGTCTTCCGGCCATTCCGGATCGAAGAATTGATCATCATTCCCATGAGAGAGGAATAGGCCGTTGAAGCCGTTCGTGCCCGCGCGAAAACTGTCCCGGATATTCTCGCCCAACCAGCTACGATCCATGCCCAACCGGATGGTTATGGAATAGACTGCACACGCCTTTGAATCGCACCAGATTGACTCAACCCGTAGCCTGACATCATCGGGCATTGCGTCGACGACGGCCTTCATCTCTTCAAACTCATGCGCGACGGCATAGCGGCTTTGAAGTTCGACTCCGCGATAGCTCATCTCATGATAAGGCACTTTCGGCCCGGAATCGCGCACATCCAGCGATTCCTGATGCGCAAGCGCCCCGGCCAGATCTTCGTCCATTTCGATATAATCGATCTTCGGCTCTTGATCGCGCCGCCATGTCAAAGCGCGTTCCAATAGCTCGGCTTTCAAGACATCGCTTTCGGGGGCCAAGACATAAGTAGAACCGCGTTCAATCCTGAGAAGGCCGGCATCGACAAGCGAACTTACGGCTTCACTGAACTGCGCGTTGCGCGCAAGTTTGGGAAGGAGCGAAGCAGGCTCACCATCGAATATGAGATGGAGTTTCTCCGCGTCGAGTTTCGGCAACCGATCTAAGCCGCCCTCGATGTTCAGAAGGAGGCCGGAGACAAGTTCAAGACGGAGCCGCTGCCCTTTTCCCGATCCCGGCCGCAGGGGCGCAGCGTGCGTGCGATGGACGATTTCAAGGCTGACCGCATAGGGAAGAATGTCTCTGACCCACATTTCCGGCGGCGCAAGTTCCGGTCCACCGCGGCCGCTCAGATGCGACCGCACGGGGTATTGGCAGGGGGCCGGAAGGACTTTGAGCAAATTGCCCCAATAGTCGAACGGCAGCCCGGTCTGTGGGCGCTGACCTATGCGCCGGTTAAGGTCGTGCCAATCTTGATATCCGCCCGCTTCAGCTACTGAGGCTTGGCACCGAGCCAATGGGAAAATCAGCGCGCTCGCCTCGAGCAGACGCTTAAGCTGCTTTGCGCACTTCTTGGCGCCATCCAACGTGGAATACATCATCGCATCCTTTATCCCGGCCCTGAAAACGCGCTGCTCGTTTCTCTGGCGGCCGGATAAAGTGCGGTCACAACAGAGTTTGATTTTCGTTGGATCAATGATCCTTCGCCATGGCAGCGGCCACGCCGACGATGGCGGCGTTAGCTACAATCTACCGTTGTCGGATGATTTTGCAACGACCTGTCTCCACGCACACGAATATGCTAGCCGTGTTGCGATGAGGGGCGTGGTAAATCTGAATGATCTTGGTGTTCCGGTCGATCATACGACCGAGGCACAGCGGGATTTTGGCATCACCGCCAATGCTCGGCTTGACGTCATCTTTCGCGATCATCGCGCGAGGCTTATCGCCGAAATTGGTCGTTCACCCGTCGTGCTGGGGTGCGTCGCGTGGCTGACCGACGCGGACGTGCTTCGCGCCCTCGCCTCCTGTTATCATGTCAGCATTGTCGTGCAGAAGGAGGACTTCCTTCGTCCCGACCTCGGCGGCGCACGCTATTCCAGCCTTCACGCCCTTTACAGCGCCCTGCCGTCAAGATTGCTCAGATACCATCTGCCCGGCGGGGTCTCCAGCCTGAACCATGCGGGAGATCCCAGCATCGAACCGGTCCGCTGCGTCGGAAATCACAACCGCGAGAAACGGCCGGCTTGGCCGCGCATGCACAATAAATTCCTGATCTTCTGCGATTTGGAGCCGGGAACGGAGCATCGCGATACTGATGTGGTTCCGCGGCGGGTCTGGACCGGAAGCTACAACATCAGCAACAACGCGACGCACTCTTGGGAAAATGCGATCCTCATCGAAAGTGAAGAGGTGGCCAGCGCCTTTGCGAAGGAGTTTGGACAGATTCTGACCTTCTCCGAGTGCTTGGACTGGAGCAGCGATTGGGTCGAACCCGAGTACCGGATAGGGTCATAGAGCCTGCCCAGTCAGGCAATCGGAATTCTCTTCGCCTCCAAACCTCGATATGCCGACGTGCGGCAGCTCAGAATGATGATCTGCATCCTCTTTGCTGCATCCGACAGGATTTCGAGCATCGTATCGAAGCGATCGTCGTCGGCGAACACCAGCACGTCATCGAGAACAAGCGAAGCAGGCTTCCCTTTTTCAATCAGCAGATCGGCGAAGGCGATCCGCGTCAGAACCGCCAGCTGTTCCTGCGTGCCCTTGCTGAGGTCGCCCGTATCCTCGCTGCGACTGCCCCGTTGCAACAAGACCGGCCGCAGATCTTCAGAGAAGGACAAGGTGGCACCTGGGAGCAACCGCGCGATGTAGGGAGCGACCCGCTCGGTCACCGGCGTCAGAAATCGCCGCGACGCTTCGCGTTGCGCATCGCGTATCGTTTGGACGAGCAGGGCCAACGTCGCAGCCTCTTCCTTCAGTTTGTCATGAGCCGCGACGACGCTCTCCGCCATCTCGGCGGCAGCGGCAGCGCGGCTCGCCGGTCCCGATCCGCCCAAAGTCTTCGCACGCTCCTCAAGCTGGGCAATTTCACCGACCAGATCGAGTCGATCTTCGGCGAGACGCTCGCGTCGGCGCCGGAGCGTATCCCGGCGTTGCGTGATCTGTGCCTCGTCGAGCCCTTCCACCGCTCGCTTCGCTTCGTCACGAGCAACGGTTGCACGCCCTTCCTCCGATTTGGCCTCCGCCAAATCAGCGCCCAATTTTTCATCATCGACCTGCTCGAGATCAATCCGCAGTTGATCTTTGAGCCGCTGAAGATCGGCTGCAGCACGTTCGCTATCCGAACCCAGACGGACGTTTTCCTTTTGAGCGTCTTGAAGGGTCTGGAGCGCGGCTTCGCGGCGGCCCTCGGCATCGCTCACGGCGGTCCGGGCGTTCGTCCAAATAACATCAAGTTCGTCGTCTTGCGACTGCGCTTCGGCATCGTCGACTTTCGGCAATGATTCTGTCGCAAGAGACCCGCGAAGCGCATCCAGACCGGCTGCGATATCGAGCACACTATCTTCGGGGCATGACGCATCGAGCTGTGCTTCCAAACGGCTGATCGCCTGGCTCGCTTCTTCGCGCTTTCGACCGGCCTCGCGCGCCGCCTCGGCATCGTGACACCTCATCTTTCCAAGAAACGAGGCCAAATCCTGCTCTGCCGCGCGAAGCCGGGCCTGTGCGGGCTCGCCCGAGGCCGGCGGCGTGATTGCGACCCTGCCTACTCCCTCGACCTCCAAGACGAGCGGCTTCGTGACCAGAGCCCGTGCTTCGCCTTCTACCGCCTCGCCGTCGAGCGTCGCAGCCGGCGCGGTGGGCTGTAGGGAGACTTCGAAGAGCGCGGCCCCGGCATTCGAAGCGGCCTGCGCTTCCACCAAACTCTGCTCAAGTGCTTGTAGTTCTCGCAACGCATCCGGCGTCATGCGGGAGGCGTCCACCTCCTCGCGACGGCGATCCAGGTTCGTGCTGAGAGCTTCCGCCTTGTCCAGACGCGCGAACGCGGCGACGAGCGCACGCTCACGGGCGCGCGTGCGGTGAGCCTTTGCCGCTTCCAATCTCTTTTCGTCGATCTCGCGAAGCGTGTTGCGCACCGTTTCCAGAAGCTTCGCGGCCTCCTTTTCGGCCGTGCTCGCTTCCTTAGCTGCGGTTGCTTGCTCCTTGGCAGCGGTCTGGGCCGCAGTTGCGGTTCGTTCGGCGTCGGTAATAGATGCACGCAGCTCGTGTCGGTCCGTTTGCCGCTTTTCAAGGGCCGTCCGAACACCGGCCGCCTCGCGAAGCAACGCTTCGGCGGTACGCAATGTTTGCCCTGCCGCCTTCGCCCGATCGAGATCGGCTTCGATCGCCCGTAAACGCTCCTCATGTTCGGGATCATCAAGTTCTTCGAGCAAGCGTCGCTGCTCATTCCGCTTCGATTCCAAGCGATCGAGAACCGCGTCGAACTGCTCCAATTCCTGTTGCGCACGCTGCGCCTCGTCGACCGCTGAGGTCGCCGCGTCCTGTGCCGCCTGGAGACGTTTGGTGGGCCGTCCGGTAGCCGTCAGCAACTCGGCAAGGCTGCGCTCTACCGACTGCAATACCTTCTGAGTGCGCTGACCACCCGTCACCGCCCCGATCTCGCCGGCAAGCACTTCCTCGATCGTGCGTCGCGCGCCCTCGCCCGGCGATCCGATAACAAACGACTGCCCCTGTTCGACCCAAAGCAGGCCAAGCGCGCCGCGGCTATCGTCGTCGGCGCCGCGATTGCCCGCGCGAGCAAAGCCAAGCAGCTCCTGAAGTCGGTCCTCCGCATCATCTCCGGTCGCACGGCCCGATGGGCCTTCGAGTTCAACCGATGGATTTTGAAGGAAACGCTTTCTCAGTCGCCAACGACCGCCAGCTACCTCGAAAACCAGTTCGACGGTCGGCGCGACCTCATCGCCGTGCGGGCGGAAGGACCGTATCCGTTCGCTCTTCGAACCGGATCGCTCGAACAGCACCGCGCGCAAAGCTTCAAGGACGGTGGATTTACCGGCCTCATTCTGATCCGAGATCAGATTGATCCCCGGCTCAAACCCGTCCAGGCGCAGCGGCCTCCGGAATTTGCGGAAGTTCTCGATGTGGAGCTCGTGGATGCGCATCATCCCTGCTCCAGCCGTTCGGAGCGCTTTTGCTCCACATAAAGCCGTTCAAGCGCGGCAGCTGCCCGCTTTCCGTCTGGACTGTCTTCGCCAGCCTTGGCTTGCAATAGCTCTGCCGCCGCTCTCAAAACGCCATTGCTATCGATGTCCGCAAGATCTGCATCGGTCGGGCGCGCGAACAAGTCGTCGAGATTGAGATCGAGCCAGCGAATGTCGTGAGCAAACTCGCCTTCAAGACGGTCCCGCAACGCCACGCGTTCCGCAAGAGATAACAACCCCGAGAACTTTAGCCGTGCGACCAGGTTGCGCCGTTCAATTCCGGGAGCGAGACCGGTAAGGACAGCGTCCAGATCGTCCAACGCGGACAGTGAATGCTCTTCGCGTGCCCAATGATATTTGCCGATCGGCAAATCCGTGACGTCGGGGCGGTCACCTGAAATGTCGACGCGCAGCGCAACCCCGGTCACATCGCGCCCGAAATCATCCGGTTCAGGGGTGCCGCTATAATGCGTCAGCGAATCGATCGCGAGCCGCGCGTGCCAGTCGCCGAGGGCCAGATAATGCAGACCGGCCCGCTGTGCACGATCGACGGCAATCAGATTTGACGTCGAATTCGAGGAACCAAAATCACGGATCGAGCCGTGTGCAAGTCCGATCCTCTTTGCGCCCGGCGGCGTTTCCGCGTGATCGAACCAGGCAGTCGGATCTTCGGTGCTGCGCTTATACTGCAAGGGCGCAGGAAGAACCCACGCACCATCGCCCAGATCAAATGGCTCAGGCTTTAGCAAAACGACTACGGAGCTCGGTGCTTCACCGACGAGGCGGCTCCAAAGTCCATCGGCTCGCGCGGGATCGTGATTTCCCGGAACCAGAACCCAGCGCATATCGGATGCACCGGCCATACGAGTCAGTGCTTGCCGGTAAACGCGGTCGCCCGGTTCCGGAGAGTCGAATACATCGCCTGCGACGAGGATGGTCGTCGCACTCTCTTTGCGAGCCGCAGCTGCGAGCGTGTCGATCGCATCCAGCCGGGCCTCGCTTAGCGCCGCCCGCGCATCGTCGGTGGCCCGCCCGAACGGTTTTCCCAGCTGCCAATCGGACGTGTGGATGAATCGCACCAAAGCCCCCTCTGATCGCTTCTAAAGCGCTCCACAGGAAATCGCGAGCGCCTAGTCGAAGCACGCTGACGGCGATCGCCAGATTTTTGGTCCATTGTGGCCGATATCTGAAAAAATGTGCGTGTATTCTCGGTCCGGATCGTCAAGCGGTGGTAAGGGGCAAAACTGGAGGGGCATGTATGGCGAACCGTTCGAAGCTCTTGAAGCTCGTGGTACAGAATATCGGATGCATCGGACCCGATGGCGTCGAAGTGGCGCTGGACGACGTGGTATGCCTCGTCGGCAAGAATAATGCCGGAAAATCGACGATCCTCCGCGCTTATGAATTAGCCGAGAGCCCGAACAAGTTCTCCGTCGCGCGTGATCGCTGCCGCTGGGCTCCCGATGGGGAGCCATGCGTCGTGGAACTGGATGTGCATATCCCGGAAGGGATCGCCAATATCGCAGAGGACTGGAAGATTATCGATGGCAGCGACCGCATTTTGCGAAGTCGATGGGAATGGGCGGCGGACGGAGCCATGGTCCGCAAGACTTGGAGTCCTGCCGAAAACAATTGGTCAGAAGACGGCAAGGCCGGAGGTGCGGATAATGTTTTCAAATCGCGACTGCCGCGGCCGCTGCGCATCGGATCGCTGGAAGACGCCGACAAGACCGAAGAACTGTTGCTGACACTCGCCTTGTCGCCCTTCGTCGCGGAGATGAAGACGGAGCAGGGCGATCCCAATTCGAACCTGTCCAAATCAGTCGCAAGCCTGATGAGCGTGGTCGACGGTCTCAGCAAGACGCACGAAGACCGGTTCGGCGACATTGCCACCAAGGTGCATGAGGGGTTCAAAGGCGTATTTCCGACCCTTGGGGTGCGGCTGGAAGTAGCGATGTCCGCGCCTACGATCAGTCTCGATAAATTGCTCAAGGAGGGATCGGGAATTCGTGTCCAAGACGGACAGGTAGAAACCTCCTTGGCTCAGCAAGGCGCTGGAGCCCGGCGAGCGCTCTTCTGGTCGATGCTCCAGGTTCACAATCAATTGACCCGGCAGCAGGAAGTGCGGGACGGTATTCTCAAGGATCTCAAGAACAAAAAAGAAGAAGTCAAAGCGGCGGCGATTGCGAAGCTGGAGGCGCTCGACGCGGGGGAACAGCTTGCCGGCGCCGAGGATGATCCCGCCTTTCCCGGATATCTTTTGCTGATCGACGAACCTGAAAACGCCCTCCACCCCATGGCCGCTCGCGCCGCGCAAAAGCATCTCTATCAACTCGCCGCCGATCCGGATTGGCAGGTGATGATGACCACCCATTCTCCGTATTTCATCAACCCGCTCGAGGATCACACCACGATCGTTCGACTTGAACGGGCCGGCGGCGATCAAGGCCCACTGAACAGTCGGACCTACCGTGCCGATGAAGTCACCTTCGACCCCGAAACCAAGAGAAATCTGAGCGCCCTGCAACAGATGGACGTCGGATTCTCCGAAATATTCTTCGGCTCCTATCCGATCCTCGTCGAGGGCGACACCGAGCATGCCGCCTTCATCGCCGCCGTTGTGGAGACGAACCATGAACTAGCAGCGCGAGCGGCCGTCATCCGTGCGCGAGGCAAGGGTATTTTGCCCGGTCTCATCCGGATGCTGCGGCACTTCCGCATCCCGTTCAGCATCATCCACGACATCGATTGGCCATATACTTCGAACCGGAAGGCCAACCCGATGTGGACAACCAATCAGACGATATTGGATGAGCTGAAAGCCTGCCGAGCTGCCAATATTGTGGTGCGCCATCGCTGTAGCGTACCTGATTTTGAACGACATCTTGGCGGAGACGAGCTCGGTAAAGACAAGCCGCTGCAGGCTTATATTCGTATCAAGGAGGATGAAACGCTCCGGCAGCAGGTTCTCGATTTCATGCTCGATGTGTGCGATTCACCCTACCACTACGGCCTCGATTTCGATCCCTCAGGTGACCAGGATTACCGTACCTTCCTTCAGGGTGAGCTTTCGACATGGTGCGGCGCAAACGGAGCCTCGGACGACCCTCGATTGGTCGGTCCTATTGCTGGCTAGGGTGTGCCTCGGGTAACGTTTCGGCCGTAAGAAAAGTCTCCAGAATACGCTTCGCTCCCAATCCATCGAACTCCGCTTCGATGCGATCGCCCTCGATATGCGTGATCGTGCCCTGGCCGAATTTCCCGTGACGCACGCGCTGGCCGAGCACGAGCCCCCCGCGGCTTACGGTATGTAGAGCTTCGATTATCGGCGAAGGGTGGTGCTCATCAGCGCTCGATGCAGCTTCAGCACGACGCTTATCGTCGTACCGATAGGAGGCCCGGTGGTGATGATAATAGTCCGCTCGGGCTTCGATGTTGCTCAACGCGATCCAGAGTTCCGAAGCGATCGGCCTGCGTCCGGGGGCCGGGCGCTTTCGCCCCAGCCAATAAGTCAGTCGCTCGAAATATTGGCCGAGCCCCGGTGCAGAGCAGGCGAGACGCAGGTCATCGAGCGTGGTTGAGTTTGCATGCTGGCTGTAAGCGCGACAGGCATCATTGAGCTCCTCACCGCGAGTGGGTGGCCGATCGTCGAGGGTTGCAGCGCCTCCCTTTTGCAAATCCTTGTCCGCTTCCACCGCATCCAGACCGACAACAATCGCCGACGACAGTTCCGACCACCATTCGTCGAGCCGGGCTTGCGACCAGCTGTAGTGCGCGTTGCCGATATAAAGCGAAGGCAACCGGAAATGGGCTCGAACGGCCTTGGGGAGCATATCGTCGATACTGATGATCGTAGTCAGCCGCTGCGTGGCCTGATCCGCGTTCATATTTGGCCATGCTCTCGACATGGATTCGAGAAGGCGCAGATTGGCGTTGGTGGGCTCGTCTCGGGTCTTCCAATCTCGCATCGCGTCAATACCCCATAATCTCGCCTTCTCATCACAATAGAGCTTCACCACAGATTTTCTTGCAATCATCGAAGCGATGAAGTGAGAAGCCGCGGCGCGGAAGCGAACGAACTAGGGGGCAACATGGAAACCGAACCTGCAATTAGGCACGCAACTCAAATGCTCCTCGGAGGCTGGCGCCATCTGAGCCCACGACTGCAGAAGTTCTACATCGCGGGACTGTTCATGTATGTTCTGGGTTTCATTATCGCGCTTCTGGCCTTTTCAGGTGCGCTTAATTTATCGAACTCCGAGGTGGTGGGCGCCCCGGCTGCCGGCATAGCCTTTATCGGCCTGGTCACGATTTCTTCTCTCAGCACCAATGCCCGCCGCGCGGCAGAAGAAGAAAAGGTCGAAGCTGCCGAGGTACGTGCCCGCGAAAATCCCGACCGTTCGCAATATACCTGGGATGTCGCGCGGCTGAAGCTCGAAAGTTATCTTGACCGCAATCTCGGGCATGTCACGGCGATCTTCGTGCTCACGACGGTTGTGATGTTATTCGGAATGGCGCTCGTCGGCCTAGGGGTCTGGCGCGCAATCGACGAGCCGGGCGCGATCACGATGCCGATACTTGCAGCAGCTTCCGGTGTATTGGTTCAAGCGATAGGAGGCACCTTCCTGATCATTTACCGATCGACCATGGACCAAGCTAAAAATTACGTTGTGGTGCTGGAGCGCATCAACGCAGTGGGCATGTCGATAAACATCATTGAATCGATCGAAGCTGGCGACGCTACGTCCCGAAACAAGGCAAGGGCAGAGCTCGCTCGCGAGTTGCTGGGAATGTATTCTCAGCCGTCCAGGCCAGCGGCCGAATAGCATCGGGCGCGTTTCATGCCCCACGATCCAACCTTCAATCTCAGTGCGCTCGCCGATCGGTTGTTTCGCGAGAAGCGATTGCTACCGCTTGCAGGGAAAATACGGCGCGCGCGAGATCTTCATTCCCTCGCGGCCGATCTCGTTATGGCACTCGAGAGCCTCGATGCGCTTGACATGCAGCTAATGCAGCCGACCGACCCAGATGATCACATCAAGCTGATCACCGAATCTGCGCTGCTCAACAACGCGCTGATTCTGTATGTGCGCGCGACTAAGACGGATTCCCGAGAGCGCGACGGCTTTGATCTGCGAGCCCGCTTCGACGAGGGTCAGAAGCGCGTTCACAAGGAGTTGTGCGATCTCCGGGATTCGGCGATCGCCCATTTCGGCTCAGGCGGAGAATATGGCGGGGAATGGCAAGCGGAGTTGGTCATTCTCCAGTTCAAAGGTAGCGAGGCGAAGCCCGCCGTGGCCACTCGGCGGCAGACCGTAGATCGCAAATTGGCCCATCGGGCAAGAAAGCAAATCGAACTCGCGCTCGGCATGATGCGCGCGCTTGCGCTTGATAGGCTGGGAGAAATCACCGAAGCGCTGAATGCTGCGGCAGCCGCCGATCCCACGTTCAGCGAGGAGATCGGACGCCATCCGCTGAATTTCGATATTTTCATGAAATCCTCGGTCGCGGCCGATGCCGCGCGAGCCTCATTTTCAGAAGGTGGATATACAAAAGGCGGCATCCGGCACGATTGATCGGTCGACGTCGAATTTGGCTGCCATCATTATCTCGATTTCTGGCGCCGAGCCGATCGTTTTGACTTTATCCCTTTCGGTTTCGCCGGCGCTTCGCCCTTGCCGCTCGAAATGATCGAGTTGATGTCCCCGACTGCCAACAGTTCGCCATCCGCCGCCATGAGTTCTTTTTGAGTTTCAAATACCGCCTCAAGATCGTCTTTTGACCAGAGAGCGACGTCCGTAGCGAAGCAACGCAAGAGCTTTGGCACGCCAAGCCCCACGAGACGCTTCTCCCCGTTGAGACGGTCGTCAATAATCGGACGCCTGGATATGATACCGATCATCAAGCTTCCGACACGAGCATAGCCATAGGCAAGAAAGGAGGTGAAACGGTCCGGCATATCCGGGCTTCGATCAAGCTCGAAGCGCAAGTAGCGCTCACTCGCCATCGAGCATAATATCATCGGATCACCGTCCTCTCCATAGACTTGGCTATGACTGAGTTCGGGCAGTGGGGACGACAGTTCCTTTTCGATATCGAGGAGTGAGAGGAACGTTAGCGCGGTCCACCCCCACGCTTTTTTGCGCTCGTCATCCGTACCGACAGACAGGGAGATCCGACCATATGATTTTCCGCCCACCTCGATTTCGATATGGAAGCGGTCCGCGGCGTCATGGGCCTTTAAAAGGGCAAAAAGGGCTATTTCCGCGATCGGCATCGCCTCTTCGGTTGATAGAAGAGCGCGAACACGAACATCACCCTCTGATCGCCTCGTCCACTCGAAGCATCGAGTGACGACCCGCATCGCATGTCGATCCTCGTCTTCTGCCCCGTAAAGCTTGGCCGGAAGACTGACCGAGACTCCTTTGGGAAACTGGAAATGCAGCATGGCATCCTGACCTAGCGGCGTGAGTATTATGTCGACGTCCCGCAAATCGACTTCAGGAATGCTCGCCTCGATCCCGAAGCGCTCAGATCTGACCGTAAAGCGATTAGCCCTGAAGCGCGGGGTCAGGCCAAGCTGTATGTCGAGAAAATCGTTGAGATCCTCCATGGCCATCTCAAGCTCGATCGTGCCGCGTGTTTTCTCAAACCCGATCGTGTCGACAATGTTCTGCTTGATCGCCGCATAAGTTTTTCCGACCAGGCGAATCTCCTGCTGCATCCAATCGAGAACTGCCTCCCCTCGTTCGTCTGAGTCCTCGAATCTCAAGGTGACGTCATCGTGGTTGGCCTCGGTCGCCCCCGCAGCGTCGGCTTCTCTCGCAGCTTTTAGCCACGCCCCGATCAGTTCAGTCCAAACGTGCTTCGCGAAGTAGCGAGGCTGCCCACCCTCGATAGCGACGAGGACGATGAATGTTGGCAGAGGGTTGCGCGTATAGTGAAGCGCATTGGACAGACGGATGGAAACAGATCGGCTGCGGGTCTCTGTGGTTTTGACCTGCACGGACGCAGCAGTCACACCGTTGCGCATGTCGAGCGCGATGAGCGGTTGAGCCGCTGGCGGAAACTCGATCAGCATGTCCCATCCGTTATCGTCTTCCTGGGACTGGTTGCAGGTAACGCCGGCGTCGGTGCACAGGAGGCTGAAGCGCTTTTCGCCTTTCCGTCCTATATGGCGACTGTCCATAATTCCCCCACATCATGCTCGATGTTGACGTTGACGACGCCCAGCCAGTGGGCGCGCGACCGCCTTCCAGTGAGGCTAGCCAATGAGCGGCCCCAAGAGCTGGGCGACGACATCTGCAGCTCGCCTTTGACGCAGGATCCGACTGTCACGCTCCCCTTCATCTTCTTCAATGCCCGCGTCATTTCCCTCGAAAGCGGCCACGGCGACAGGACCGTCAAGGCGGTAACTTTGATCCGGGTCGCCATCGCGAAAGCGCTTCGATAAGCGTCCGAGCGCGTCGAGGATGACTTCGCGGTGCTTCGTTTCCAATCCTCGGAGAAACTCGTCCACGGCCGCCTCGACCCCGCCTGGATAATGCTCGAGACAATAAACGAGATCATGCGCGTCCTTGGGCTCGATGCGATCGTCGTACGCCAGCGATTTGAGACAGGTAAAACTCACGATATCGGCAAAACGCACTTTTTCGACCGCCACTCCCTTACCGTTAAGCAATTCGGCTTTAAGCTCGCGGGTCTTGTGAAAATCCACAACCATGGACGAATGAGGAATATTGACCGCGGATACCTTGCCCTCGACCGGCAAGACTTCGACCTTGCCCCCGCGCCGGTCGGGATCGTCGACGAGAAATTCGAGGATCATCGTGGCCCCGTCCACTTCGGTCTGCCATCGCCAGGATTGTTTGATTCCGTCTTCGTTGACTGCGCGATGAAAGTTCATTTCGCGAAGATTGGCTTCCAGCGTTCGATAGGCCTCCGTGTCGGTTAGCATCGCGATATCGACGACGACATCGACGTCAGCCGTTCCGGCGTGAGCTGGCACCTCCGGCGGGCGGGCCTCGATCAGATAGCGGGGCGTCAATCCTCCGACGAGGAAAACGGATTCACGCCAGGGCCCCAGATGGCGGAGGAGCGTAACCAGGACGCGTTCGCAGGCCTCGGTCACACGCGCGTCGTAACCGCCGATGGATTTTGCCTTGGCCATCAGAAATCGAGCCGCTCGGCGCGGAGATGAACGGCCATTTCTTTTGAGCGCCCTGCTCCTTGGAGGAGATCGAGATAGACCTGGATCGGAGGTGCCAACGCGATCCCGTCGCAGCGCTGGCCTACATCGACGTCGCTCGCGCTTCGGACATCTATTATGCCCAAGTTCCACCCCTCACTGACCGGCCGGGCATCCATGTCGGAAAGCATCTCTTCGGCATGCCGACCGGGCGCCATCCGGCAGCGCACCTGAGCCACGCTCGATAGATAGGGAGCGTAAAGCTGGGCAGCGGCTTCGCCGGTCACGGCATAGCGTATCTGAGCATCGCAGCACGCGGCATCAAGCTTTCGCATAAGGCCCTCCGCGGTCTTCATAGACACATAGTAGCGCTTCATCTTTGGCGTCGGCTGATCGGCAATATATTCGCTCCACTCGTCGAGAAGCATGCGCCCGTTGCTGAGTCTCCTCAACTTGCTTGGCCCCAATCCTTCTGCTTCGACCCAGTCGCGCCGCTCCATTTCGCTGAGCGTTGCCGAAGCGGTAGCAGGCGAGATATCCAAATCCTTGGCCAGCTCTTTGACGCTTAGCCAATTAGGTGCTTTGTCGAAGACGGCACGAACAACCCGAGCACGTTGACCTTCGAAAATTGACGTGAAGATTTTCTGCGTCTTCCGAGGCGGAGGCCGGTCAATAAAAACATATGTCTCGCGAGAGGGGATAAAGAGGGCGCCGCCAAAGTCATAATAGCCGATGCCCTCCTCTTGGAGCACTTGTCGCGCGCCCGGTGAAATCGAATGAGCGACAAGAAACGGCAACATCTCGACTGAGCCGTCGTCGATATGGGCCAGATAGTTGCGAAGCTGCCAGATGGTTTCTCGGACGTCGCGCGGGAACACCTCGCGCTTGACCTCGATCACGAGCCGAAAGGGGCGACCCGATATCGATAATTCAGCGATCGCATCGACGCGGCCATAGGCTCCCAAACTCGCGTTTTGGGCGATAATTTTCCCGCCAGCGTTGGGAAGTGCTTCGATTGCCAGCAGCGCTCGATCGAGCAGTTCAGCTTCATTCTCTTCGAATCTCGGCATATTCACTGTCCAGAAAACATATGATTCGATATCGCATATTCGACAAAATGGCAATATTCACTGGACATCAAATATCAAGATATAGGCGAATTTTTAGCCGGTCATGGCTGCGAAACGCCGATTACGAACTCAAATAGAGCCATTGATCGATTTATCGATTAAACCCTTGAAATCGGCATAATCTTTCAAGGAAATGCGATATTTTATATCCTCTTGATATTCTAGCGCTCCTTTCGTGAACCGTGAACTGGTCAGAACAATACCGCTGGTTGCGCGCCCTCTTTCGACTACGCCGTGAAGCGCGCGAACCACAGCCACTCCGACAGACTGATTGGGTGCGTACCGCTTGCACTCAACATAGGTCATCATGGTGCCCAAGTCGGAGCGTTTCAAAAGTATCAGATCTTTCCCGCCGTCCCTCGAAGCTGGCGTGAGTTCGACGTCGAACCCAAGCCGTGTAAAAAGCTCGGCACTCAGCTCCTCGAATTGGCGGGGACTCAGAAGATGAACAATCTCCGGATCCTGCTTCAATCGCTGCATGATCCAATCATTGACTTCGCGAACACCGGTGAGGAATGTCTTTGCTGAAGCGCTCCCGTTCCGCAGAGGCCTACCGTGGCGATCAACGAGGCCGGGCCGTTTGAATGATGAAAGTCTGGCTATAAGTTCAGACCAGTTTGCCGAAACGCGTGCGGCCTCCACAATCGCAGCTGCAATCATGGGACTACCGTCCGCTAGTAGAAGAAGCTGTTGTGGAGGAAGTTCGTCCCTGGGCATGCCCTGACGAAGCATCTCGCTGATTTGGGCGATGTCCATCGGAGGAACGGCGACCCGCTCGAACCGCTCGATCTGCGGTATCCGGCGCGAGGTCATCAAGATTCTCAACTGCGCGTCTTCGGCAAGGCGTGATTGCAAATAATCGGCCGCCCAATCCGCACCCGGCCATACATTGTCGAGCGCATCAAAAATCAGCAGACGATCGCCTGTACCAGTAGCCGGGGCCAAAAACTCGTCGGGCTCGCCAGCGCCGGTGCGAAATTCAATACCGCCCGGAAATCGCTCTCTGAAAGTGTAGACAAATTGCGCCGCTAGCGTTGTTTTTCCAGAGCCAGGAGGCCCTTCCAAAACAATCGCGCGCTGATCGCTTTCGATCAAAGTGTTGAGCAGCCGCTCCAGTTCCGGACCACGATCGATCGATCCCTCAAGCAGACTTTCCCACCGGGCAGGAAGCGCTTTATTCATAGCCGGACGATCATTCGCAACATGCCACTGCCGACCGCAAGCGAATACCCTGAATACGAGCCCAAAATTGAACCTATCGCCTGCTCGACGCGGCAGGAATGCCGGTAGTGAGCTTCCGCGCAAGCTTTGTCACATCTTCTGACGCGATCTGCTTTTGCGGTATACTATCCTCTTCAGAAGCGGCCAGCGCGCTTTTTGCCTTCCGGCGCAACAAGGCCTCTTCGCGTGCCAGATCCTTATAAAGCTTGATTTGAACCTCCATCCATTGAGCGAACTCGGGTGGATAGCTGGTAAGAGCATTGGCGGGGTCGTTTATGATGAAGGGCTCGTGGGTAAATTCTCGATAATGTTCGGTATAAAATGTCTGGGCAAACTTCAGCACCGCCGCATCTTGTATCGGCGTCCGCGCCGCCACCTCGGCCGCTTCAAATGATCCCGCAGGAGAGTTGTCGATCCAGAAGAGGGGATATTTGCGCTGACCGAACACACCCTTCAGAAGAACGCGTCCGTCATAATGAATGGGGATCGGATCGACCGAGATCGTCTTCATATGGCGCCGCAGGATATTCGTGCCACGGAGCGCAAGAATATATGCGACATCGAGGCTGATCACCATTTTCTGCTCGGTGGCAAAGTTGGCGAGACGAAATCCGATGTCGATACCAGGACCGATAAAATCAAACTCAACTCGGGCGTTCGCATCGCGCTTCTGTTGGGACAGCGCCCGCGACTGAGCTCGTCGAAATGCGTCGGAATAGTTACCTCCGCGCAGCTGGCGAGATAGCCCTGCCGGACTGACGATCGTTTTGTTGCGACGAGGAAAGCCCGCGGTCCAAATCGTCGACTTTAGATCAAGCGTCAGACCAACTTCCTGGAGAAGGCCTTTATTCTGCTTTTCAAAATAGGTGCGCACCAGCCCGAGCGCTCGCTTCCAGCAGAGGATGGTGAGAGTGATCTGGCGGCTGTCCGTCAGATCCTTGTAGTAGAGGACCTCGTCGCCGACGGTCTTCCAGAATTGTGGAGGCGGTCCAAGGAAAACATCATGAAGTTCCTCATCGAGGTCGCTCTTAAGCTGTTCCCAGCCCGTTTCCATCGCGTCGACCATTTCGCCATAAAAGCGCTGCATGATCTCCAGCCAGTCGATCTGAGTCTCGAGAAAAACAGGCTGCTTTAGAGCTGTTGATCCCACCACATCGGCACTCAGGAATATCCTCAGCCGTGGCGTCAATACGTCAGGACAACCGGTTAAATCGAATGCCATGGCCCCCCCGAACCACTGGAAGTCGAACTTCGCCGCAATCCGCTGCTAAGCGTGCGCTCGTTCTATCGGTACAGAGAAACGCTTAACGCGAACTTCGGCAACCGCGACTGGAACGCGGAAATGAGCGGCCAAAGCCGCAATGTCTCCGCCCGTGCGGGCAAAAGCGTGTTCAAAAGCTGCGCTGGGCATCAGAAATGTGACCGCAAAAATCACGGCTTCCTGTTCGATGGCACTGATGTCGCCATTCTCTACCTTGCGCCGCGAAGAGTGCCCCGCTGAACGGAAATGAAGAAAATAATGAGCAAGGGCCTTGGCTACCATGAACTGGTCGAACCGCGAGCTACTTGCCGCCGGAATAGCAATTAGGAAATCCGTCGAAGCGCTGCGTACGTATAGCCCTGTTGGCGAAGCGTCGCTGAGATCGCCGATCAAACTCGTGCTTAAATTTCCGCCGATGCGCCTGACGAAACTGCGAAGATCCGAGCCCGGTTCGTAACCGACTTGCTTTCCGATAGCTTCTGCGAGAGCTTCAATGTCCGCAAGCGAAAGACCCGCCGCGTGCCGCGCAACGAAAGGCTGCCAGCCTTCGGCTTCCAGATCGCTAAATCGGAAATGACGTGCCCGCTCTGCGGTATCGAAAGCCGTCTGCACAGCGCTCGCCATTGTTTCCCCTTTGTCCGCCCGAGTCATGGCCTAACTCTAACCGGTCTTCGTGTAAACCGGGTTACTGTAGTCCCGCCTGAAAGCGCGGATGCCGGCCGGTTCAGGACCAGGGCACACAGCTCGATACAGGGCGGGCGGGTCAGGGGAGGAAGACCAACAAGCACGAGCGCAACATGGGCCTGTTGGTGACAAGAATCAACGGGGTCTGGCAGCGTTTACGACGAGCACGATACTCGCAACGACAAACGGCAACAGACAGTTCTGAGCGAGGATCGCTGAGGCGCGGCAGACGCCTCGTCCCTTGTGTATCCATTCGCCGCCGCCCCCACGACGACAATGAATAGCTGTTGCGGCCAGCCATAATCGGCATTCTTTACCCGTCTCCGGCGCCGATCCGCGGTGCCTTCAGGAGACGCCCCAAGTGATCGAACCCGACGCCATCGTCCATGCGCGCAGCACCTCGATGCTGCGCAGCGCGCTCGGCGCGGCGATCGATGGCTGGCTCGGCGATCCCAATATCGCCGAGATCATGCTGAACGCCGACGGGCGGCTCTGGATCGACCACCTCGACAGCGGCTTGGCGCCCACGGAAGAGACGCTGACCCCCGCGCAGGCCGAGCGCATCGTCCGCCTCGTCGCGCATCATGTCGGCACCGAAGTCCACCGCGCGAGCCCGCGCGTCTCCGCCGAACTGCCGGAAGGCGGCGAGCGTTTCGAAGGCCTGCTGCCACCCGTCGTGGCACAGCCGGTCTTCTCGATCCGCCGCCCCGCCAGCCTGCCGCTCGAGCTCGCCGACTATGTCCGCGCCGGCACGATGAGCGCGATCGCTGCGACCTATCTGGCGGGCGCCGTCGAAACCCGCGCCAATATTCTCGTCGCCGGCGGCACGTCGACCGGCAAGACCACGCTTACCAATGCACTGCTCGCCCTCGCAGCGAAGAGCGACGACCGTATCGTCCTCATTGAGGATACACGCGAGCTTCGGTGCGACGCCGCCAATGTCGTGAGCCTGCGCACCGCGCCGGGCGTCACGATGACCGATCTCGTCCGCTCAAGCCTCCGTCTCCGTCCCGATCGCATTCCGGTCGGCGAGGTCCGCGGTCCAGAAGCGCTCGACCTCTTGAAGGCCTGGGGCACCGGCCATCCCGGGGGGATCGGCACGATCCACGCGGGAACCGCGAGCGCCGCACTCCACCGCCTCGAACAGCTCATTCTCGAGGCGATCGCGCATGTCCCGCGCCCGCTCATCGCCGAGACGATCGACGTCATCGCGGTGCTGACGGGCCGCGGCGCCGAGCGCCGCCTGTCCGAACTGGTCCGCGTCGAAGGGCTCGGCGCCGACGGCAGCTACCGCCTGCTTCCGATCCTCCAGCCACAGGGAGTTCCAGAATGAAGACCAGCCATATCCTTCGCCTCGCCGCCATCGCCGGCCTGCTCGCCCTGCATGCCACACCCGCGCTCGCGGGCGGCTCAGGCATGCCGTGGGAGACCCCGCTCCAGTCGATCGTCGACAGCGTGCAGGGCCCGGTCGCGCGCGTCGTCGGCGTGATCATCATTGTCATCACCGGGCTGACCTTGGCGTTCGGCGATACGTCGGGCGGGTTCCGGCGGCTGATCCAGATCGTCTTCGGCCTCTCGATCGCTTTCGCTGCCTCCTCCTTCTTCCTCAGCTTCTTCAGCTTCGGCGGCGGGGCGCTCGTCTGATGGAAGGCGACCTCCCGGGGTTCGCGGCGCCGGTCCAGCGCGCGCTCGCCGAGCCGATCCTACTGGCGGGTGCGCCGCGCGCGCTCGCGATCGTCAACGGCACGCTCGCCGGCGCGGTCGGGATTGGCCTCAGGCTCTGGATCGCCGGCGTCGTCATCGCCCTGGTCGGCCACGGCCTCGCGGTGTTCGCGGCGCGCAAGGACGCGCAGATCCTCCCCGTCGCGCGGCGCCATGTCGCGCTTCCCACCATTTTCGAAAGCTGAACCTCATGATGTTCCTTCGCGAGCATGCCAGGGCGCGCACGCGCCTATCGGATTTCCTGCCCTGGGCCGCGATGATCGCGCCCGGCATCATCCTCAACAAGGACGGCAGCTTCCAGCGCACGCTGGGATTCCGCGGCCCCGATCTCGATTCCGCGACGCAGAGCGAACTGATCGCAACCTCGGCGCGGCTCAACGCAGCGCTGAAACGGCTCGGAAGCGGCTGGGCGATCCATGTCGAAGCGCAGCGTAAAGCCTCACCCGACTATCCTGCCTCCGAGGGTTTCCCCGATCCGGTCTCGGGGCTCGTCGACGAGGAACGGCGGGCACAGTTCGAAGACTGGGCCGTCGTCGCGACCTATGGCGCCGACCGCCGTACGATCGAAGCCCATCAACCCAATTTCACGAGCGCCTATTATCTGACGCTGCAATGGCTGCCGCCGGCGGACGACAGCGCCCGAGCCGCTTCGCTCCTGTTCGAGGGCGGAGAGAAGACACAGGCGAACGCCGCCGACCATGTGCAGGATTTCACGCGCGAGACCGCGCGGCTGTTCGACATGATCGAAGGCGTGATGCCCGAGTGCCGCTGGCTCGGCCCCGAAGAGACGCTCACCTACCTCCACTCGACCATATCGACCAAGGGCCAACGGATCGCGCTGCCCGAGACGCCGATGCATCTCGACGCGCTGCTCGCCGACGAACTTCTCGTCGGCGGGCTGGCACCGCAGCTCGGGCAGCAGCACCTTCGCTGCCTCACCATCACCGGTTTTCCGGCGTCGACTATCCCCGGCATGCTCGACGAGCTCAACCGGCTGGGGTTCGGCTATCGCTGGACGACACGCGCGATCCTGATGGACAAGATCGCGGCGCAGAAGACGCTGACCAAGATCAGGCGTCTCTGGTTCTCGAAGCGCAAGAGCCTCGGCGCGATCCTCAAGGAGGTACTAACCAACGAGGCGAGCATACTCGTCGACAGCGACGCGACGAACAAGTCGGCCGAAGCCGATGCGGCGCTTCAGGATCTCGGCGCCGATGTCGCCGGCTATTGCTATGTCACGACGACGATCACCATCTTCGGCGACACTGCGCGCGACGCCGATGCGAAGATCCAATCCATCGAGAAGATCGTGCGCGGCCGCGACTTCGCCTGCGTCCCCGAGACGCTAAACGCGCTCGAAGCCTGGCTCGGCTCGCATCCCGGCAATGCCTATGCCAATGTCCGCCAGCCGCCGGTCTCGACGATTAACCTCGCCCACATCATGCCGGTGTCGGCGGTCTGGGCCGGACAGGAGCGCGACGACCACATGAACGGCCCCGCGCTGTTTCATGCGCGGACGCAGGGCGCGACCCCGTTCCGCTTTTCGCTCCATGTCGGCGATGTCGGGCACAGCCTCGTCGTCGGCCCGACCGGGGCGGGCAAGTCGGTGCTGCTCGCCTTCATCGCGCTCCAGTTCCGCCGCTACCCGAACGCGCAGATTTTCGCCTTCGATCATGGCAGCTCGATCCGCGCCGCGACGCTCGGCATGGGCGGCGAGTGGCATGATCTTGGCGGGACGATCGCGCCGACCGAAGGCCGTGCGGCCACCCAGACAACCCTCCAGCCGCTCGCGGCAATCGACAAGCCCGACGAACGCGCCTGGGCAGCCGACTGGATCGCGGCAATCCTCGCACGCGAAGGCCAGTCGATCACGCCGGAGATCAAGGATCATCTCTGGAGCGCGCTCGGCAGCCTCGCCTGCGCGCCGAAGGATCAGCGCACGCTCACCGGGCTTGCGGTGCTCGTCCAGAGCGCGGCGCTGAAGCAGGCGCTGCTCCCCTATACGATCGCCGGACCCTATGGCCGCCTGCTCGACGCCGACAGCGAAGCCTTCGGCAGCAGCGATGTACAGGCGTTCGAGACCGAAGGCCTCGTTGGCACCCCGCCCGCGCCGGCGGTGCTCGCCTATCTCTTCCACCGCATCGGACGCCGCCTCGACGGACGCCCGACGCTGATCCTGATCGACGAGGGCTGGCTCGCGCTCGATGACGAGATGTTCGGCCGCCAGCTCAAGGAATGGCTGAAGACGCTCCGCAAGAAGAATGCGAGCGTGGTGTTCGCGACGCAGAGCCTCGCCGACATCGAGGGCAGCGCGATCGCGCCCGCGATCATCGAAAGCTGCCCGACGCGGCTGTTCCTTGCCAACGAGCGCGCGCTCGAACCGCAGATCGGCGGCATCTACCGGCGCTTCGGGCTGAACGACCGTCAGATCGAGATCATCGCCGGCGCGACACCCAAGCGCGACTATTATTGCCAGTCCGCGCTCGGCAACCGCCTGTTCGACCTCGGGCTCGGCCCATTCGCGCTCGCCTTCACCGCGGCCTCGTCGCGCAGCGACATGAACGCGATCGGCACGCTGATCGAAACGCATAGCGCGGAGAAATTCGCCGAAGCCTGGCTCCGCCATCGCGGCCTCGCGTGGGCGGCCGACATCGTCGCCCACGAATTGGCCGCGACCACACCGAGCGAGCCCGCCCCCATCACCGAACCCGACCTCTTTAACGAAGGAGAAGAGCAATGACGCCTGCCCCCTCTATACGCCGATTCCTCGTCGGCGCCGCCGCGCTCGCGCTCCTCGCGGCGCAGCCCGTGCAGGCGCAGCTCACCGTTCACGACCCGACCAACTATTCGCAGAACCTGCTTCAGGCAGCGCGCGCGCTCACCCAGATCAACAACCAGATCAGCTCGCTCCAGAATGAGGCCGCGAGCCTGATAAACGATGCGCGCAACCTCACCTCGCTTCCGACCAGCAGCCTTCGCGAGATCCAGCAGTCGATGGATCGCACCCGCCAGCTCATCGGCGAGGCGCGGCAGATCGCCTATGAAGTGCGCGACATCGACCGCGTGTTCGACCAGCGCTACCCGCAAGGCTCGCTCGCGGGCACGACCAACGGTCGCCTCGTCGCGAACGCCGAGACCCGCTGGCAGGACGCGGTCGCGGGATTTCAGGACGCGCTGAAGACGCAGGCGACGATCGTCACCAACCTTGGCGACACCCGCGCGCAGATCGACACGCTCGTCGGCGCGAGCCAGGATGCGGTCGGCGCCTTGCAGGCAGCACAGGCAGGCAATCAGCTCGTCGCGCTCCAGACGCGCCAGATTGCTGACCTCACTGCGCTGGTCGCGGCGCAGGGCCGCGCCGACGCAATCGCCGCAGCCCGCGCCGCCGCCGACGAAGCGACCGCCCGCGAACGCAGCCGGCGCTTCCGGGGTGAGCGGACGCCCTATGTCGCCCCCAATGTGTCGATCTTCCGTGACTGACGCGCTCGATAGAAAAGCGGCGGCCCCAAAGGCCGTCGCCGGCGACCGCCGCCCGAAGCAAAGTCGCATCCCCTCCGGAACCGGCGCGCTCGCGATCGCTATCGCGGCAGCCCTGCTCGTGACCGGCGGACTGATCGCATTGCGCGATCCGGTGCCGCCGACGCACTATGCTGTGACCGAACAGACCCCACCGGCAAAACCGCGCCGCGATCCGCTCGCCGCCGATCTCGCGCACTGCCGCACCGCGACCTCCGACGAGGATGGCGTCTGCCAGGCGGTATGGGACGCGCATCGCAAGCGCTTCCTCGGATCGCGCCGCGCCGCACCCGATCAGCCTCACACCGCAGCGGAGCGCTGAGCCATGCAGAGCCCCGGCGTCATCGACCGCTTTCTCGACATCTTCGCGCGCTATATCGACAGCGGCTTCGGGCTGATCGCCGGCGACGTCGGGTTCCTCGCCACCTCGCTCATCGTCATCGACGTAACGCTCGCCTTCCTGTTCTGGACATGGGGCGAAGGCGATGATGTGCTCGCGCGCCTCGTTAAGAAGACCCTGCAGGTCGGCTTCTTCGCCTTCCTCCTTACCAACTGGAATGCGCTCGCGCAGATTATCTACCTGAGCTTCTCGGGGCTCGGCCTGAGAGCCACCGGCGCGGGCAGCCCCGACGATCTGCTCCATCCCGGCAGAATCGCGCAGGTCGGGCTCGACGCCGGGCGCCCGCTGCTCGATCAGGCCTCGGAGCTTGCGGGACCGGTCGGCCTCTTCACCAACTTCGCCGAGATCGCAGTCCTTCTCCTCGCCTGGGCGATCGTGCTCCTCGCCTTCTTCATCATCGCGATCCAGATTTTCGTGACGCTGATCGAGTTCAAGCTCGTCACGCTTGCGGGGTTCGTGCTCGTGCCCTTCGGGCTGTTCGGCCGCACCGCCTTCCTCGCCGAGCGCGTCCTCGGCAATGTGATGGCGACCGGCGTGAAGGTTCTCGTCCTCGCAATCATCATCGGGATCGGCTCGACGATCTTTGACGAGTTCGTTCAGGAGTTCGGCGGCGTTCCGCCCACGCTCGAACAGGTCGGCAGCCTCGCGCTCGCCAGTCTCACCCTCCTCGGTCTCTCGATCTTCGGTCCCGGCATCGCCGCCGGTCTGATCTCGGGCGGTCCGCAGCTTGGCGCGGGCGCCGCGGTCGGAACCGGGCTCGTCGCCACCGGCGTCGGCGCGGTCGTCGGCGCCGGGGCTGCGGGCGCCGCGAGCCTCGCGAGCAGCGGCGCCAAGCGGGCGTCCGGCTCCACTCCTTCCCGGTCCACTCCCTCTCCCCATGTCAGGGGTGGATCCCCGTCGTCGCCATCGGCTCCCCCGGCGACGACGGGCGGCGCGCCTGCGGCCCCTCTCCCGAGCGGCGCGTCGGGGTCCGGGGGCGGCAGCGCGAATGCGCCCGCCGCCCCGGCCCCCGCATCATCCGCTTCCGCGCAACCGGCATCGGGACAGACTTCGTCCGCCGAGTCCGCATCAAACAACAGAGCCGAAGCCTCAGAAGGCGCCCCCGAACCGCTGACGCCGACGGCACCCACCGACATCGCGCCGGCGAGCGCGAACATGCCGGCGCCCGAAGGCGCGCCAGCCTGGGCGACGCGGCTGCGCCGTCAGCAGATGATGACGCAGGGCGCCACGCTTGCCGCTCACAGCCTTCGCGCCGCCGACCATGGCGGCGGTAGCGCCCATATCAGTCTGGAGGATCGTTCATGAACCCGTTCCGCCGTCCCTCGTCGCGCTACGGCCGCGAGCCTGTTCCCGAAACACCGTATCAGCGCGCGGGCCAAGCGTGGGACGACCGCATCGGCTCGGCGCGCGCGCAGGCGCATAGCTGGCGGTTGATGGCGTTCGGCGCGACACTCATCCTGTCGCTCGCCGTCGCCGACAATCTTCGCCTGCGTTATGGTGCCAAGATTGTCCCCTATGTGGTCGAGGTCGACCGGCTCGGCGCCGCGCGCGCTGTCACGCGGGCCGAGGCCCAATATCGCCCGACTGATCCGCAGATCGCGTGGCATCTGGCGCGGTTCATCGAGAATGTCCGGGCTCGGCCCGCCGATCCGATCGTGCTCCGCGACAATCTCGCCAGCGCCTATGATTTTACGACCGAGCGCGGCACCGCGGTGCTCAACGACTATGCCCGGGGGAAAGACCCGTTCGCCGATCTCGACGATACGCAGATATCGGTCGATGTCCGTCAAGTGGTGCGCGCCTCATCCGACAGCTTCCGCATCGCGTGGGACGAGCGCCGCTATGTCCGCGGCCAGCTTGCCCATACCGCGCACTGGTCGGCAATCCTGACCTTTGTCGTCCGCACCCCCGCCGATGCCAAGACGCTCAGCCGCAATCCACTCGGCCTCTACGTCCACGCGATCAACTGGTCCCAAGATCTTGGAGAAGAAGAATGAGACATATCGCTCTCGCCCTCGCCCTGCTGGCGTCCGCCGCCCCGATCGCCACCACGGCGCAGGAAAGCAGCCTCACAAGCATCAACAACGCCACCGACAAGGCGCGCATCAAGCCGCGCGACGCCGGATGGCAGGGCGCAACCCAGAATTTCCTCTATGCGTCGGGCGGCCTTTATCAAGTCACCACCGCCGTCGGCAAAGTCACCGACATCGCGCTGCAGGAAGGCGAACAGCTTTCCGACACCGGTGCGGTTGCCGCCGGCGATACGGCTCGCTGGGTGATCGGCGAAGCAACCAGCGGCGGCGGGCCGACGCGGCGAACGCATATCCTCGTGAAGCCCACCGATCCCGGCCTGGTTACCAATCTCGTCATCAACACAAACCGCCGGACCTATTATGTCGAACTGAGATCGACGCAATCCAGCTACATGGCGAGCGCGCGTTGGTCCTATCCGCAGGACGGCCTGATCGCCCTGCAAGCCAAGGCCGAACAAGCTGCTCAGGTCGCCGCAACGCAGGTTGCAACTGACATCGATCCGCAGAAGCTGAACTTCGATTACCGGATCAGCGGCCACCGCCCGCCGTGGCGGCCGAGCCAGTTATTCGACGATGGCCGCAAGACCTATATCCTCTTTCCTGCTGCCACCGCGCAGAGCGAACTGCCACCGCTGTTCCTGATCGGCGACGACGGCAAGGCCGAACTCGTAAACTACCGCGTCACCGACCGCATGATGATCGTCGACCGGCTGTTCACCCGCGCCGAACTCCGGATCGGAACGAAGAAGCAGCAGATCGTCCGTATCGATCGCGTGGCCGCTCAAAGGCCGAAGTCATGACGTCGCGTGCCGACGAGCAGCAAGACCCGCACGACCGCCCGCCGATCCACACGCGGGCCGCGCCGCCGCGTCCGAAGCGGCTCTCCCGAAGGGCACTTGCAATTCTTTGCGGAGCCGGCGCGCTCGCCATCGCCGCCGCGCTGGCTTGGAGCCTCGGCCAAAGCCGCAGTCGCGACACCCAAGAAAATGTCGCGGTCAGCGCCCCACGCGACGCCGAGGCACTCAGCGACGCTCCGAAAGACTATGGCGATCTTGCCGAACGCGCAGCAAAGGATATGCTGCCGCCCGGCCCTGTCGAGCCAGAACCCGGCACAGAGCCACTCGCCGTTCCACGAGCACCGGCGCACGATCCCGCCGATGCGGAGAAGGAACGGCAGCGCCAGGCTCAGGAAAGCGCAAGGGGAAGCAAGCTGTTCACGGGCTCGGGCAACGCGACATCAACGCCTCCCATCGAAGAAGAGGCCACGACAGGTCCGTCGCCACTTTCCGTAGCTTCCCCGCCAAGCTCCGCCGGGCCCGGTACCAGCAAAGCCATTGCCGCGCCTGCCGGACCCAATGCCCTGCTTGCCGGCTCGACGATCGCCGCCGCGCTCGTAACCGGACTTTCCTCCGATCTTCCCGGTCAGGTCATCGCGCAGGTGACCGAGGATGTGTTCGACAGCGTGTCGGGACGAAACCGGCTTATACCTCAAGGCGCCCGTCTGATCGGCACTTATGACGCCCGCGTCCGGTTTGGACAGGACCGCGCGATGATCGTGTGGAACCGGCTCATTTATCCCGACGGCCGATCAATCGCGCTCGACGACATGATCGCAACCGACGGCACCGGCGCGGCTGGCGTAGCCGACCGCGTCGATAATCATTGGGGGCGGATGACAAAAGCCGGCCTGATTGCGACCCTGCTCGGTGTTGGGACCGAGGCGGCGAACGGCGGCGACAATGATGCCATCGCGGACGCCATTCGCGACAGCTCCGGTCAGACAATCGGCAGGGCTGGCGATCGCATCGTCGAACGGGAGTTGGAGATACGCCAGACAATCAGTATTAGGCCGGGCGCACGAGTCCACGTTTTAGTGGACCGAAATTTGGCCTTCTAGGCCGGCACTGCCACTGCCGAGGTCATGGTATCGGAGGGTGCCCTTTCTACCTGACAAACGTCCGATCGTTCCACGCGGACATCGCGGGATGCAGAAGGGTTACCGCGAGTCTCTACCATGACAAAAAACATTTCATCGAGAGGGACATCAACCTAGACGCAACCACATTTGCAGGCTTCACCAGCACTTTCGAAACTCTAATTCAGAAAATTAATCGCAATGAGATACAAACATCTGTAATAATGAAATGCTGCAAATATAATACATCTTATTATGGAATATTATGAAAACTAATTTATATATCTACAGCAAATTCCTTTCTATAATACTGATCATTATCGACTTTAAGTAGGGTCAGGACCCATTGATTTGGGGTTTTGATTATGATTCAGGCTGCCGGGAAGGAGCCTGAATTTGAGCGATTTATTTTGGCTGACGGACGAGCAAATGGCGCGTCTTCAGCCCTATTTTCCGAAGAGCCATGGCCGCAAGCGTGTCGATGACCGGCGGGTTTTGAGCGGCATTATCTTCGTCAACCGCAATGGGCTGAGGTGGCGCGATGCGCCGAGGGATTATGGCCCGGCGAAGACGCTCTACAATCGCTGGAAACGGTGGAGCGACAAGGGCATCTTCATCCGCATGATGGAAGGACTGGCCACGCCTCAGGCTCCGGATCGCAAGACGATCATGATCGACGCGACCTATCTTAAAGCGCACCGCACGGCGTCGAGCCTGCGGGTAAAAAAGGGGGTCCAGGACGCCTGATCGGCCGGACGAAAGGCGGTATGAACACCAAGCTTCATGCCGTGACCGATGCGAATGGTCGTCCGATCAGCTTCTTCCTGACCGCCGGACAGGTCAGCGACTACACGGGCGCGGCCGCTTTGCTCGACAGCCTGCCCAAGGCGCAATGGATGCTCGCCGACCGGGGCTATGATGCCGACTGGTTCCGCGACGCCCTGCAGGAAAAGGGGATCACGCCCTGCATCCCGGGTCAGAAAATACGGAACAAAACCGTCAAGTATGACAAGCGTCGCTACAAACGCCGCAACCGCATCGAGATCATGTTCGGCCGCCTGAAGGACTGGAGACGCGTCGCGACGCGCTACGATCGGTGCCCGAAGGCCTTCTTCTCCGCCGTGGCACTCGCCGCTACCGTCATCTTCTGGCTCTGATCAATGAGTCCTGACCCTACGGATTGCACGCGTTCATTCGTCAATAAGAGTAGCCGTCCAATTCCCGGGCGGGTGAACGGAAGGATTACCATGTCAGTTTATCGCGATAAGCTCCTCCTCGCAGTAGCAACGTTAGGCATCTCATCCGCCGCATACTCGGCAGCCCCAAGCGAGGGGGTGAATACGAACCCTCCAATGGCCTCATTGGAAAGCAGTTCCAAAAGGCTCAAAATCACGATCGACGGCGCACTTATCTCCACAGCATGGCATCTTTCCGACGTTCCAATAGACGAGGCCGATCTTAGCCAAAAGCAGCTGCCCGAAGGAAAATATCTGTGCCTAATTTCTGACAAAGGGAAAATTTGTGGACTAATTAAAAAACAAACGACTTGGACATTTGTTATTGTGAATAATGGAAATTATTACAACGGATCAATACTATTTTGATGAACAAAACATTTCTTCTCCTCCTTGGCTGACGTACGGGTGAAACGTCGGTCGTCAGTCGTATTCTGCAATAGCTAGGCTCGAGCAGATCGTCGATGACCGGCGCACATCCAAGCGCACATCAATGTAAGCTGTAATTCCTCCCCACATTTTCGAAGTTTGTGAGATCGCTATGGTGCGCGCCGATTGTTGCGGGAGCGTAATTAGCGATGCATGGTGTAATGACATTCGAAAGTTCGTTCGAAATTAGCGGCGCTGACCGCCCGCGAGTGATGGAGGTGATCCCGGCGAGTTACGAGCGGCGGCAGTGGACGCCGGAGGCGAAGGATCGGATTATCGCCGAGAGCATGGCGACGCGGGCGAATGTCGCAGACATCGCGCGCAGGAACGATATGCTGCCGCAGCAGCTCTATGCCTGGCGCCGCGAAGCGCGCGAGCGGATGGAAGCGGAGGATGGCCCCGCGTTCGTGCCGGGTGGTTGAGGAGCCGAAGCTGTCTGGGTCGAACGCGGAGATCCGGATCAACGTGCGGGGCATGAAGATCCGGGTGCCCGACGGGGTGACGGCCGATCATATCGAGCGGGTGCTGCTAGCGGTGCAGGTCGCGTCATGATCATCCCGCCGGGACCGCTGAAGGTCTCAATCGCAGTGAAACCCGTCGACTTCCGGAAGGGCATGGTCGGGCTTGCATCGCTCGTCCAGCATGAGCTACATCGCGATCCGTTCAGCAGGATCATGTTCGTGCTCCGGCGCAAAAGGGCCGATCGGATCAAGCTGTTACTGTGGGATGGAACGGGCTTGGTGTTGGTGACGAAGCGGCTCGAGACAGGCTCGTTCCGCTGGCCGCGCTTCGGCGACGGGGTGATGAGCCTGACCGCGGGACGGGCCTCGGCGCTGATCGAAGGGCTCGACTGGGCTAGTTACATCACCGGAGGTGGGGAGGAATTATCGCTTACGCTTCAACGCGCCGATGATCTGAAGCACCGCATTGATATCGACCATGCTATCGACGCGCATGCGCACCCCGCTGGGAAAGTCGATAACGAGCTTGCTCGCATGAACAGGCTCGGCGGGCTCCGGCACCACCTCGACACGGGCGAATGCCGGAGTTGCGACTTCGTCAAGCTCGCCGTCCGACATCTGCCGGCGCCAGGCCGAAAGCTGCGAAGGAGCAACCTCGAACGCGGCCGCGACCTGGACACCGAGGCGCCCGGCTCCATCGTCAGCGCCACTGCCGCGCGCTTCTCCGAAACCGACCAGCGGCGGCGACATCGTTCCTGTTCCATCGTCATGACGCCGAACCAGCAGGATCACACGCCCTGCACAAGGCGCCTACGAGCAACGCATACGAAAAACCGCCTCTACCGCAAAATCATAAATCATAACGACCGCGGCCTTCCCCGGATGCTTACAATGGACCGACACGAAGGCGGCCGAACTTACGTTCGAAACGAGCGACATCGCCCGCGCGGCCTGATCGAAATTACGTTCGAAACTAGTTACAACGAAATTAGGCGCCGGCTTCCTCGCGGAAACCGGCGCCGATGCGTTCATCGCGGGAAGGAATTACCGGTTACACATCAATAGGCTGCGGTGGTAGGATCGACCGAGAAAATTGCTCCACAAAGGACGCCCCATCACAGGAGCTGGACGGGCGACAAAGGCATCACCAACCTAAATGTTCGCCGACCTAACCACACCTAACGCTCCAGATCATTTTCGCCTCCTCAGAGGCTCAGGTCGGGTTGGGAGACACAAGGCAAGTGCCTGAAGCCCCACCCACTCCCATCGCACCCTCATGCCTGCCCCCGTATTAGATCTACAAGCAGGTCACCGACCTCTATAACGAAGGATCGGCAAGTGATTTCACAACCCGACTCACAGATGAAGAGTTTACATTTTCGATCGCTACATTGCGATCAGGAATATATATATCATCCCTACTTTCCTTTATTTTCTTCTTTAAGAGGCCCAATATTGAAGGAGAATCAAATCCATACCCCCCAGCCTCACGAATCCTCTTAATTTCCCTATCAAACTCCTGCTGAGAAACACCATCTATCCTAAATTTGTTAAATTCATCAACCAAGGAATGTTGAGCTAGTGCCAATTTTTCATTTTTAACTGTAAAATTGGAAGTGAGAACAGCGCACCCCTTATCCGATATAATAGGCCTAGTATCAACAGAATATACCAAGCCGTCAGCTTCTCTCAATCTTCCAAATAGCCGACGATCAATCACGCCAGCTACTACGTCGATCGAAAAGGCCTCAGCCAACGATCGCGGCGCGGCTCTAGGAATCGTCGAGCGGAAATACACGACGGATGAATCGGTCTTACGCTGGATCACCCACTCGTGCCCCCCCTCGCACTTTGCGATCGGCGCATCGTTGCGATGCGAAACGCGTTGTCGCGTACCCTCTACTGACGAGAATTGCCCAGAAATGAGCTGTGCGAGCTCCTCAGTTTCAAAGTCCCCAACCGCAATAACGTCCACATCTCGCAGTCCACCCAGAATCTCGGCGTAAGCTTTTGACGTCCTTCCATCGTCAAACTTCATTTTCCCAGCTCCAACTAAGTGAGCGAGTCCTAGGCCGGCACGCAACGACGAATGCGGAATAATGGCATGCATCTCGGAAGAATGCGGACCGGTAACCGAAATAGATACCATAATCCTTCGCTCGCTAATCAAATCTTTCAAACTTGATGCCGATAAAATGTCAAAATACCCGTCCCCAAGGGACTCATTAAGATTCTCCAAATTCCAGTTTTCTTCAAGATCAGCTGTCCCCCTAGGAATAACCGCGTTGATCATCACAATCTGATCTCCGAACAACATAGACTTTTCTCGAGCAGATATAATGCGCAGTCCGTGCGGTTTCGTTATAATTGACGTAGACGCTCCGACTTTAATCCGACCTGCCTGAGCGGGACTTGCCGCTAATTTTCCAACGGTCTCGAGATCCGCCAGGATTTTGGTCGTATTTTCAGGGATGATGGCAGATCTTGGCACAGCTATATCTAGCCACCCATCATACATAGCAAAAATTTGTTCTTTAGTAATATAGTTACCATCCTCTTTCAGAGGCTTGGCTATTACGACCGTAGGTCGAGAAATAGATTCGGATATGCCCGCTAGGTAAGCGTTAATGCCAGTCGACGAAATATCGTTCAAATGCTTTAGACGCTTAGTATGCAGCGAATTTGGCTCATCCAACCAAGATCCCAATGCAAAATGATCAGAAATATTTCTCGTAACATCTTCATTAGATATAGATTGAGATGTCCAAGTATATCGTAATTTCGATTTCGCGTTTTCGACCTCATCCTCCGAAAATCCGAATTTCAAAATTGATCGGTAAATTAGGAAATTTTCTTTCATCGAGCTCATCATGCCGTCAAAAGAATCTGAAGAAGAAATAACGCTGAACGCAGATATCTGAGAAGGCGTTAGAAATTGAGGTAAGTATGTGATACTATTCCCACCTTTTCTATCTACGCTTAAGCTTTTCATCCGATCTGCGATCATACTCGAAATAATCATATCTCTTATATCAGACGACCTGCTATTTTCTTCCAAACGAGGTTCAAATTGACCTTCGAAAGGGAAGACGATTTCGCCCTCATAATTTCCAGAAACGCTCGGAAATTCGACAAATTGCCGCGGAGCAGGAAGAGGCAATCGATACTCGCCGAACCTATTTTTGGCGCACTTTTCGTTTCCAAGATCAGGAATGTCCGAAAAACGTTTCTCAATTTCACGAGAAATACCGCCCAAATCTTCGACACCTATTACAATAATTGACTGACACGCAGGCCTGTACCATCGAGAAATGAACTCTGAAACCGATTTTCCGTTAGCGAGGGAAAAAGAACGCTCGTTGAGTGCATAATAATCACCCAAGAAATTAGGAGATTTACTTCCCTTAGTAAGGATGGCTTTTAAATTGTCCTGATTTCTTCGCTGCGCACGGTCAGCGTTGTCCCACTCGGCCCACACCCCCTTCTTATCGATTTCAACTTGATGGTCGCCTACCGGCTTTGCAGAAGCCATTTCCCGCAGAGCATCGAGCGCAATTGCAATAAGATCCGGTCTATCTGCAGAAACATCAAAATAATAACTAGTGTACCATCCAGCTGACGCATTCACGTCTATTCCTGGCTTTAGCCCGGCGTTCTCCAATGCCCTACCAGACGGTGATAATTTGAATTCGCTAAACCTAATGTGCTCAACTAGATGAGCATACTGAACCTCATCGATATCTTCATCTGCAGCACCAACATTAACTACAAGCTGCAACCTTACCTTTCCTGCTGGCCGTACCCCCTCGTGGATGAAATATGTGATTCCATTCCTAAGTTTTTTTTCAGTTACTTCTTTGCTCGATTGCGCGGTTTCTAGCGCATTAGATGATGATGCCGATGCAGCAAGGATAACGGCTATTAGGGATGCTCCAAATAATATAGGTCGCATTTTAGTTTTTACCTTTTAACTATCAGGCTTTTAATTGTCCGCTTGAGACTTTACGATTAGAACGTCAGATCAAAACCCACACGAACCTCTCGTCCGCCGAAATAGCGACTGATTGCTGGCTGACTGGCGTATGCTGATTGCAAGCTACGGATCGAAGTGTTCGAAGATGCCTCTTCCGACGAGCGCAAAAGGTCCTTGGCTTCGACAAAAATCTTGGGTTTTCCGGAGGTCTGCTCGAAAGTGTAAGACAGCCTAGCATCTAAAGTGTCGTAAGCGTCCTCGAACAGGTTGAGGTCGTATGATGAAAATGAACCTTGGCGGCGAGCGGCTTGGTAAGTGTAGGCAAGAGTGAAATCGACACCATACTTGTTATAGGTCAGTGCCGCCGTTCCGGTATGGTTAGGTTGTCCGGCAAATGGCACATTCTCGACGACAAACTGTTCGGTAGTGTATTCCGTCACCGCGCCCGACGCGCTTACGACTGGCGCATAATCCCACCGCACGGGCTGCTTCTTGCTACTCTTAGTGTAGGTATAATTGACAAAAACGCCCAATCCGGCGAGCCAGCCAGGGAGTGCCCAGAAACGGCGCTCGAGCGACGCCTCAACACCCCAGATATGTGCCGGCGAAGGATTATTCGCGGGCAGGCTGACCGAGAGATGATAGTTCTCCGGATTCGCCAGAACCGCAGCAAAGGCGGGATAGTCTGGCAGAACGCCCGCTGCCGCAATCACATCCGCTGGACTGTTAGACACGTTGCTTTCGAGTAAGTTCTTGATCCTTTTGTAAAAGATCCCAACCTTTATCACCCCAATCTTTTCATGGTAACGCTCAAGGCTCACATCGAAATTGTGTGTCACAGCAGGGCGAAGATCGGGATTGCCCTTGGAAACGCCAAAAAACGGTTGCCGGCCTTGAGGGCCAAAGAATGGGAACATGTAAAGAGTGATATTCGGCCGCGAAGAGAGAAGGCTAATCTGAGGTCTAGCAACTGATTTATAGTACCCAAGACGTATCACATTATTATCATCAAAGCGGTAGTTAGCTAATATTCGTGGAAGAATATCAGTTTGCGTCACCTTTTCCGCTATTATTTTATCGAATTGACCCTCAAAATCTGGATCAAAAGTAAAGTCCGAGCGAATATAAATCGGCATACTCAGATTGGCCGCCTCCAAGGCCAGTCGAGTCATGCGTACACCGCCGATCAGGTCAAGTTTTCCAATCTGAATTTTTGCCTGTAGATAGGCTGCCAAATCCCTCTCAAGAGTGTAAGTGTCGTCCAACCGCGCATCTCGCAAGAAATTTCGAGCGTAGACGAGGTTCGCAGGATCGGAGATCGCCGGATCGGAAGGATCATAGGCAATCGCCAGCTCAGGCAGCTGTGTTGTTAAGAATGCGATCATGTCGCGCCGACTGATCATGCTAATCTGCGTATCTTGGCCAATTCGGCCAAGCGCGTTCTGAGAAAATGGAATGTTGAATAGATTAAACCGAGGGTTTTGGAAGTTATCGAGAGGATCACGAATACCAGCGTATGTTGTCTGATCCGGCGTTCCCGAGGTGAATTTTGAACGCTTGTAGGACGCACCTACCTCAATATATTCCAACCAACTGCTTTCAAATCTATAACGAGCCTTGAAGTCCGCATTCCATCGGCTATTCGATCCGAATTCCGGCCTATTAGAAGCACTAGAAAATCTATATGTGGAAGGATCATTGATAAGGGAGAATCCCGCTTCGTTTAGCAAAGGGAACGGAAAAGTACTCTGTTGCTGTCGCGCAAATGGCGTCAAAATGACGCCCTCTACGTCATCGACAGCGCTGGGCAACAGAAGTTCAGGCGGTAAAAGTGCTTCTGCGGAGATTAACATTGACGCGCCGCCTCGGCGCGAATTTCCCTTTGTCCAACCTGCTGAGTAATCGAGATCGAATCGCCCGAGATTGGTTTTACCACTCGCAACCATTACGCTGGAGGTCGAATTATTTTTTTCATACCCATAGCTTTGCTGGAGAGAAACTCGATTATCTGGATATGATAGAGCGTATCTTAAATCCCCCCCGAGCGCTACAACTGGCCGTATAATATAATAGCTCTCAACATTTATACCAAATGCTTGGTTGGAGTTTTCGGAATTTTGTTCAAATCGAGATAAATCTAACTTCAACCTAGTATGATCGGATATTTGCCAAGCTGCTGCCAGATTGTACGCAAAATTCTCAGACTGAGTTCGGCTTAGCTTTATATTCGTTCCGATCGGATAAAATCCATCAACTCCTTCCTCAAATGGAAAGGAAGTACGGGGATCGATAAAGGACATTGAGGGTATGGGTGTACCGTCAACCTGCAGTGGCAGATATTCCCCGTAAGCGAATGTAGCATCTGTCCTGAGGCTTTCCGCTTTTCGACTACGATACTGTACAGACGCGCTGATCCCAAAATTGTCCTCCGCCCCAAATGTAGCGGACACGGTACCCGAAACGAGCAGATCGTCGCTGAAGCCCTTCCCGCGCTTGCCGCCCTCAATACCGAATGACGCGAAGCGGCGCTTGCGATCGAGCGGACTCTTGGTCTCAATCTCGACAAGGCCACCCGTCCCGCTGCTATCTTGGCTCGGCAAGAGCGTCTTGCTGATCGTAACCTGGCTAATAGACTCCGTAAGAATATTGCCCAAGGACGCGGAGCGCCCCGTTCCGGTAGCTTCAGGCAATTCTATGCCATTCAGTTTGACAGTATTAAAATCGGGGGCCATTCCTCTCACGACTATATTGGCGCCATCGCCAGTCTCTTCTGCCCGTTCGAATGCAACGCCCGGAGAGCGCCGGAGAGATTCAGCAATAGTCGTCCCCGAGAATTTCCCCATTTGGTCCGACGACACGATTGTTGATACATTGTCCGCTGTACGCTCCTGATTCAGAGCTTGGGCACGCGCCGAGCGCGTTCCATAGACAATGATTTCCCTAGTCGAGCTACCGTCAGACAAGATAATGCTCGAAGTAGCGCGCCCGTCCTTCAGCTCGACCGACTGATATTGGGTCGGATATCCAAGATAGGATATCCGTAACTCGTACGTTCCCGTCTTGCCGGGGAAACGAAAATCGCCGAGATCACCGGTCGAGGTAGTTTCTCCGGTTTCTGCGATTTCCACCAAGGCGCCCTTCAGCGCCGCTCCGGTTCGAAGATCGATCACCGCTCCAGGAACGGATGACGTCGGCGCCTTAGTAACGAGAGCCTGAGGGCGGGTCGGCGCCTGACTAGCGCCGTCGTCGCTTCCCTGCGCACTCGAGCGCACGAGCGCCATTCCGCCATTATCGCCGCGCACGGCGCGCAACCCGCTGCCCGCGAGTAGCTTGACCAGCGCTTCACTGGCCGAGAAGCTTCCCCGAACAGCCGGCGACCTTTTGCCTTTAACGAGGTCCATGGGAGCCAAGACGAATATGCCCGACTGACGCGAATATTCCAGAACCGCATTGGCAAGCGGCTGCGCCTTGATGTCGTAGCTCTTTTCCTGCGCGCTTGCCGGGCTCGCTGCGACGACGAGCGACAGCGGCGACGCGGTCATCAGGGCAATGGTCAAAATCCGGTTTCGGTAGGTCCTCATGGTCAAATCCCCCTCACCGCTTAATGCGGCTCATGACAAATGACGCAGGGGAAAGTCCAACCCGAAGGGGCAGTGAAATTTTTTTGTAACCGAGCTTTAACGCGCCCGCTCAACGACCACGGCTCCGTCGCGATTCTTCTCGATTTTCACCGGAGCGATGAGCGGCAGAACATCGAAGAAGGCGTCTACGTCGCTCGGGCGTAGCTCCATCGCGATCCGAACATCGGCCAGCGCAGGATCCGAAATCCGCACGCCAGGACCGTAATAGCGATTGAGGTCCGACACCACATCACCGAGACGAGTGTCGATATAGGTGCGCGTACCGCGCCGCCATTCGCCGGCAGGAACAGGATCCTCCATCACCGCCGCTGCCGGCGGAGCGGCGAAGAAGCCCGTGGAATCGACGATCTCAATCTTCTGGCTCTTGCGGAGCGTAACGACGGCGGCGGCGGACAGCAAGGGTGAGGGCTCATGAACCTTCACGACGCCTTCGAGGACCGACACATGCACGCGGCCGCTCGACCTGGTAACGTCGAACTTCGTCCCGACGACCTGGATGCGCGCGTCGCCGGCTTCGACCCAAAATGGCCGCGAGCGGTCATGCGCGACTTCGAAGAAGGCTTCGCCAGACATCAAAGTCACGCGACGCTCCTCGCCATCGATATGGGTCGCGATACGGCTGTCCGGTCCCAGCGTCACACGGCTCCCATCGGGAAGCGTTAGAACGCGCGTTTGTGCAATCGCCGTGCTAACAGGTTGCCCGATCGGCGCCCGCTCGAACACGCCAACGCTGACCGCAAGAACCAAAGACGCCGCCAACGCGCTCATCGCGGCCCAGCGGACGCGCGGACGCGGGAACACACGAGGCTTCCCTTGCACCACCGCCTCATTTTCATTCGCGATCGCCGAACTTTCGAAAGCCGGAGATCCCGTGAATGGAACGACATTCGATACATCGCCCTCAACGGACGTCTCCGCAACCCGGACGGCCTCGGAACCGGACAAAGCCACCAATCGAGCCCGGAGCGAACCTTCACCAAGCTGGCGCGCGGTGCGCGCGGTGAGATCGAATGCGCTTTCATGACGCGGGTCTGCGTCAAGCCACACCTCAAGCGCGTCGAGGTCTGCGCCCGTCACCTCATCGCTCAGCGACAGCGCATACCATTCGCCGGCCTGCACGAGGATGGAATCATCAAGATGGAGCGACCGCGCCATTATTCCGTATCACTTTCATTGACCGCGTTGATCGCGATCGTACAGAGCGAGAGAGCCGAGGCCATCAGCTGACGCACCCGCGTTTCCGAGACACCCATGCGCCGCGAGATTTCGGCATAGGGGAGGCCATCAATGACATGCATCGTCATCACTTCGCGCCTCCTTTCATCCATCGCATCAAGCGTCGTCGCAACGATCGCCAGATGCTCTCTACCTATATAGACGCGCTCAGTATCGTAATTCGCAGGGGCGTCCCCCTCTTCCATTAATTCAACAATATCCAATGCGGAGTTTCTTACAGCCGTTCGGCGGCGTTGATCTAAAACATAATTGCGCGCGGAGACGTAAAGATAGGATTGGGGATCGGCGACATCTTCAGGCTTTGCGAGCTTGGAGAATTTCTCGAAGGCCGCCTGCACGGCTTCTTCGGGATCCGGCGGCCCCGCGCCGAACTGCCGTCCGACGCTGTTGACAAGGCTTTTCCACCATTGGCGGTAGGCAGCATCAATGGTTCGCTGCGACTGACTGTCGTGCGGCTCAGGCTCGAGCGGTTTCGAGTCCGGATTGCTCACCTCTGGTCCCTCCATCGCCTAGAAAGCCGATTTCGTCCACTTTGGCAATCAATCCGTAACAATTGAAACCAGTTTTGCCACATTTCCGCAACAGTGATGCCGCGATGCAACATTTCAAACAGCGAGCACTGGACCCACGACGTCGGGCATATTCAAGTCGCGCCGGTCTATTCGAGCCAGATCGAAAACGGCCATATGAATTGACGCTGCTTGGAGTGAATGACTTCGCACAGGCGCTGGGCGTCCTGCCGGAACTCCTATTTGCTCAAGCGGTTGCCGAAGCGGAATAAGCCTTAGCCCGATCTCGGATATTTCGGACAAGCCGGTGGCGGATCGGATTGTTGTCTCCTTGGTGCCAAATTGCTTCGATCGGAACGACAGCGCTGTCATCGGCAATGGGGACCGCAACCGTCCCCGCCGTGACGAGCATAGCAGATGGAAATGTCACCGTGACACCGAGTCCCATCGTTACGAGTTGGAACAGCGCGCCACGAGTCACCGCATGATGCCTGCAATCCAAAGGACGGTCACCCATACGGGACGATATAGCGCGGTAGCCGGTCATCTCGCCTTTGGATGACCCAAGAATGATGCGCTGCGTCGCGACTTCATCCCAAGTGAGTTGCTCGCGCTGCGCGAAGTGATGCGCGTCAGAAAGCAAGACGACCAATCGCTCCGACCAAAGACCCTCTTGAACCAGTGCAGGGTTACGAAGGTCGGTTAGAAAGGCTGTGAAGATGATATCGAGGTCGCCAGCGTTGAGTTGGCGATGGAGTTCCCCCGCCGAACTTTCGACCAAGCGCAGCGCGATGTCGGGGCATTCACGGATGAAATCGGACATCCCTTCTCTCAGCGGTCCGGAACAGATACCCGGATAGAATCCGATCGACAGCCGGCCGATCTGGCTCAGTGCAGCCGCAGCGGCGCGGGACGATTGATGATCAATAGTATGGAGCAGAGCGCGGGCCGTCGGCAGTACCGCTTCGGCGACTGGCGTCAGGCTCAACGGCGCGTTGCGACGCCGCATGAAGAGAGCAGCGTCGTATAATTCTTCCATCTTCGCAATCGCCTGACTGACTGCGGGTTGCGAGATTCCTAGCAAACGCGCGGCAGCAACGAAACTGCGGGTCTCGACCACTTTCAGGAATATCTCGATCTGCTGGAAGGTAGGTCGCAGTGGCGCTTGGACAGATGCGGGTTCATCGCGACTGGCACTCATGCTCCACTGCCTGCATAATCAAGCGCGCTCTCGTCCGAAAGGATGCCACAGCGATGTCCGATGCTGCGGTTCAAGAGGATGGCTCCAGTCAAGGTCACACCCTTGAGAACCGACGCGTAGCCGATGGCGGAAAGTTCCCACCGCTAGCGCAATGACCATAGGCCAACTCCAGGCGGTTACCATCACAACATAGGTCACGCGAATGATGTCGGGCTGAATGAGCTTCACGGCATGGGCGCCAACAGTTGCCAAATGAAGCGCAGTAACGAAAATTGGCCAACCACGATCGGCTCTCAAAGCTACGCCGAACAGAACGGCGAGCAAAAGAAGATCGATCAGGAAAATCCCGACCTCCATTTGGGAGAAGCGCAAGTCGGCATCGCTCCGTACCAGCGCTGACCCAAAGCAAGCCGCAAGCATAGCGCCCGCGGCGATGCGTTCGGGAGCGCCGCCCCGCCACAAGGCATAAGCGCAGGTTCCAACCAGCAGGATGAGAAAGATCGCGATGCGTAGCACCCTTTATCCCCTCCCTGCCGGTCGAACAGCGGAACGGCGCCATTCCGTCAAGCCGCGAAAGCTTGGGGGACGACAGTGAGTTCGCCGTTCGCGCGCGTTCGCGGACACGGATGAATGTCGCCGAACGCCTTCTCGAGTCCGATTTCCTTGACTACCGTGGGGGTCAAAGCATGCGCCTCGATGAAATGCTTGCGCGCATCGACACCGGCGGCGAGCGCCTGCACCATCTTGTCGAGCATTTCGGTGCCCACACTCATTGGCAAGTTCGCATCCTGCCGCGCCTTCAGCATTTCGGCGATGCAGACGGCGGTATCGGTCGCAGCCTGGTCGGTCGCCTGTTCGGCGGCCTGAAACAACGGCTGGATGGTGTCGAATGCGGCTTTCCTTTTGACGAACATATTATTCTCCTCGCCGCCTCCGGCGAGGAGGCGGCTATTTCCTGTACGGGGGGTCGGAAATGTCGATCCCATATCCGACGAAGATGCGGTTGATCGCGTCGGCGCCCACGAGGAGCGCGCCGGCGAGCGCTACCGCAGCGAAGGCTGTCGCCACGGTGAGTCCGATCCTCTGGAGGATGGTGAGATTGTAACGATTCCGAACGGCGCCGGTGGCGTCCGCCGAATCGGTATTGCTGTCGAGAACTGTGAACTCGACCCCAATTTGGTCGAGTACAATCGAATTGTCTGCTTCCGATACCGCGAGCAGGCGCGCTGCTTGGCGACTTGTCGTCACACCCAAGAGCCGCCGCGCACTTCGCAAATGTTCGTTGACGGTGTTGTATGAGAGCCCAAGATCGGACGCGATCTCCTTGGCCTGAAGGCCTCGCGCTATGCCGCGAAGGCATTGCCGCTGTCGCTCGCTCAAATCGATCACGCGATGGCGGTTCATGACCGGAAAAACACCGGCACGACCAAGTGGACGATCAACCCTTCAGATGCAGGTTCACTAGGGACGCCGGTTTCAGCAGGCAAAATATTCCCCACGGCCATGAGCCAGTAAATACATAGGATCCCCGAAAGAAGTCTGCGCCTGTTATTAATGACGCGCGGCAAGCAGAAATCAGAAGTCCTCAAATCTCGGCCCATATCAATTCATTGAATAGGGGAAGCGCACTCGGCGCCAGACCGGCGACCCCGCCCGTTTCAGGAATCCCTCCCTATCGGGAAGCTGCATGATCTCGCTCGGGAGCACGACCTCCTCAACCACTCGGCGCGGTTGCGTCGTCATCGACCGGCTAGTGTAGCGTCCCCACGATCGCGACCGGCTGATGTCCTGCCGCTCGACCTCGCGGCTGCCGATCAGGCGCGACGCCAGCTTCGCAGTGCCGCCATCGTCGCTGAGCCCCGAACGCAGCAGCAAGAAATTCCCGATATTCTCGACGATCGCCTCGGCACCATCGCCGTAAATCTGGCGAAGCTGCGCATAGGACTGGAAACCGATCGCGATGCACCCGCCAAATTTGCGGAGCCGGGCAAGCCCGTCCTTGAGCCCCTCGATCCGGCCCAGCGCATCAAGCTCGTCGATCTGGAACCAGATGCGGCGTTCGCTGGACGGTTCGAGCGACAACGTCTCGAGGATCGCAATATTCATCCAGCAGGAGGCGAGCCCCCGCAGCGCCGCGATCTGATTCGCCTGATAGGGAATCCAGAGCGAGCCTTGTCCCTCGCGTATCCATCGCCGGACCGAGAAAGGCTCGCCGCCCCGCTCGGCGATCAGGCGGAGATGTCCGACCGCTGGCGCGAGCGTCCCCAAGATAGACGCGAGCATCCGCTCGCCGCCGTCCTCGAAATAGCGCGCCGCCGGCGTCCCGGCACAAAGGTTACGCAATTCTCTGATCGGAGCCGACGAGAGCATTGTCACGAAGTCGTCCGAACTGCCGAGCTTCAGTGTCCAGAAATTCTCCATCGCACCGGCCAGCAATTGCTGCGCGTAGCTGATCCACTGGTCATGGTCGCCCTGTCCCATATGCGGAAGCAAGGATCCTGCGATGAAGGCGAAGTCGCTCGGCCGCTCGATCTCGCCGAGCAAATCCCATTTGGCGCAGCGCGGATCGAACGGGTTGAGGACGATATCTCCCGCCGCCCAATGGGCCTCCATCGCTGCTCCATCGGGATCAGCAACCAGATGGCGATCACCGCGGCGAAGGCTATCCGCCATCAAGGCGCGCAGCGCAGTCGACTTGCCTGAACCCGTCGCTCCGATCGCTGCGACATGCATGGCTTCGTCAACGCGACTCAACGTAATTCCCGCGAGCGCGACGTCGCTCCGCCTTCGCCAAAGATGCTGAAGGAGCCGTCCCGACCATCCGATCCCGAGCCGCGTGCCGCGCAAATGTTTTGGTTTCCGTGCCAGCGACGTCATGCGAGACCCGATCGCACCGCCGAGAAATCCAAGGGTCGCGGGCATCATCACCGCCAGCGGCCAGCTATATTCCCTGAAGTCTAGAAACAGCACGTATCCGAGCAGGCCTCCGCCACCCCACCCGAGCCCGGCATGCACAAAAGGCAAGACGCTTCGCTTATCGAACGCCTGGACAAGACCAATGGCAATTGCGCCGGGCAAGGTGGAGATCGCGAACCATCCGTGATAATTATGTGCTGCCAGCCAAGCCCAGCGCACGCTGACCCACGGCTCCAAAGTGCGACGATGCATCCAATGCTCCGCCACCAGATCGGCCATCTCGAAGCGGCTGCCTTGCGGGATCTGCAACTGGATCGCCGGCCAGCACCCGAAAATGGCGACGATGGCGAGTATGAGCGAAATCTGCTCGGTCAAAGGATCGGCGCCCGATCCATTACCCGCTGAGGAGTTGTAAGCCACCACCCCTTATCCCAAGCGACGACCGGCTTGGTCTATGGCCTAAATCTACGCTCAGCCATCCAAGAAAAGCGAGGAACTGGTGGGCCCGGCAGGACTCGAACCCGCAACCTAGCCGTTATGAGCGGCCAGCTCTAACCATTGAGCTACAGGCCCCACCAAATATGGTGCGGACGGCGGGACTTGAACCCGCACTGGATGAACCAGGCGGATTTCAAGTCCGCTGCGTCTAAGATATCGCCACCTCCGCACATGAGAATGACGTGCGAGAAGATCATTCGCGCAATCGGCAATCGCAAAATGTTGATGTCAGATGTCAGGTGCCGTGTGCATCATTCGGACAGAAGCCAACTGACGACGGAACGCCTAGGTCTTGCAGCGCCGTCATTGCAAGATCGAGGTACGCCACGACGATTTCCTCAGATGGAGATGTGAGCATATCTCGGGCAAGGACAATCAAACGCCCAGCCTCTCGCTGTGCCAAGCGCTCATTGCTATCAGCCGCCATATTCGATCTCCATATCGACTTATTCGATATCGCGTTTGTCGATTTATCGCAAGCCCATGGCAGGGGCGATCTATTCCGAAGCACAGAACTCGATCGCTGCTGCGTTGACGGCAGCTCGGCTAAAATCCGGGCTCAAACAAACCGAACTCGCCAAGTCGATAGGAAAACATCAATCCTATATTTCTGACATCGAACGGGGTCAGCGCCGGGTCGACTTGTTGGAATTCTATGCGCTTGCTCGCGCCATGAACTTCGAGCCAGCGGAGCTATATGCCGAAGTGACCAAAGACCTTCCGGCAGTGATCCAAGTCTGATTCATTTAGCCAATGGCCGCGAGTATGACGCGACAGCGCTAGCGGTCTCAAAAATCCGACGCGGGAACTATCCTGCTTCGACCTTACGAACTGCGATCTCATTTGCTTCGAGCACTGCAAGGCAGATCCGTATTTCACGCCAAGATCGTGGATCACATTGAGGCAGCATCTCTTGACAGAGCGGCCTGCCTTGGGCGCGCATCAGGTCGGCGACCGTCGCAAACTCGGAGGCCGAAAGGATCGAACGGCTGCGCCTACTGAGCGGCAACATTGCGACAATTGTCTCGGGGCGGACCTCATCCATTGTGCTCAGCCGTTCGCCATGGGGCAACCGATCCACCTGTGGACGAAGGTGCGACAGGCGTGCGGCTGAAATCCCCAACGCTGAAGCGATCTCAACATATTTAAGGCCCGAGGTGCGCAGATTACGGATCCGGAGCAAGCGATCATGATGCTCGATCTCAATTTCAGGTTGGAACATAATACCGCCAGAAGATGCTGATAATTTGAAGACGTGTTGCGCCAAGTTTTCCGCGCTGCCGCAGTCTTCCATTTACCCGGCGGTGACTCGCGCAATTCACCCGTTCCTCATTATCGTCCGGCATCGTGATCGCGACCTGACTTCAACCCCTGGTCAATTTTCGTATCCGCAGTCTGCGATATGGCTTGGCGCATCGATTCCGGGGTAGGTTTCGGCGCATCTACCCGAGCTCGAACCATCGCACGGAGCTTGTCAGCGAGCGTTTGCGGTTGCGACAAGGTTGACCCCGCCGATTCGATTGCGACGCCGTGCGGGCAGGTTTTCGTGGCGATTTCGGCGCGGCCCGAATGACCTCCTCGATAATCGAGCGCCATATCCTTCGGTCGCTCGCGCGACAGGGCACGCCGCAGCGCTGCATCATCGGCAAAATCATCGCGCCCATAATGAACGGCAGTCGCATCGCGGTGACGGCTGAGCCCCACATAGGTGCCGTGCGCATCGAGTCCCGGCGTCGCGAGAAGATGCGTATGATCGACCGTCATCCCCTGCGCTTTGTGAACGGTGACCGCATAGCCATGATCGACATGGCCATAGGATTTAAGATCGACATCAACGTGGCGCCCGTCGTCGAGCCGCACATTCAGCCTTTCGGCCGTGGCTTGCTCGACGGTGCCGAGCGTCCCGTTCTTCACTCCGAGACCCCGATCGTTGCGAAGGAACAATATCCGGTCCTCGGCACCGAAGGCTCGCTCGCCCCGCTCGGTCTGCACAATGACATCGGCTCCAATCTCGCCCGATGCCCGCCGCGTTTCGCGGGCCGCGTCGTTGAGCATATGAACCTCCTTGTTGAGATGAGTAAGAATGATGCGCGACGCGGCAGGTTCCAATCGCCGTTCGCTATCCCAGCGCGCGATCAACTCGGCGCGCGCCGCGTCGCGCGTGTCTGCGGCGACTACCATGCCAGCGTCCCGATAGCGGGCGAACGCCTCGCCCGTCCGCCCGGTTGCGAGAGCGCGCGTCGCCTCGCGCATCCACTCCGATTGCTGGCGCCGGATTTCGCCGATCTCGGCGGCACCATGACGCTCGGCGAGCATCCGGAACGCGGCGCCTGCCTCGATCGCCTGAAGTTGCTGGACGTCACCGACAAGCACGACCTTGGCGCCCGCACTCTTCGCTTCGGCTAGCACGCGTCCAAGCTGGCGCGTGCCGATCATCGCCGCCTCGTCGACGACCAGCACATCATGTCGTTCGAGCCTCTCGAAGTTCTTCGCCCAGCCATGTTCCAGGCTCGCGATCGTGCGCGACGATATTCCGGATCCCGCTTCGAGATTTTCCGCCGCGATCCCCGACAGCGCCGCGCCGCGCACGCGGTAACCCATCGCCTCCCAAGCATCGCGCGCTACGCCCAGCATCGCCGACTTCCCCGACCCAGCGTAGCCGACGACCAGCGACAGACCTTCGCTCCGGGTCACATGGTCGAGCGCGTGCAGCTGCTCGCCGCCAAGCTCCAGCTCGCGTTTCGCGGCATTGGCACAGGCGCGGCGCACACCATCGGCCGCAACGCCGTGCCGTGAAGACACCAGTGCATCGGCATGACGCGCCAGCGCGACTTCGGCGCGGAGCATCGAAGTCGTGGTGAAGCGATCCTCGCCGCGGGCGTCGCGCCCAAGCGCAACCAGATAGTCCGAACTGCGCATCGCCGACAGCACCGCTGCATATTGCTCGGTGCTGTCCGAATGCCGATGCGCGAACTTCGCAAGATCGCGGTGCGTGATGGTCGCCTGACAACGTGTCAACGCATCAAGACCGATCCGCGGATCAGCCACGATAGCCTCTCCGTTCGCGCGCGCGATCGCGCGATGATCCTCTTTGCGTTCACTCGCCTCGCCCTTGGCTTCACGCCGCATCGCCGCTGCACCGATCTTGTGCTGCGGTTCAAGATCGATGCCTTGCGCGGCATAGCTGCGATGATCGATGCGCGCGTCGATCCCGAGATCAGCGCATCGCTCGTTGACGTGGCTCGCCCATGCCCCGCGCCAATGCTGAAGCGACGCGGTCGCATTCCAGTCGCGCACCTTTGAGCCAAACCCACCGCCGTCCACTGAGCGCAGCGACAGCATGACATGCGCATGTGGCTTCGCCTCGCCATCAGCGCCGATATCCCAATGAACATTGAGATCGGCGATCATGCCGCGCGCGACGAACTCGCGCTCGACGAAATCGCGGGCGAGCGCGACGCCCTGTTCCTTGGCCATCTCGCGCGGGATCGCGAATTCCACTTCGCGGGCAAGCTGAGCATCCTTGCGCTTTTCGGCCGCCTCGACCTCGTTCCAGAGCGTTGCGCGATCCGACAGGCGCTCGGGCGCGCCCTCGGGCAGCATCACTTCGCTGTGCACGACGCCGGCTTTGTTCGAAAAGTCGTGGCTCCGGCCCAGCCGTTCGTCGTGCAGGCGTTCGGCCGCGCGATAGGCCGCAGCCGCCACGGCGCTGCGGCCCGCGGCGCGGGAGATGATCTTGGCCGAGAAATGATAGATCGCCATGACGGCAATCCATCTACACCATGCGTCGCGACGTCGGCACGACGTATAAGCGCGCTCTCCTACGCTCTTCCCCCTTCCTGTTTCGGCGCAGCGCCGGTTGTTTGGAATCCCGCCGCACCATCCTATATCCGCGTCACAAGCCGTGGGCACGGCAGGGGCGAGGATCGATGAGCGAGCCATTTTTTACGGTAAATCTGAGCGGCCAAGACCCGCTGATATTCATGAGCCGTCAGCAATTCTCACGCTGGTTTCACGAGGAGCACGCTCTTTGGAACTGGCTCTGGCTCGATGAAGCCGGCGAGTATTTGCAATCGACGCCGCCGGAACTCCGAACCATCTACAAGGCTTTCAGCGGCGGGGGCACGATTGTTGACGACATGAGTGAACAGGGTCTGGCGAGCCTGCGGACTTGGCAGAACAATCACCTGCCGGGCTCCGAGACCAATCTGTTCGTCAGTGCTTCGGCCAGGGGTCGGCGCGTCCTTTCAATTAAGGAGAGAGTCGGGATTGCCGAAGCGCGTATAGCCTATCGCTATTTGCGCTCGCCGGGAGAATGGCAGCAATTCATGGCGGATCCTACCACCCTGCGCGGCATGCTTCTCGCAGCCGACCCGGGTGCGATCGAGCCGACCGGGTTGATCCAGCAGTTGGAACAGGAGCGCACCAATTATCGCTCGGCAATCACCCGCATGGAAAATCGGGTGCGCGAGCTGGAACAGCAAAAGCGCGATCGCGAGGCTTCGCGGGCGCGGCGCGTGCGCGGAGTGGTGCACCGTCTGCGCCGCGCCGCACAAAGCAAGTCTGACGCGATAATCGATCATTTCGCGACAACATCCCAAGCGGCGATCGCGCGGATCACGGAGACGGAAGATCGATTTCGGACGCAGATGGAACTGGCCGCACCGGTGGATTATTGGAAAGCCAAATCTGCCGACCATGGGGCCGCCGAGCGTCTCTTGCTGAAGGTCACCGTCGGTTATTTCCTGGCGGCAGCGATCATAATCGGTGGGGCGGGATATCTCGCTGCGACGATCATCCTATCCCTCGAGGCGGGGGTCGACCGAACTCCCGTTTATCTGATCACGAGTGGTGCGTTGCTCGCGATCACGACGCTGGTGTTCTGGATCGGGCGCCTTGTGGTCAAGCTCTGGCTCAGTGAACATCATCTGCGTGTCGATGCCAAAGAGCGCGCAATCATGACACAAGCCTATCTCGCGATGAACGAAAACGGCAATATGGCGGAAACCGATCGGGCCATTATGTTGGCTTCGATCTTCCGGCCTGCGCCAGACGGCGTGGTAAAGGAGGAAGGGCCGCAGGACATCGGATTGCAGGCCATATTGTCACGGCTTCTCGTCAAATAATTCGTGCATTCCGAGCCGACGCAAGCTGCGCGTCAGACATTTGCGCCGCCCGTTATACGCCGGATTACGCATCGAATTTATTGCACCTTGATCGAGCTCGGAAGGCGCCCATGTCAGCGACGGTGGAGCGTTCGACGGAGTTACATCATGGCCAAGATGCGAGATTTCGATGCCGAGCTGAAGGCTCTCAGCGACCGCGCCAAATTGCTGAAGCAGCGCAAGGTCCAGCAATTTGGTGAACTCGTCGAAACGACCGGTGCCGACACGCTTGATCCCGAACTGCTAGCGGGCGCGCTGCTCGCCGCCGTGGCGACCAAGGACAAGGCGGTCACCGCAGAATGGAGCAAACGCGGCGCCGAATTTTTTCGCGCTCGCGAGCGGAAACGGGCGAGCCGCGATACTGCGCCTGTCGCTGGCGGCACGCCGTCTGGAGCAGGCACGTAACCGTGCGGAGTTGGCGAAGGCCCGCGCCGACAATCGGTCACGGGTCATGACACGGCGCGCCCGGACACGGCAGTTGATCGAACTGGGCGGGCTGGTCATGAAAGCCGGTCTCGCGCAAATCGCGGGTGATGATCGCGCGCTAATCTATGGTGCATTTCTGGAAATCGCAGCGCGGCTGCAAGAACCGAATGGCGATGCGCTGAGGGCCGACCTCCACCGGAGCGGCGCACGGGCATTAGCCGACGAGGCCAACATTGCATCATCTCGCATCGGTGTGTCGGAGCGATGAAGGCGGGATCGACAATGGCTGCAACAAAGAAAGCCATTGTCGATCCCATATTGTGAAGACGTATCTTTCCAGGAACGCCGCACAATGAAAGCTGGCAAGACCGGGGAGGCTTGCCATGTTTCACTCATTAAGACGCCGGGCCGCACCAAATCCGCACCCATCGATAACGATATTGCTGCCAAGGACCGCGCATACCGGCATCATAAAAAAGACCGGCGCCGCAATGCGGCGCCGGTCGAAGTTGTGCTTAGGCATCGTGGGTCGCTACGATGCAACAGCGCGCGCCAGGTCGAGCGCACGCTGCCCGCTTGTAAGACGTGCGGCCCGCGTCGTTCCGCACCTCCGACAAGCGGATTATTTTTCGCTGTTCCCGGTGCTTGGTTCCGACGCTTTCGCGAGCGGGAACAGGGAGATTCCCGCCGCCGACGCAGCGACTTCGGCCGCCCGCTCCGTCGATGCGTTCACGCCGCGCCCGCGACCGGCCATGAACAATGTCGCTTCCTGCCAGCGGGCGCGAGGCTGGCGGGAGGCAGCAGCCGATGGCGAACGTGGCGCGTGCGGCGCTCTTGTTAGACTGGCGGTGTAGAGCTGCGTTTCGCGCGGCAAGGGCGCCCCGGTCGCCACATGCCGGGCGTAGCGTGCAGGCCCGGCATTGTAGGCCGAATAGGCACCAGGAAATCCGAACTGGCGGGCCAGCTCGGCGAGATAGAGCGCGCCGCCGATCATATTCATGCGCGGATCCCACGGATCGGCACCGAGCCCATGTTTCCCGGTGAGATAGCGCCAGGTCGCAGGCATGATCTGCATGCAGCCCATAGCCCCCTTGTGCGACCGGGCGTCGGGTCGGCCCCGGCTTTCGACATGCATGACGCGGAGGATCGTCTCTGCGGCGAGCTGCGAGCGCTGCGCCGCCTCAACCGCATGGCGCGCGCACAGCGAAGCTGACGCGGCCACGGGCGAGGGTGAAGCGAAAACAGCGGTCGAAGACCATACCGCAACGAGACCGCCAGCAAGCAGCGCGAAGCGCGCGCGGCGCATCACGATCCCGTCCATATAGGGGTGGCACGGCCGATAATCGTGCCGCGGTCAACCGGCCCGAAATAGCGGCTGTCGAACGAGGTCAGGGTCGCGGGCGCGAGCAGGAAATATTCGCCCTGCCGAAGGGTGCGGCATCCCGACCAGCCCGGCAGCGGACGGCCGAGCCGGTCGGCGACGAGCGCGAAGGCGGCGGGCTCTCCGTCGATCTCGACGCGGCCGCCATAGCGGCAGACCTCGGCCCCCGCCGTCGCCACGATAGGCTTGAGGAGCGGCACGCCGGGACCGAGATAGCGCCGAAGCACCGCGAGGCGCTCGACGGACTCAGGAGGCCGCACCACGACCAGATCGCCAACGCGCGGCTCGGCGCGGGCGACATGATAGAGACCGACCGGCACGCTCGGCGACGCATTCCAGAGGAGCCGGATCGACGGCTCGAAGATGAGCGGGAGCGTCGCGAGCGCGAGTCCAGCGCCGGCGATGGTACCGAGACGGCGGCGCCGCGCGCGGCGCTCGCCGGGCATGTCGGTCCAGGGCGATTTGCGCGGCGTCTCGTCCTTGTCGCGGCGCGTCATCGCCCGCCTCCGGATGCGGGGTCGTCCGAGCGGCGGATCGCGGGCGGCACGGCCAGATTGTTGGGATCGGAGGTCGAGGCGCAGGCGCCGCGATCGGCCCAGGCGCGCAAATCCTCAAGACTGTAGATCACGCGCCCGCCGACCTTCCGATAGGCGGGACCGGTGCCATAGGTTCGGTGCTTTTCAAGTGTGCGCGCCGAGAGACCGACATAATGGGCGGCCTCCTTGGTGCGCAGATAGCGGGTATCCTTGATGATATCGGGCATATCGCCTCCTCGCGGGACTTCGGGTGAGCGCCCGCCCGGCGCGGCCGAACCGATTGAAGAGGGTCAGGCCGGGCGGGACGCGGCGATCATCGGCGCCGAAGGACGGGAAGGGGTGGCCGGAGACAGGGGGGATCGTCTCCGGCCACATCGCCGACACAGTAGCCCCGAGGGGGTGGGGCATAGGCGGACCGACGTCCGCCTGCCGCGTTCAGCGAGGGAGGGCTTTATAGCCGCCCGCGACGAGGCGCTGAGCGAGATCGGTGAGGCGGCGCAGGTCCGAACGGACCGAGCTGGCCCGCCAGTCTGGCGGCAGCTCGCCGCAAAGGATGGCGGCGATGTCGCGCAGCGACACGCCGTCCGTACGCGCATCGTGGATATATAGCATGGCGGCGTGACGCGCCGCATGGCGGAAAGGCGACGCGCGGAGCGGCGTGCCCAAGCCGATCGCGCGGTGGAACAGGGCAATCGCCGCCACGCGATCCGCGAACCGGCGATCGGGATGAAGATAGAGGCCGAAGGCACCACCGCGTCGCGGCGCGAGGCCTTCCGGCACCCAGAGCGCCAGCTCGGGTGCATGGCCCCGCCGAATGAGCCATGTCACGCCGCCCGGCGCCGCGATCCGGATGACCCGCTCTCCCCAGCGCTCAGGCAGGAAGGCCAGATCATCGACGCGCCGCGCCCATGGTGCGGGACGGACGATGGTCAGCATCGTGGCATCGATTTCGGGGAGCCAGCCGACCGGCGGCATGGCCGTCGCCGATATGTCCAGCGGCGGCGCGAAAGGTGAGCCCCCAAGAGGCCAACCTCCGTGCCAGGGGATGAAGACCGATGCGGACGAGCGGCCGCCGCGAGCGGGCGACAGTCGCGAGCGCGTCGGCGCTCGCCTGCCGGGCACCGCGCGAGGCGTCCGACCATAAGGCCCGAAAGTCCGGATTGCGCCGCAGCCACTCCCACGCAAAGCCGCGCGCGTCGAGCGCGCGGCAGGCGTCATAGGGCGCTGGAAGGCAAAAATTCTGATAGCCCGGCACAGCTGCTCTCCCGTCATCTGTCGGGGAGGATTATCTACATATGCGGCGGCATAGGCAATCAAGCGGGCGCTTATCGCGCCATAAGCGAGGCCGCCATTGCGCCTTCAAGGCATTGACCTAGAATGGAAAAGCCCGCCCGGCTTCCCGGGCAGGCGCGACGATCGGCGAAGCGAACAGACGCCGGGCCGGACCGGCACGCCATTCCTGGCCCCCGCGAACCAGAAGGGTTTCGGCGCCGACGAGTGCGATCACACCCGCGAACATCGCCCAGCCCGGAGAAACGCCCGCCGCCGAGGCGGCGAGTCCGCCAGCGAGGCCGCAGCCGAGCGGAAGCGCGCGGGCGGAGGCCGCGAGCAACAGATAGAAGAGGAAAGCCAGGCTGAAGAGGCCGAGCGGAAAAAGCAGGAGCATAGGCGTCGTCCATCCAGAGGGAAAGGACGCGCTTCCACCAACCACCGCAGCGCGGTTCAGATCATAGAGCATAAGGGCAGCGGCGAAAAGCCGCTGCCCTTATTCATTCGCCGCTTTCAGGACCGCCGGTTACCGCACCTGACGGCGGGACCGGCATTCAGCCCGGAAGAAGAGCGGCAATAGCGATCAGGCCGCCGTCTTGGGACGCCCGCGCCGCGCGGGCGCCGCTGCTGCCTTGGCGGCGGCGGGCTTACGGCCGCCGCCCCGGCCCTTCGAGCCGAGACCGATTTCCTTGGCGAGCGCGCGTCGCGTCTCGGCGTAATTGGGCGCAACCATCGGGTAATCCTTGGGCAGGCCCCATTTGGCGCGATAGTCGTCCGGGGTCATGCCATAGTTCGTCATCAGATAGCGGCGCAGCATCTTGAGTTTCTTGCCGTCTTCGAGACAGACGATGTAGTCGGGTTTCACCGACGTGCGGATCGATACCGCCGGCTCCTGCTTCTCGACCGGCGCTTCGACCGGGGTACCGAGAGCGGCGAGCGCGCCATGCACGCGCGCAATCAGCTCGGGCAAGTCGGCCATGGCAACATTGTTGTTCGATACATGTGCCGCGACAATATCGGCGGTGTAGGCCAGCAAATCTTCCTGCTTCTCTTCGGTCATGAGCAGTCTCCTTTTCGGGAGTGCGGCCTATCGGCAATTGCATGCCACCGCCATCGATATTTGCGGGACGCAAATCCCGCCGCCCGGCGGACGAAGCGGCGCATGGCGGCGCTTCATCGATGGCCGCATAAGCGGCGCTTATGCCGAAGAAAGGGCGGCGATAGCCGCCGCCCTCCCATCATCACGCCGCTTCGCGCTGTGGTTCCGGCTTGGCCTCCAGCGCAGCCACGCGGGCATAAGCGCTGACCGGACCGACGCCGCCGCGTTCCGTATAGGCAGCGGGTGGGAATGCCATCCACTTCGGCACCCATGGCGCAACCTTGGCGCGGCCATTGCTCCCGTCCAGATGATCGCGGATGATCGCTTTCAAGATGGCGCCCGTCTCTTTGGCATTGGCCGCCGCGACCTCGGCGCCGCCGACATCGGCGACGAGCGCGGTCAGCACCTCCTTGTCGCGCAGCCCTTCGAAGAAGGTGTCGTCGGCTTCCCAGTATTTGGTCATATCGACGCCGATCTGAAGCCCGACCGCCTCGACCGCATCGCACCCCGACCTCAGCGTCTCGCCCATGACGATCGCGATGGTGTCGAACACCGCCCGGTCGGGAAGCTCCATCAATCGCTGGAAAAGGCGGACAAGCGACACGGCTCCGTCGCCCGCTACCTTCGGTTTCTCGGGCGAGAACCCGAGCAGCGCCAGCACCGCGCGGCGCTTCTCGTCGAAGCGAACCTCGGCGGGCGAGGTTTCGACGCTCTCGCGGACATCATCGTCGCGCGTCATCTGCAACTCGGTGCGAACGATCCAGAGCGGCGACCCCGCGATGGCATGGGCGACCATCAAGCGCAGCGCGACATGCGGCTGCGAGGCCAGTTCGGCGCGCACGGCAGCATGACGATGAAGATCGACATAGGTCTGCATCCGCGAGGAGAGTTCGGGACGCGCGGCCTTGGGCTGCGCCTCCAGTTTCTCGCCCTTGTCGAGCCGCGCCGCTTCCTTCGCGGTGACATAGCCTTCGTGAAAATCGACCTCGCCGCTCTCGCGCACCTGAATATAGATGCGCCCGCCCTTGCGCTTCGCCGCCTTGCGATATTCCCAAGCCGAGAAATAGTCCCCGCGCGGCACGATGACGACATCGCTCCAGCCATCGCCGAGATAAGCCTCGCGCCGCGCGTCGATGGCGGCATTCTGCAAGGTCCAGAAGGCATCGCTGTCGGCAAAATAGCGCTCCTCGCCGAACAGATCGGCGATAATCGCAAGCCCGCTGGCCTCGGCGTCGAACAGCGCATGTTCGACCCGGATCGCGCCGCCACCGAACAGCCATGCCTTCAATTGATTGCCAGTCGGGCAATAGGCTTCGGCATCGTCGTGGAGTGCCAGCCATGCGCGCTGCTGCTTCTTGCTCGCCAGCGTGAGCAACCGGACGGTCGCGCCCTGTATTTCTTCGCGGGCATAGAGGCTGCGGATACGCGGCAAAAGATTGCCGAGCGCGAGGATGCGTCTGACCATAGCCTCGGCCATTCCGAAGGTCATCGCAATCTCGGTGATGCTACGGCCTTCCCTGACGAGCCGCGTATAGCTTTCCCACTGCGTCACTTCGTCGGCATCGCGCCGCGCGATATTCTCGATCAGCGAGGCTTCGAGCGCGGCGGCATCGTCGCCCTCTTCGAGGATCGCACAGGGCAGCGGCTCGGAATGGCCGCTTTCGTCCGCAACAATCGCCGCCGCCGTGAAGCGCCGCGCCCCCGCGACGATCTCAAAATGTCCCGCCTCGCAATTGGGCCGCACGATCAGCGGCACCAGAACGCCGCGCGCGCGGACGGTCGGCAGAATGTCCGACACGTCGGGCGCCTTTTTGGCGTAGCGCATATTGGTCTTGCTGATCGACAGCTTGCCAAGGTCGATAAAGTCTAGTTTCATGTGCATAACCTTTCTTCGGGAAGGTGCCGGTCCGTCGCGATTTCCAGATTGGGCGGACCGGCCTCAGAATGACGGCAAGACGCGCCGCCAGCGTCTGCCGCCGCCTAGTCAGGCTTCGGAAGCTCGGTGCGCGCGGCGCTAACGCCGCGCTGGAACAGGGTTGCGGCGACGAGGATCGATCCCGTGCGGCGCGACCATGTCGCCCATGTCGACAGCGGCAATCGGCTCTCGAAATGAAGGTCGCGCTCGATGTGGAGACCGAAGGGCAGCCGCACCGACCCGAGTTCGCAGAGGCTGAACGAGCCGAGTTCGGGCGTTCCGAACCCGAGGTCGGCCAAGCCGAACAGGGTGTCGCCATCTTCGGCCAACTCGGTGGCCAGCCATGTCGCGGCACCGACCGGATTGAAGAATTTGGCGAGCGGCACGAAATCGGGTTCGGCCAATCCTGCCATGACGGCAGAGCGGCGCGCCTCGTCATTGGCGCGAAGCGCGGTGCGAAGGTCGGGGGTTAGGAGGATCATGCTGCCAGCCTCCCCGCTTGCGCCTCATTCTCGCAAGCTCCCTCCGGCGCCTCCATCCGGGCAAGCAACCAGTCGGCGGCCTTGCTCGCAAGGCTGGCGGCGCGGAAGATCGCGCGATTATCCTCGCGAAGCACCTCCAGCCATGAGCCGATATAATCGGCATGACGCACCGTCGGCGCGAGCCCGAGCGAGGCGCAAAGGAAAGCGCTGCCCATTTCGGCAACCAGTTCCTCGCGCGCATAATCCTTCGAACCGAACGGATTCAGCAGCTTGCGGTCCAGCCGCGAGGCGTGGCCCGTCGCATGGGTCATTTCATGCAGCGCGGTGCGGTAATAGTTGATCTGCTCGAAGAAAGCTGGCTGCGGCGGCACCTGCACATAATCTTGGCTCGGCACATAAAAGGCCTTGTCGCCCCCGACCCGAAATTCGACACCCGATGCGGCGATCACCGCGTCGGCGACGGGGACGATTTCGCGCTCGGGCAGTGGGGCCGGATCGATCCCGATCCCGGCTCGAAGCCCCTCGCACTGCGCGACATTGAAGACGGTAAAGCTTTTGAGGAACGGCACCGCGCGCGCCGCATCGCCATCCTGCGCCGCCCGTGCCGCCTCGCCCTTCGGAATGAAGCGATCGGCATAGACGACGGTCGTCCCGCGCTCGCCCTTCCGAACATTACCGCCCGCCTCCAGCGCTTGCCGGAAGGTCAGCCAGCCCTGCGAGGGATACCCTGCCTCGATCACCGCGCCCCAGAGGATCAGGATATTGACGCCCGAATAAGTCCGCCCCGTCACCGCGTTGCGCGGCAGCGCGGCCGATGCGCCGCCGCCCGCCACATGCGCGGCCTTCCACGGCTGCACCCAAGGCAGGCGCCCAGCTTCGAGTTCGGCGATGATCTTGTTCGTGACCGCATCATAGAGCGACGCGCGCGGCGCGCTCGTTCTCGCTTCACGGCGGCTCGGCCTTGCACGGCGTTTCGGTTGGACAGGCATATTTCCTCCATTCCCGCCCCAAATCCCACAGGCCTCCCGGCGGAGCGGGGATGGGCGGCGAGATGCGACCTGCAGGGCGCGGCCATCGAGGCGGGCGGAACCGAAGGCCGCAGCGAAGCGGAGGAGCCGGCAAAGCCGGCTTGCAGCCCGCCGGGCCGCGCCCAGAGGGGAGCGCCGGCCAGCAACGCGACTGTCGGAAGGCCCCGCGAACACGCCGCCGCGCGGGGCGCGGCGGCATCGAAAGGGTGTTGCGGGGTGTCCCCGCAAGAAGGGGTAGGTCGAGCCCCATGGGAACCATGGGGCTGGACCTCAGGGGAAAGCGTTCCCCTCATGCTACCGAACAGACATTGTCCCACCGTGAGACCAAGCATCACCCGCGGCCCGCTTGTCGATCAAGGAATGACCAGATAATATTCGCAGGCGGGCCGGCTGCATCAGCACCGGCGGATATGCCAGGAGGCTATCCCGCGCCCTCGGCATCCAGGAGGAGCCGAGACTGGCCGCTGACGGACTGCGGGGTGAGGAGTTTAACCTCGTCCAGCGCGAGCCAAAGGCTTCCAATCGAGGGGCGGCAACCGGAAGGGCCGCTGCGCATCCGCTTTGACCTCATTGTCAGAGCGAGATCATGTGCAATCTATCGACCCTTCGTAATGAAGCCGCCGCAAAGCAAGATTGGCGCTGCCATTATTGCCGCCAACCGATGTGGAACGACGACCCGGCCGCGGTCGCCGCCCGATATGGGATCACCCTCAAGCAGGCCCAGCATCTGAAGGTCACAGCCGAGCATCTGGTCGCACGGCAGGACGGCGGCACCGACACGCCCGATAACATCGTCGCTGCCTGCACCTATTGTAACGATCGCCGCCACCGCCGCCGCAGCCCTCTGTCTCCCGAAGACTATGCCCGCAAGGTCCGCGACCGACTCGCCAAAGGCAAGTGGCACCGCATGCGCCTGACGTAGCCGACACGGCTACGATGCCAGGCTGAACCCGGTCGCGCTTCAGCCCGGGCCCTGCCGATGCTCGTCGAGCAGCGCGAAGATCTCGTCCAAGGTCCGGCGACTGCCATTCGGAACGCTCAGAAACTCAACCTCGAACGCTCGCCGATCCTTGCCAGCGACATCGCCGAGCGTTCTGATCCCGGCCATCTCCAGCGCTTTTCGCGCCCGCCGGCTGATCGGTAGCCGGGACACCGGACTTGCCAGGCTCAACTCTCCGACAGGCAGGAGAGGTATATCTTCCCGAAGCCGCTCGGCCTGAAAATAGAGCTGCCGCGCCCGCGAGGCAGTCACGCCAAGCCTGTCGCCGATCTCCCTGTAAGTGAGTCCCTGCCCGCGCAGTTCGAGAACATGGTCGCGGCGCTCGGTCGGAGACGGGAATATAGGCGTCGACATGGTTTTCCTCTTCGGCGCGCTATCCGTCACCAGACGTTTGGGACACGGCCGACCGCAACTTCCACAGGCAGGCCCAATTGCCTAGTCCCCCGAACCGGGGATGATATGCGCGATCTAGAGCGGCAAATGTGTCGTGCATTTGATCTGCTCCATCGCGAAAGAGGAGCTGACGTCGAAGATCGAGTTGCTCTTTATCAGCCGCTTATAGATGCGGTCATAGTCGGCGATGTCCTTGCAGACCACCTTGAGCAGATAGTCCACCTCTCCGCTCATCCGGTAGAATTCGACGACCTCGGGGATCGCGGAGATGGCCGCAGCGAAATCGGTAAGCCAGCTATCCTGATGCTGGCTCGTCTTCACCGCCACGAAAACGGTAACGCCAAGATCGAGAAGGTCGCGATCGAGAATGGCGACTCTCTCCCGGATATAGTTCGCATCTTCCAGCCGCCGTATCCGCTTCCAGCACGGGCTCGACGACAGACCGACCGCTGTTGCGACATCCGCGAGCGAGCGCGAAGCATCGCGCTGCAGCTCGCCAAGGATCTTGCGATCGATATGGTCGATTGAAATTTTCTCCACACATGGCCTTTCAAAGCAGATTGTCATCGCATTTTGATCGAACGACAGAATCTTTGAAAGCCTTTTCCTCAGCACACGATCTATACCGCTCCCTACAAGGAGGGCCGAATGATCCGTCGCATTTTCACCGCACATCCGGCCTCGGTCGGCGAGAGCTACGGCGCCCACTTCTTCCACGCGCTTTCATTCGCGGCGGCGATGCTGGCCGGAACAATCGCCTGCTTCATACACGCACTCATTCCGTCGCTGTTCGAGAAGACGGGAAGCCGAATCATAACGCGGCTCCATGACCGGATGGTCGTGAACCGTGCGCGTTTGTCGGCGCGGCCGGACCCGATCAACTGACGGCCGAACCGCCTTCCGCGGCGTTCGATTTCACGTCCGCCGCGGCTTTCCCGCCGCCTTGTAAATTATCGAGTAGCGCGAGGATCTCATCCAGCCCGGCCCGGTCACCGCTTAGATCCATATAGCGATGGATCATTTCAGCGCGCCCGATCGCCAATATCTGGCCAAGCGTTGCGAAGCGCGCGCAGCGAAGATTGTTGATGGTCCGGCATTTGAGGGGCAGCCTCGATACGGGGCTCGTCATACCGAGTTCGGCAATGGGCAAGGGCGGCATTTTCAGCCGAATTCGCTCCGCCTTCAGATAAAGCTCGCGCGCCCGCGATGGCGATATCCCCAATCTTTCGGCGATACCCTTAAAGGTCACGCCCTCACCGCGAAGCTGAAGAACATAGTCGCGACGCGCGGCAGGACTGGAAAAGGTTGGGGCAGACATTGAAGCCTCCTCTTTCCAGCTCCGAACGATCGATATCTGCTGGGGGTGGTGGATGACTGTTTTCCGCTGCCCGAACGACTTTTCCAAGACGACCAAATGGAGGGGGATTTCAATGTCCGAGAGTTCGGAGCAATATCTCGTGCCCGTCGCGCAATATCTTCGAATGTCGAAGGACCACCAGCGCTACTCGATCCGCAATCAGGCGCGCGCGATTTCAGCCTATGCCGCGCAACATGGGCTGAATGTCGTCAAAACCTACACCGATCCGGGCGAGAGCGGGTTGACATTACGCGAGCGCCCCGGACTTCAGGCCCTCTTGTCTGATGTGATAAAACCCGAGCGTATCTTCGAACGGGTACTCGTTCTCGACGTGAGCCGTTGGGGGCGCTTCCAGAACCTCGATCAGGCAGGGCATTATGAGTTCATCTGCTTCGAGGCCGGCGCTCCCGTCATCTATTGCGCAGAGCTGTTCGAGAATGACGGCACGCCCGTCATGGCACTTCTGAAACAGATCAAGCGCCTGCAGGCTGCGGAGTTCAGCCGCGAGCTTTCGGGAAAAGTGCTTCACGCCCAGCTTCTACAAGCGAAGATCGGGCACAAGGTCGGCGGACCTCGGCGGTTCGGCTTCGAACGTATGCTCGTCGACGAGCATGACTGGCCGATCCAGATATTGAAGCGCGGCGAGAGCAAGGCGCTCAACAACCAGCGAGTCGTCTATGTCCGGGGGTCCGATGCGGAGGTGAAGGTCATTCGCGACATCTTCACCTGGTACACGCGGGACCGAATGAGCCTGCGGCAGATCGCAAAGCATCTTAACGAACTGCAGATTCCGGCGGGCGATCGCCCGACTTGGAGCGAGAACATTGTACGCCGTATATTGTCCGACGAACTGGCCCTCGGGATTTACGTGTTCAACCGCCGCACCCAGAGGCTAAAATCCAAGTCACGGAAAAACCCGCCCGAAGCCCTGATCAAAACGAAAGTGACCGACCCGATTGTCAGCCGCGTCCAATTCGACAGCGCAGCGCGGCGTCTTAAAATTCGGCGGCATGGCGTTTCCCCTGAAGAGAATTTGGCCGCTGTAGCCCGCCTGCTGCGGTCCAAGGGATATCTCACCGGGAAGCTGATCGACAAATGTCCCTATACTCAGAGTACCACCGTTCTGCGGAGGCAGTTCGGCTCTATCCACCGGGTTTACGAGTTGGTCGGCTACCAACCGGAAGGTTGGGTACGCCAGCGGGGCGGCCGCCCGCCTTTGACCAAGGATGACATCCTCGCCCGGTTACGCCGACTTCACGATCGCGTCGGCTATGTGAATGAGCATGTGATTAACGACGATCCGTCGGTGCCCAGCGTCAGCGTGATCCAACTGCATTTCGGGAAGCTGACCGAAGCCTACAGGCTTGCGGGTTTGCCTTATGGACGGACCGAACTGCAACGGCTCGGACATGAAAGACTGAAGGCCAAAAGCAAAGGGAAGCCGATCCGAAGCTCGCCCACGCGATGGGCCGAACTTCTCAGCCGGTTCAGCGACGACGATTTGCTTGACTGTCTTCGGCGTCTCCACAAGCAGCATGGCTATGTCACCGCACAGATCATCCGTGAAGACGATCTTTCTCCCACGCCGCTGCTCTTCGCCCGGCGCTTCGGAACACTTTTGAACGCCTACGCACGCGCGGGCATAGAAAATCGGCGGTTCGCAATTTGGAGTCGAGCCGGGAAGATGAGAGCGGCTGTGACAAGAGCAAAAAGGCAGACGGCGCAACCGGACTTGCCTGATCGGCAAGACAATCGCTGACGCTGGTCAAAACGGTTGCGCCAACAGCTTTATAAGGCGCACGCCCTCAAAGTGGATGGCAAATGCTGGCGTCCCTGAGGCTAGACACATGTATGGCTGAATGAAGCTGCAGTGGCCTTTTCAACGCCGATCCGCACCCATCACACGAATTTCCGTGGTTGCCAGGTGTTTACCAGTGGCGCGAATTCGCATTCAGCAACCAGTGCCGAGGCCAGCAATGGCCTTCCAAGTCACTGAAAATAAGCTGGAAAACTGGAGCGGGCGAAGGGATTCGAACCCTCGACCCCAACCTTGGCAAGGTTGTGCTCTACCCCTGAGCTACGCCCGCTCTGGCGGCTGGAAACCGGTCGGTTCCAGCGGGTGAGGCGGGCGATTAGCACCGGCTTTTTGACTCGGCAACCCCTGATTGTGCATTTTCTCCGAAGGGTTGGCATATTGCCCGAAATTCCCACATAAGTGGGCATATCGATAACAAGGAGCTTTCCCCGTGGCCACGCTTGGTCTGAACCCCTCTGAAAAGGAAGCCGTCGAAGCTTTCCGCCGCGACGTCGTCGAACCGTCGATGACCAGCCTCGTGATTCTCGATTTCTGGGCCGAATGGTGCGGCCCCTGCAAACAATTGGGTCCGGTGCTCGAAAAGGTCGCCGCCGATTATGCCGACAAGGGCGTCGTGTTGGTCAAGGTCGACGTCGATGCGAATCGCTTCATCGCGGGTCAGTTCCAGGTCCAGTCGATTCCGACCGTCTATGCGATCTTTCAGGGGCAGCCGGTTGCCAATCTGACCAACGCGCGCACCGAAAGCCAATTGAAGACAATTCTCGACCAGCTCCTCGCGCAGCTCCCCATCCAGAGCGAGGCGACCGCGCGCGCGGTCGAGATCGCCCCGCTCATCGAAATGGGGGACACCGTCCTTGCCGAAGGCGATGGTCCGCGCGCGGCGAGCATCTTTGCACAGATCCTCGAAATGGCTCCCGATAACCCCGCGGCGCACGGAGGGTTGATCCGCGCGATGCTGCTCGCAGGCGATGTCGAGGGCGCTCAGGCCGCGCTCGCCACGGTTCCCGCCGAAATCGCCGACGACCCGTCCGTCGTGCAGGCTAAAAGCGCGCTGGCGCTTGCCGCCGATGCGCCCGACGCCGGTGAGCTTACGGCATTCGAAGCCGCCGTCGCCGCGAACCCGGACGATCATCAGGCGCGTTTCGATCTTGCGAGCGCACAGATCGGCGCGGGCCTGCGCGATGCGGCTACCGACAATCTGCTCCACATCGTCGCGGCCGACCGCGAATGGAACGAAGGCGCCGCGCGGGCCAAGCTGCTCTCGCTGTTCGAAGCCGTTGGTCTCGAAGACGCCTGGGTCGCGGCGCAGCGCCGACGCCTGTCGCTGATTCTGTTCGGTTAGAGCAACCATGGCCGATACTGCGCCTTTGACCATTCAGCGGATCGCGATCTTTCCGCTCACCGGTGCGGTGCTGTTTCCCCGGCTTCACCTGCCGCTCCATATCTTCGAGCCGCGCTATTCAGCGATGGTGCAAGAGGTATTGGCGCGCGACCGGCAGATAGGGATGATCCAGCCGCGGCAGCTGCCCGGCGAAGAGGACCGCGAACCGCCCGCGCTCTACGATGTCGGTTGCGTCGGCCGCATCGTCGATGTCGAGGCGCTCGACGAGGGGCGCTTCAACCTCGTCCTCGAAGGCGTTGCGCGCTTTCGCGTCCGCCGCGAACTCGACGTCACGACGCCGTTCCGGCAGGTGGAGGCCGAGATCGAGCTCGAGGCTGAAGACGATGCGGTGCTGGCGAGCATCGAGCGCGCGCGCCTTGAGCGTGAGGCCAAGCGCTTCGCGGCGCGGCAGGGCTATGTCGTCGATTGGGATTCGGTCGGACAGCTCGACGACGCCACGCTGGTCAACGGCATCGCGCAGGTCGCGCCGTTCGATGCCGCCGCAAAACAGGCGCTGCTCGAAGCCTCGCCGATCGATGCGCGCGCCGAACTTGTCGTCCAGCTGATGCAGTTTTTCGGCCGTTTCGACGGCGACGATGGTCGCGCCACGCTCCAGTAGCAGCTCAGTGAAATTTGCGGATCGGCGCGTGGTGCACGATGTCCGCGAGCGCGCGCCGCACGATATGGCGGTCGCTTTCGCGTAGGCGTTCCGCAGCGTCGCGCACCATCAGATGGTGACGGACAAGCTGCTTTTCGGTTGCAAGCCGGGTTTCCATACGGCTTTCTTCGCCACGCGAACGGCCCAGTTTCGCGCGTCGACGGCATGCCCAATCCTCGACCAGACGATCGGCAAGGCGCTCGGCGAGATTGTCGGCGGCGCCCTGTTCGGTCGCATCCTGGGCGGCCGGATCGACCAGCCAGGCATCGGCGCCCTCTTCCTCCAACGCGTCGAACGACAGCGTTGCAGTGACTTGCCGCCGCCCGGCACACCGCTGGTCGCCGTGCAACCGGTGCCTGAGTGCCTGCAATTCGGCGCGAAACTGCCAGTTCACATAGGTAGTAAAGCGCGCCCGGGCCGGATCATATCGTTCGGCGGCTCGATGCAGCGCGATCGCGCAGACCTGTGCTGCGTCCTCGGCGACGTCGGTCAACCCATAGTTGCGCGTGAAATAGCGGATACGCGGCGCCGCGAGCGTCGAAAGCCGGGCGAAGCTGCGATCGGCCTGCGCGCGCGTCCGTGCACCGGGCGCCGCGTCGAGTGCGGTCAGCGCCCCGATATAGTCGGTCACCGCTGTTTCAAGTGCGTTGCTTTTTGTCGACATGGTCCGCCCCCGATCGTCTGCGGCATGGTTGCCGCAACGACGGGGATAGGACTTCATGCTTAGCGGCGGGCTGCCGACGCTCTAAGTGGTAATACCTAGATTTCAGCGCCCGCGAGCAGGCGCGGCAGGTCGCCGGCCTCACCGCGTGCTTCGTCCATGAAGAAGCGCTTGAGCATCGGCATCCGCTGGACCGCGCCAAGCCCGGTGCGGCGCACCGCGGCGGCGGTACGGCCGGGAATGCCGAACAGGCGGGTAAGTCCGTCGGTCGCGAGGCTGACCATCATATTGTCGAGCCCGCGCCAGCGCTGATATCGCGCAAGCAGCGCGGCATCGCCAAGGTCAAGCCCGAGCCGCGCGCCCTCAACGAGCACTTCGGTCAGTGCCGCGACATCGCGCAGGCCGAGGTTGAGTCCCTGGCCCGCGATCGGGTGGATGCCGTGCGCAGCATCGCCGACCAGTGCGATACGGTCGGCGACGATCGATGCGCTGTGATGAAAGCCGAGCGGATAGGTCATGCGCGGCGCGACCAGTTCCATCGCACCGAGAACACCCCCAGCGCGCTTCTGCAGTTCGGCAATGAAGCCGCGCTCGCCGAGTTTCGCGAAGCCTGGTCCGTCCCTTTCGGATACCGTCCAGACAAAGGCCGAACGGTGCCGCCCCTGCGGATCGTCGACGAGCGGCAGCAGCGCGAACGGCCCCGATGGGTAGAAGATTTCGTGGGCGACATTGCCGTGCGGCTTTTCGTGCGCGACCGCACCGATCATCGCATGATGATGGTAAGACCAGTTCGCGATGCTGAATCCTGCGGCATCGCGCGTCGGCGAGCGGCGCCCTTCGGCGACGATCAACAGCGGCGCGGCGAGCCGTGTCCCGTCGGCGAGCGTCAGCACGGCACCATGTGCGTCGATCTCGCGCGTCACGACCGCCGCAGGCATAAGCAGCCTGACCAGCGGCGCGTCGGCCAATCCGGCGGCGAGCGCAAGGCGAAGCTGACGGTTTTCGATCATTGTGCCGAGCGGGGGATCCTCATCGGCGGTGATAAAATTGAGTTCGCCGCCGCGGCCGCTGTCGGGCGCACCATCGCCGACCTTGATGGCACGGATCGGGCAGCCATGCCCGCCAAGGCGGTCGGCGATACCCAGCACCTCGAACATCTGCCAGGTCGCGCTGGCGATTGCCGATGCGCGGCCGTCGAATCCGGGCGCGATCGTCGCCACCGGGTCGGCAGGATCGACGATCTGGACCGACAGGCCATGATGGGCAAGGGCGAGGGCGAGCGTCTGACCCACCAGACCGCCACCCGAAATCAGGACATCGCTACGCAGCGTTTCACTCATGCCTTCGCCCTAGCGTGCGGCGGAGCGGTTGGAAAGGCTGTGGGCAGGCCGGGGGCCGCGCTTGACGGCGAGTCCGCCCCATGCGCATATCGCCGTGGTTAAACGACAGGGACCGGATAAGAGCATGGCTAGCCGCAAGGCCGCACCCGTAAAGGCCGATTGGCGCACCGTTTTCCGCCAGAGTATCGCGCGATCGCTCGTGATCGCCGCGGCGGTGGCGCTCGGGCTCTTCACGCTGTTTCTCGCGCTCGCGCTGGCCACTTATGACAGCACCGATGCGGCGCTGAACACCGCCGCGCACGGCACCGCCGCCAACTGGATGGGCAGCGCCGGGGCGTGGTTCGCCGACCTTGGCCTATCGATCGGCGGAGTCGGCTTCGCGCTGCTGCTGCCGCTGCTCGGGATCATCGCCTGGCGGCTGTGGCTCGGCGAAGAGCAGCCTTACTGGCCGCGCCAGCTAGCATACAGCTTCATTGGCATCCTGCTCGTCGGTCTCGGCGCCGAACTCTGGGCGCCGGCGACGAACGCCCCGATGCCCGCGGGCTGGGGCGGGATCATCGCGTTGCTGTTGGGCGGAGCGATCACCCCGCTGTTCGCGCAGGCGGGCGAACCGGCAGCGGCGCTGATCCGGTTTGCAACCATCTTGCTGCTCATCGGGCTTGGACTGTGGCTCGCATGGCGCGCGCTGCGGCTGAACAAGGGTTGGGCCTCGCGCTTCAAGCTGCCGGCGGCCGAGGGGAGCCGCGTCGTCGAGCCCGTTCGCGTATCGAGCGAAGAAGCGAAGACCCCGAACCTGATGGAGCGTGTCGTGCGCCCGCGTGCCGTCGCCGAACCCATCGACCGCGCGCCGCCCGAAATCGCCGATCCCGCCGAACGCACCGCTCCCTCGAAGCCCAAGGCGAAACCACAGACCGAGCTGTTCACCAATTATCAGTTGCCGTCGATCGACCTGCTCGCGCCGCCCCCGCCGGGACCGACCGGACAAATCGACAAGGCGGGGCTGGAACGCAACGCGCGCCTGCTCGAATCAGTGCTTGAGGATTTCCAGGTCAAGGGTGTCGTCACCGCGGTTCGCCCCGGCCCCGTCGTGACCATGTACGAACTCGAGCCCGCGCCGGGTACGAAGGCCAGCCGGGTGTCGAACCTCGCCGACGACATCGCGCGCAACATGTCGGCGCTGTCGGCGCGTATCGCGCCGATTCCGGGTCGCACCGTGATCGGCATCGAACTGCCCAATGCGCACCGCGAGTCGGTCGTGCTGCACGAGATCATCGGCAGCGCGCTGTTTCAGGACCAGACCGGTGCACTGCCGATCATCCTCGGCAAGAATATCAGCGGCGATGCGGTGATCGCCGACCTGGCGCCGATGCCGCATCTGCTGATCGCGGGTACGACGGGTTCGGGTAAGTCGGTCGGGCTCAACGCGATGATCCTGTCGCTGCTCTATCGCCTCGGTCCCGATCAGGTGAAGATGATCATGATCGATCCCAAGATGCTGGAACTCAGCGTCTATGACGATATTCCGCATCTGCTCGCCCCCGTGGTGACTGAGCCCAAGAAGGCGATCCGTGCGCTCAAATGGGCGGTCGAGCAGATGGAGGACCGCTACCGGATGATGTCGTCGCTATCGGTCCGCAACCTCGCCTCCTACAATGACAAGGTGCGCGGCGCGCTCGCCAAGGGCAAGTCGCTCGGGCGCCGCGTCCAGACCGGCTATGACCCCGACACCGGCCAGCCGGTCTATGAGGAAGAGACGCTCGATTATGCGCCGCTGCCGCAGATCGTTGTCGTGGTCGACGAACTCGCCGATTTGATGATGACCGCGGGCAAGGAAGTCGAATTCCTGATCCAGCGGCTCGCACAAAAGGCGCGCGCGGCGGGTATCCACCTGATCCTCGCGACGCAGCGTCCGTCGGTCGACGTCATCACCGGCGTCATCAAGGCGAACCTGCCGACGCGCATCAGTTTCAACGTCACGTCGAAAATCGACAGCCGGACGATCCTTGGCGAAGCGGGCGCCGAGCAGCTGCTGGGCAAGGGCGACATGCTCTATGTTCCGGGAGGCAAGCAGATCACGCGTATTCACGGGCCCTTCGTCTCCGATGATGAAGTGCGCGCGGTCGCCGATCACTGGAAGGGGCAGGGGCGGCCCGACTATATCGAGAGCGTCACCGAGGATCCCGAGGATGGCGGCTTCGCGATGGAAGGCGCTCCGGCAGGCGGGGACAGCGCCGAGGACCGCATGTATGCCAAGGCGTGCCAGATCGTTGTCGAAAGCCAGAAGGCGTCGACCAGCTGGCTCCAGCGGCAACTCCGCATCGGCTACAACAGCGCAGCGCGCCTGATCGAGCGGATGGAGGATGAAGGGCTGGTCAGCCCCCCCAACCATGTCGGCCGCCGCGACGTGCTGACAGACCAATATGGCCAGCAACGTTGAGGAACCATTGCGCGCTTCGCGACTTGAACAACGCCTGACGACAGGTTCAGCGCGGGTTCAATGCCGGGCTGCGATGACCGGCCGCCCTGTTTGAAAACGAGAGACTGATGATCCTGAAGACGAATATGATCCGCCTCGCCGTCTGCACGCTCGCGCCGTTGGCCGCTGCCGGCCTCGCCCTCGTGGTACCGGCGATCGCCCAGTCGTCGAATGCACTGGCATCGGTGCAGTCGCACTTGAAGTCGACAAGTTCCATGACCGCGGAGTTCGTGCAGACCGACCGCAACGGCCAGCGGCTGACCGGCCAGCTCACCCTGAAGCGCCCGGGCAAGATCCGCTTTCAGTATCAAAAGGGCGTCCCGCTGCTGATCGTCGGCGACGGCAGTTCTTTGACGATGATCGACTATGAAGTGCGTCAGGTTCAGCGTTGGCCGGTGAAGAATTCGCCGCTCGGCGCGCTGCTCGACCCCGATCGCGACCTGACGAAATATGCGAAGGTTCTTCCCACCGGAAACGGCGACGTGCTGAGCGTCGAGGTCAAGGATCCGAAGCGCCCCGAATATGGCACGATCACCATGGTGTTCGTGCGCGACGGCGCGGCGCCCGGCGGGCTTCGCTTGCGCGGTTGGGTGGCGCTCGATTCACAGAACAACCGCACACGAATCGACCTCAGCAACCAGAAGTTCAACGTGGCGGTCGCCGACTCGGCCTTCAAATGGACCGATCCGCGGCCGAAGCAGCGCGGCCGCGTGGGCTGACAAGGAAGCCGTCGCTGCGTTTGAAATGAGCGCGCCGAATTCGGGAAAGGGATTCGGCGCCTTTTCCAGACCAACGGACGTCTCGTATCGACGAACTGCAGGAATGGCGCAGGAACGCCGATTTTGTTCAGCTTGGCGACAGGGAGGACCGTCTATTTCAAATCTCGAAGGCGCCAACACGGCCCCCGGATTTGGGTTTCCCCCTGTTGCCCCACCCGGACTGCCAGGCACCTTCATTCAAGAGCGTGACGAACGCTGACCTTGAACCCCCGTTCCACCGCCCCTGGGACGGGGGTTTAATTTGTCCGGCGCATGGGACATTGCGCGCCCCGACGTGCGCCGATAGAGCCACCGCATGACTCGCACCAGCATCGCTTCATGGAACATCAACAGCGTTCGCGCGCGCATCGGAATCGTCGAAAAATTCCTGCGCGAGGAAGCCCCTGACATTCTGTGCCTGCAGGAGACCAAGGTCGAATGCGGCCTGTTCCCGCCCGAGATGTTCCGGCGGCTGGGATATGAGCATATCGTCACCCACGGCCAGCGCATGCACCATGGCGTCGCCATCGTCAGCAAGCAACCGCTGACCGACGTGCGCAAATATGACTGGCAGGCCAACGGCGAAGCACGGCATGTGGGTGTGACGCTGCCGTCGGGCGTGCGGCTGGACAATGTCTATATTCCCGCTGGCGGCGATATTCCCGACCGCGAGCTTAATCCCAAGTTCGGGCAGAAACTGGATTTCTTCGGCCGTATGACCGAATGGTCGGACGCACTCGCCGACACGCCGACGGTGCTGACGGGCGATTTCAACGTCGCGCCGCTCGAAAGCGACGTGTGGAACCACAAGGCGCTGCTCGACGTCGTCAGCCATACGCCGATCGAGGTCGAAACCCTCGCGCGTCTGCGGGCGGCATCGAACTGGGTCGATCTCGGGCGCCATTTCGTCCCCGCGCCGGAGCGGCTCTATACATGGTGGAGCTACCGCGCGAAGGATTGGGAGGCGTCGAACCGCGGCCGACGGCTCGACCATATGTGGGTCACGCCCGACCTGATGCAAAAGGCGGTGTCGCACCGTATCGTACAGCCCGCGCGCAGTTGGGAACGGCCGTCGGACCATATCCCGCTGATCACCGAGTTCGACTTTTGAACAATGTCGGCGCCCGGAACGCCGCGCGCGCGATCGATGCCTTGCGGCGCGGCTGGCCGTTTCGCCTGACCGGCCCTGACGGCATACTCGATCTGCTGGCGGTCGAGAGCGCCCACGATGCCGCACTGGCCGAATTTGGCAGCCATGACATCTTGCTGTCGGGCGAGCGGGCTGTGACGCTCAAACTCACCAACCAGCGTGTCGCCGCCACGCCCGGGCCGGTGCGCCTCGCGAACGCCGCCCCGGTTGTTGCTGCGGCGCTCGCGATCGCCGATCCTGCACTGGATCTCGCCAATCCGCTCAAGGGCCCCTTCCACACCGTCGCTACCGGCGGCGAGACGGCCGCGGCCATTGCGATGACCATGGCGCGCCACGCCGGCCTGCTCCCCGCCTTCTTTGTGCGTCAAGCGGCGGGCGACGCCGAAACCGCGTGCAGTGTCGAAAATGTCGCCGCGCTGCTCGATCCCGTCCGCCTTGAAATCGCGGCGAGGGCGAGGCTGCCGGTCGAAGCCAGCGAAAGCGCGGAGATCGTCGCCTTCCGGTCGCCCGAAGAGGCGTCGGATCATGTCGCGCTCGTCATCGGAAAGCGCGACGGCAATCCGCCGGTCGTGCGGCTGCACAGCGAATGCCTGACCGGCGATGTGCTCGGCAGCCTGAAATGCGATTGCGGGCCGCAACTCCATGCGGCGCTTCACGCGATGGCCGACGCGCCGTGGGGCGTGTTGCTTTACCTCAGGCAGGAAGGCCGCGGCATCGGCCTCGTCAACAAGCTGCGCGCCTACGCGTTGCAGGATCAGGGCTATGACACGGTCGACGCCAATCTGCGGCTCGGCTTTCCGGCCGAGGCGCGCGATTTCGCGATTGCGGGACGGATGCTGGAACTGCTGAACATCCCCCAGATTCGGCTGATGACGAACAATCCAGAGAAGGTTGCGCGGCTCGAAAAAGAGAGTGTCGAGGTCGTCGAGCGGATTCCGCTGGCGCTGCCGACGAACAAATATAACGAGCAATATCTTGCGACGAAGCGCGATCGCACGGGACACCAGCTCTAAGGAAAAAGGCGCCAGACGATGCCGGCGCCTTCGTCAAATCAATGCACGAAGCGCGCGACGACGTCGCGATAGCTGCGGCTGACTTTTACCTGCGCACCCGAACCCAGCACCAAAAAGCATTCACCGTTGGTGTGCGGTTTCACTTGCTTGACCTGTGACAGGTTCACGATCGTCGACCGATGAACGCGCTGGAAATTGCGCGGATCGAGGCGCTTTTCCAGATCTTTCATCGTTTCGCGCAGGATCAGGCTGTTGTCGGCGGTGTAGATGCACATATAATCGCCTGCGGCGTCGATGCGTTCGATGCTGTCGACATCGACGCGGAAAATCTGGCCGCGATCCTTGATGTTTATCATCTTTTCATAGCGATCGGCCGCGTGCGCATCGGGGGCGACCTCGGCATCATAATCCTCGACCGCTTCGGGCGCGACTTCCGCCAGCACGGTCTTGAGCCGCTCGACCTCGGCCGCGCCGCGCTTTTCGGCGAGGCGTTGCCGCACGCGATCGAGGGCATCGGCCAGCCGCTCGGGCTCGACCGGCTTTACCAGATAATCGACTGCCTGCGCCTCGAAGGCGCGGATGGCATGGTCCGAATAGGCGGTTACGAACACCACCAGCGGCGGCTCGACCTCCATCAATCCCTGGATCACCGAAAAGCCGTCGAACCCCGGCATCTGGATGTCGAGGAAGACAAGGTCGGGCTTGTGGGTCTTGATCTTTCTGATGGCTTCCCGGCCATTTTGCGCGGTGTCGACTACCTCGACGTCGGAATGCGGTTCCAGCCGCAATTGCAGGCCTTGGGTGGCCAATTTTTCATCATCCACAAGGATGGTTCTGATCGTCATGTTCTCTCGGTTCCAATCGTCATTTGCCCATCGGGCTGGAACGGAAACTCGATAACCACCGTGAATCCACCCTCAGCGCCCACATGGACATCGAACCGGTGCTGATCGCCAAAAGCCTGCGCCAGCCGGTCCCTGATATTGGCTAAACCCACACCGGTCGATTCCGTTGCAAAGCCAGTGGTGGGGTCGGTCGTTTCGGCTGACAATCCCGCGCCGGTGTCGGACACGGTGATGCGAACATTTTGACCGGCCAGTTGTGCAGAAAGCGTGATATCGGCGCCTTCTTCCTGCGGAGTCACTGCATATTTGATCGCATTTTCGATCAGCGGCTGGAGCAGAAGCGAGGGTAAGCGCGCGCGCGAAACGGCGGGGTCGATCGCAAAATGGGGTCGCAATCGCTCCTCGAAGCGCATTTTCTCGATGTCGAGATAGAGCTTCAGCGTCTCGATCTCCTGCGCCAGCGTCACTTGTGCGGTCGGTTCGTTCGCGAGCGTGTAGCGCAGGAACGCCGACAGGCGCGATAGCATGGCGTTCGCGGGTTCAGCCTGTTTCAGCAGCACGAGCGTCGAAATGCTGTTCAGCGTGTTGAAGAGGAAGTGCGGGTTGAGCTGGTAGCGCAGCATCGCGAGCTGCGCGGACGCCGCCTGCGCCTCGAGCCGCAGGACACGGTCATTCTGTTCCTCGAGCTGGAGGAAATAGTTGATCGCGAAATAGAGCGCCGACCAGGCCGCGAGCGAGGTCGCATCAATATACATGGCGCCGAGCAGCAGGCTGGTGAAACCCGCCTCGCTCGCCGGGTTCTGGATCTGCGCGACCCATGCGTCGATAAACGCCCACAGCGCGGTCGCCACCCCCGCCAAGCCGAAACTGACACCCCACATCAAAAGCGGACGGCGGTTGATCAATGCACGATAACAGGCCGACAGGATAAGCGTCAGCGAAAAGCCGGTGATCGCCGAAATCATCTGCGGGATCAGGAAGGTGAAGGCCTGGCCATTGGCGAGCCCCGACACCCCGCGCAGGCCGAGCCATGCGGCCCAGCCCAATATCTGCAGGTTCCAGAAAGCCCGGACCTTGTTGTCGAAAAAGGGCCCCGGCGAAGACAGTCGGAAAAGCGGCATAGGGGTCTGCGTGATAGTGATGATCAGTCGCCGCGCGGGCGATATCGGAAACCGGCGCAGCCGATCATTCGGCGGCCACCGGCGTCAGTCCGGCGTCGCTGCGCACGCGTGCCTGACCGAGCGGCTGGAGTTCGGCGCGATGCTTCCACAGCAATTCCTTGTAACCGATCACCCGGCCGTCGTGCGCGGTCAGCGTTACCGGCCCGATCGGCTGTTCGTCGCGCGCATCGACCAGAACGGGGGTCGAGGGCACACCCGCGCCCCATTTTTCGCCCCACTGGCGCAGCGCGATCATCGCGGGGAGCAGTTCGATGCCCTTTTCGGTTAACTGATACTGCACCTTGCGACGGTCTTCGGCCATCACTTCACGCGCCATGATGCCATGGTCGACCAGCCGTGACAGCCGGTTCGACAATATGTTGCGCGCGATGTTCAGCTCCTGCTGAAATTCCTCGAAATGATGAACGCCGTTAAAGGCCGCGCGCAGGATCATGAACGACCATCGCTCGCCCATCGCTTCGAGCGCCAGCGGCAGGGCGCAATTGCCCCCATCCATATCGTTCAGCAGTTCGCGTAATTTTCCCATAACCAATGCCCTAACGTAAAATCGCCCCGTGCGCCAAAAAAATATAGGCTCTCCGTTGCATATCGCAACTTAAAGTCTAGGGAGCGTTTCGCAACCTTTCGGTTGCGCAAAAACAGGAGGTCCAGATGCCCATATTCAAGCTTTCTCCCCTCGCCCGGTCGTTCGCGCTGACCAGCCTCGCGCTGATCGGCGGCTTTGCATTTGCATCATCGGCCGCGACCGCAGCCGGCGGCGTCTATTATCGCGCCGAACTGGCCAGTCCGGCGCCCGAAGCACGCTTCGTTGCGCGCGACGTCGTGTGGGCTTGCACCGGCGCCGGCTGTGTTGCGAGCCAGGGAACGAGCCGTCCGTTGATCATGTGCGCGGCACTGGCAAAAAAAGCGGGCCCGGTGGCGAGCTTTACCGCGGGCGGCAAGGCGCTCGAAGCCGACGACCTCGCGCGCTGCAACGCCGCGAAGTAATTCGCCAGAAGCCTTTGAAAGCCAACGTGCTCCGTCCGCCTCGCGGGCTGCGCACGGCGGCTTTTCTGCATCTTTTTCGGCGGCGCGAACGATGCTTCCAAGCCGCTTTATCAAAGTTGCCGATCTCGTGCGGTTTCACGCAAGCAAATTTCGCATTGCAATATTGCCTGCATGAACGACATTGGACGCGATGCTGAGGCAATATGAACTTGTCGAGCGCGTGCGCGCTTATGATCCCGACGTCGATGAGGCGCTGCTGAACCGCGCCTATGTGTTTACCGTCCAGAAGCACGGCAGTCAGAAGCGCGCCTCGGGCGACCCATATTTCAGCCACCCGGTCGAGGTGGCCGGGATTTTGACCGATCTCCACCTCGACAGCGAGACGATCGTCACCGCGCTGCTTCACGACACGCTCGAAGACACGCTGACGACGCCCGAAGAGATCGAACGTTTGTTCGGTGCGGATGTCGGCCGGCTCGTCGATGGCGTCACCAAGCTTTCGAAGATCGAGGCACAGACCGAAAACGAACGCGCCGCCGAGAATCTGCGCAAATTCCTGCTCGCAATGTCCGATGACATCCGCGTGCTGCTGGTCAAGCTCGCCGACCGGCTGCACAATATGCGGACGCTGCACTTCATCAAGAATCCCGAGAAGCGCCGCCGCATCGCGAAGGAGACGATGGACATCTATGCCCCGCTCGCCGAGCGGATCGGCATGTATGAGTATATGCGCGAGATGCAGTTGCTCGCGTTCAGCGAACTCGAGCCCGAAGCCTATGCGACGATCACCGGTCGCCTCGCCAAACTGACCGCAGGCGGCAAGGACAAGGTCGCCGGTATCAGCCGCGAGTTCAAGGAATTGCTCGCCAAGAATGGCATCGAGGCAGACGTTTCGGGGCGCGAGAAGCATCCCTATTCGATCTGGCGCAAGATGCAGGAACGCCACGTCAGCTTCGAGCAGGTGACCGACATCATTGCGTTTCGCGTCATCACTCCGACCGACGCCGATTGCTATGCGGCGCTGGGCTTGTTCCACCGCAAGTGGAAAATGGTCCCCGGACGCTTCAAGGATTATATCTCGACGCCCAAGCGCAACGGCTACAAGTCGTTGCACACGACGATCATGCACCAGCAAAATATGCGGATCGAAATCCAGATCCGCAGCGTGGGTATGCATCAACAGTCGGAATTCGGCCTCGCCGCACACTGGGCTTACAAGCAGGGCGGCAGCACCCCCGACGGACAGGCGGGATGGATCCGCGACCTCATCGAGATCCTCGAACAGACGCACGATCCCGAGGAGTTCCTGGAAAACACCCGCATCGCGATGTATCAGGATCGCATCTTCGCCTTCACCCCGAAGGGTAGCCTGCATCAGTTGCCCAAGGGCGCAACCCCGGTCGATTTCGCCTATGCTGTCCACACCGGGCTCGGCGATCGCACGGTGGGCGCCAAGGTCAACGGGCGGCTGGTCCCACTGCGGACCCAGCTTTCGAACGGCGATACGGTCGAAATCCTGTCATCGGACAAGCAGACACCGCAGCCGGCATGGCTCGGCTTTGCGGTCACCGGCAAGGCGCGCGCGGCTATCCGCCGCCATGTAAGGTCGAAGGAAAAGGTTGAACTCGCGGCCCTCGGACGCAAGATGTACGATGAGATCGCACTTCGCTTGCCAAACAAGGTCGGCGACAAGGCGCGGATCGCAGCCCGCGAGCGGTTGAAGATCGATGACGATACCGCGCTTTATGTCGCAATCGCGAAGCAGCGGATCACCGACAATGCCCTGCTCGAAGCGCTCGTCCCCGGCATCACCGCCGAGATGAAAACCAAACCCGGCAAGCTCGTGCAGGGCGCTGCGGTGTCGATCGCGGGACTGACACCGGGCGTTGCCTATCAGCTTGCCGACTGCTGCCACCCCGTCCCGGGCGATCGCATCGTCGGCCTGTCGCGGCCGGGCGAAGGGATCGAGGTGCATGTCATCGACTGCCCGCGGCTCGCCGATGGGATCGACGCCGATTGGATCGACCTTCGCTGGCAGGAAGACAGCGAGGGCGGCAACGCGCGGCTGTGTATCGTGATCCTCAACGAACCCGGCACGCTCGCCGAAATGTCAGGCATCCTCGCCGCCAATTCGGCGAACATCACCAATTTGCGCCTGTCGAACCGCGAGGGCGGTTTCCACACCTATGACGTCGTCGTCGAGGTGCGCGACGTCCAGCATGTGATGCGCATATTGTCGGCGCTGCGCGCGTCCGACACGGTGGTTCAGGCCGAGCGGCAGTAGCCTCTAGTTTGTGTAGAGCAGCGGGGGTCGCCAAGCGTTCTGGTCAACCTCGTCGCTGACCTTGTAGACCATGCCCTTGCTGTTCAGGAACAGCTTTTCCATCTCCGGCCGCGTAAACGGCCGCGAGCCGACGCGGCCGAACACCGCCATCTGGCCGCCCGTCTCGTCGACCGCGCGGTCACGGTCGAGACCCTTCGACAGCGCCAGCGCGGGTGACGGCGTCTTCGCCCACGCGATCAGTTCGGGGGTCGGTTTCGGCGAAAAGCCATAGAGGCCGGGATTGTCGGGGCTGGTGAGCTGGAGCACCTTGATGCCATTCCGCCCGTCGGCGACATAACCGAACAGCGAGGCGTTGGTCGATGCGACGATCACATCCTCGGCGTCATTGAGTATTCCGCCGAAGGTCAGCCCCGGCCACACGATCGGCGCCGCGGGTCGCGTCACGTCGACGATCACGAGGCCGTCCGACTTTGCTGCGACATACATATAGGTGCGCGCCAGATAGATTTTCCGGGCATTGGCAAGGCGAACCGTGCCCGACGGCACCGCGACCGGCTGCGCCAGATTCGTGACGTCGAACAGCTTCACGCCTTCGGCATCGGTCACCCAGAGGTAGCGGAATTGCACCGCGCTCGCGCGCGCGTCGGTCAGCGGCAGCTGCGCCGTGACGTTGGGCTGAAGCGGCGTCGACAGGTCGAGCACGACCAGCCCCGCATCGGTGGTGATATAGGCCATGCTGCCGGCGAGCGTGATGTGCCGCGCGCCGGCAAGCACATTGCCCTCGTTCCACGTCAGCGCGCGGCGGAACTTGTTGTTGCGGAATTCGCCGTCGGCCAGCGTGTCGATGTCGACGAGAACCAGCCCTTCGACGCTGTCGGTGATCACCGCGTAGCGGTAGATGTCGTGCATCACCTGCTCGTGGTTCTCGGGGAAATTCTTCACGATATTCTCGTTGCGCGACACGCTGATCGGCTGTGTCGTCGCGATTGCCATGCAGGTCGCATTCTTCGTCTTCACATGCGTATCATGGCCGAGCGCCGAGAAGGGCGCGCGGATGATGCGTTCGGAGAAGCCCTTGTTGCCGATCGACGCGATATCATAGACGCGGAAGCCGCCCTTGCCCTCGGCGACGAACATATACTCGCCGCGTTGCTGCAAACAGTTCACGCGGCCGCCCGTGCCCTGAACGATATTGGCGAACTCCTCGAGTGCGTGGGTTTCGCCCGAACCCTTCTTGTCGAAGGTCTTGCCGCGCACCCAATTCTTGAGCTCGCGCCCATTTTGGTCGACGTGCAGTTTCCAATAATCGGGATAGGCATATTTCTGGAGATAGCTGCCGATCACCGCCTGCGGTTCGTCCCATTCGGTGACGCGCGTCGCCTGGAAGCTGTTTTCCTGACCCGACCAGACGTTCAAACCGACGAAATTGACGAAATTGGTGCCGAGCAGATTGAGCTGCGCCATGATCGCGTTGTTATCGTCGGCAGCGGATAGATGGCAGTCGCTGCACTGCTTGGTTTCGGAACGGCGCACCGTGTGCGGGAAATGCGGCGCGAAGGCCTGGCTCGAATAGCCCGCCGACGAGATCGGCGGTTGCTGCACATAGATGCGCTCGCGGTTGATGTTCGTCGACGACAGCACCAGCGCCGATGTCGAACGCACCGGCGTGATGATGCCGCGCGCCTCGCCATTCGGGCCGGGTTCGCCGGGCTTGGTCAGCTGGTGCCGGCCGAGCTGGAACATCTCGTCGCGCGCCACCTGCGGGTTGTAGGTCGCGAAATTGCGCGTTTCCTCGCCCTCGAAATGGTGCATCTTGGTCTTCCAGTTCGCCTCGATCGGCAAATGGCAGCCGCCGCAGCTTGTCGTCCATGACAGGTGACAGGTGAAGCAGGTCATCTTGTCGTCGCCGTGTGCGCGATCTTCCTTCGCGATCCCCGGCCCCCATTCGAACTTGCCGTCCTCGGCGCCCGCGCGCGCCATCAGCTTGGCCCGCGCCGCCTTGGCGTTGAAATGCGGCCCCGGCGTCACTGCCTGTTTGACGAGGCTGACCTGCCATTCGAGCTTCGGATCGACGATCGAACGCTGGATCAGCCCGATGACTTCGGCATCGTCATTATACTGGAATTCGAAGCGGCGGCGCCCGTCGGGGTTACGCAGCAGCGCCAGATTATTGCCCTGCGGCCGCGCCGCGACGTTCGAGGTGAGCAGGTTCGGGAAAGCATCCGCCGTTCCGTGGCAATCCTTGCAACTGATTTCGACGGCGTTGGCGACCTCACCCTGGATATAGCCATTACCATGGCTGTCCTGCGCGAAGTGACAATCGGCGCACTGCATGCCCTTTTCTGCATGGATGTCCATCATATGGACCGCCTTGCCGGGGTTGAGGCCCGGTGGCACGAACTTGCCCTCGACACCCGGCCGGCCCGGATCGGCGCTCGACAGGCAAAGGTCGCGCTCCTTCGGATCGGTGTAGTGGCTGCAGCTCTTGCGCCACTTCTCGGGATCCTTGGGATCGATGATGTTCGCGGTGTCGGTACCATAGGTCGACATATTGCCGTCGGCGGTCAGCAGGTTGCCGTTCCGGTCGCGTTTGAAGATGCCGCGGAAGTTCCAGCCATGGCCGTGATAGTCGGCGAACTGCGTATCCTTGTTGCTGTCGTTGACGTCATAGACGTCGCGCAGGAATTCGACATCGGCCCATAGCCCGCGCGTCGCCGCCCCCTCCGGATTGCGTTCGAGCACCTGATGCACTTCGGCGGCGGTCGGATAGCGCTGCTGCTTGTATTTCTTCTGATACTCCTCGTCGCTCATCCCCGGCGGACGCGGCGCAGTGTTGTCCGGCCCCGGCCACATCTGCGGCGCGTCGGACTCATAATCCCACATCGTATAACCGAGGTACGAGTTCAGGAAGATATTCGGCTGGTGCATGTGGCACGACATGCACTGTGAGGTCGGGATCGCACGGGTGAACGCATGGCTGATTGGATGCCCCGATTCGCGGCGCTGGCGCGGCTCGCGCACCGGCGCTCCCGCCGCTGTGGCGGCCGGATCGATCAGCGAGCCATGTCCGGTCCCGCCGACATAGCCGTCGTCGGGCGCCATGTGTGATGCGCCCGCATGACCGCCGCCCGCAGGCTTCTTTTCCGTACCATGGGCGTCGCCGGCCCACAGCTTTTCGCGGATCGTCGGATCTACGGTGTCGGTTTCGCCATCGCGGCCGAACTTCGCATAGGTCAGGCTGTGCCGCGGCTCGCGATCGTTGGCGTAGACGACATGGCAGCCCGAGCAACCCGAATGGCGATAATCGCCGGGCTGGTCATTCGTCCCCATGAACCACGAAAGCGGATCGTTGAGGCGCGTCTTGTGGATGTTGAGCACAGGAATCGACACGCGCAGCCCGGTGCCGGGACCGCGGTTCGACTGCTTGAGGTCGGGGCGACCGGGTTCCTCGAGCCGCTGGATGCTGCCCGTCGGGTTGGGCAGGCCGATTTCGGGGAATTGCGTGTTGATGTTGCGCCCGCCGCGTTCGAACACGCGGAACACATCGCCCGGCGGCAGCACGCTCCAGCGCGGCAGTGGGTACATTTTGGCGAGCGCACCGCGCTTCTTTTCTTCGTCGGTGAGAATCTTGTCGAAGCCGAAGCTCGGCTTGCACGCTTCCTTATACTCTTCGGCACTCAGCCGCGACGAGGGCGACAGGATGCACGCGGGCTCGCCGGTGCGCGTATAGGCTTCGCCGAAGATGTAATTCTTATAGGGGACGATGCCGTTGTTATACGCCGCGCCGCCCCACAGCATCGCGCCGGTCGACATCATCGACCGCTCGGTCGCCTCGATCACCTCGAGATGGCACGCACCGCACGCCTCGCGCGCGACGCGATAGTCGCTGGGGTTCACAAAGCGGATGAATTCGGGCGATTCCTTGTTGAGCAAGGTGTAGCTGCGCTGCGGATTCGCCGAGCTGTCGTGCCACGCGCCGGGCAGCGTCGGTTGCGGATGCGCGAGCTTCATCACCGCCTTGTTGGTCGGATGCTGGTAGCCAAGGCTGGGCGTGCCGCGCTGGCTGGCGTCGCCGCCGTGGCAGTCGGTGCAGCCGAGCTTCACCGCCGGCGTCGCGTGCATCGACGGCTGGTCGGTGCGCGTGTGGCAGCTGTAGCAACCCTCCGATTTCGCGCTGACATCGGCGTCGTTTTGCTCGCGCGGCGCGGGCGGCGTAAAGCGATATTCGATCTTGAGCGGCTTCTCTTCTTCGGCCGCGCGAACGACGCTCGCGCCAAACGCCGCGCACATCGTCACGAAAGCAAGCAGGGCGAAGAGTTTGCGCAGCAGCATCAGAAACTCACGATCACATTGGCGAGGATCGACACATAGGCGTCGTTCTTTTTCTTGTTATCGAACAGATCCTTGAACCCCTTACCCGGCAGCAGTACCGCGCCGCTGAGGCGGCCGACGATGTTCTGCGTCGCCTTCGGTCGCCAGATCGTCGCGACCGACAGGTCGAAGCCGATATCCTTGGGGATCGATCCTTCGGTGCGTAACGCCTGCAGGCTCGACGTATTTTCGAACCAGAGATGGTTGAAATTGGTGCTGACGCGAAATTCGGGAGTCAGGTCGAAATCGGCACCCGCGCCGATAAAGACGGTGCCGGGATTGTTGAAATTCGACTGCCCCTCTTCCTTCGACGAGCGCAGCGAATTCAGGATCCCATTGCGGCCATTGATCGAAATGACACGCCCGCCGCCCGCAAAGGGGATCGTCTGGCGGATCCAGTAGCTGGTGTCGGCACCACCGAAGATCGGATTCTCGAAGATCGCGTCGAAGCCGCCCTCGGTATTATTGTAAGGGTTACCATCGCCGGTCGCGTATAGTCCGGAGAGGCGGAAACGCATCCAGTCGTGATCATAGCTCAGTTCGACCGCGCCGAATCCCGCGCGGATTTCGGCGGGTTTACTGGTGAAAAAGCTGTTCCGGTCCTCGCCCAGCGCGGCATAGAAGCTGGCGGTGACGTTGATTCGGCCGATCCGTCCATCGGCGCTGTACCCCAGATAGACGACGTCATATTCGCGCCCGCGCAGGTCGCCGAGCAGCGCGGGCCGCACCGGGAAACCATTGTGGTCGATCTGCACGTCATTCTTTTCGCGGTTCATATTGTAGGTCGCGCTGATCTGGCTGGTCAGCCCGACGAACGGGAAATCCTGGCGATAAAGATTGCCGGTGAAGATGAAATCGCTGCGCGGGGTCTGCGTGATATCGTTGAGGCCGCTGTTCGTGTCCTTTTCGAGCCGCCAGAAAGCCGCGAGATTATATTGGAAACGGTTGTTGTCGCGGTTGCCGAACAGGCGGATGCCAAGCTGGCTGTCGTTGAACAAGAATCCGCGGAAATCGCTCTGGAATGGCTGGATGCCGACGCGGATCGAATAAAAGTCATAGCGGTCGGACGTGTTGCCGAGATGCTTGTCGACGAACAATTCCTGCACGCCGAGGAACGAGTCATAGCGATGGCTCGCCTTCGATGGGCGCACGTCGAGCACGCGCCGTTCGGGCACGTCGACATAATTGGCCTGATAAGCGAGCGTGACACGATATTCGAGGTCGGGCGGTTTGAATGCGGTCGACCCCTTGATCAACGCGGCGCCCGCGATGATCGTCTGCGCAAAGACGAAGCTGCGATCCTTGCCGAACACGTCGAGGCTGCCCGGCCGCTCGGTAGTCTGGACCCCGACGGGGATTGGGAAAGTACGCGGTTCGAACACTGTGTCGGACACCGCATTGGCGACGAAGAACCAGTCGTCGCCCTTGATCGGCAGCCATTTGACCTTGCTTCGGTCGATCGCCCGGTCGCCCTTGTAGGTGTTCTGGTGATAAGGATCGAACCAACGTTCCTTGACCACGCCCAGCGTCTCGATCAGGCGCCAGCGATCGGGGACGGGGAGCTGGTCCTCCATCCCCGGAAAGGCCTGCGGCGGCGGCGGACGCAGTGCGCCGACATTATCCTGGCTCAAGGCGTCGGGCAGGTCGGGGCGATAGCCGGGACGGCGGCGCCCCTCGATGATATCGGTTACGAGGTCGTCCTTGACCATTTCCTGCCAGTCGACCGGCGGCGGCGGAGGGATCAGTTCGTCGGCGGGCTGCGCGGCGGGCGCAGCGTCGCCCGCAACCGGCGGTCCCTCGGGCGCGGGTGGCGGCGGCGCGACATCGGCTCCCGGCGCGCCCTGCGCCGCGAGTGTCGCGATGATCGGCCAAAGGCTGCCCCCCGTCATCATCGCCTATAGACCGTCGCAGACATTCTGGTTCGCCGTGTCGAGGAACGGGGCGAAAGGACAACTGATATAGCGCAGGCGAACCCCGGCGCCGACATTGACGACGACATTGTCGGACCGGATCGCTTTCGGCGCATTGCCGATGCCGCCGACGCGGGCGCCGCCGTTATGCGCCCCGAGGAAGCTGATCATGTCGTCCTGATCGATACCGTCGCCCGACACGCCAATCGCGCCGACCAGCTGATTGCCGCGATAGATGGGGACCGATCCCGGAAAGATCTGGATGCCGTTCTGCAGCCTGTTTTGCCCCGGTGCGACGTCGGGCAAGGTCGTGCAGCGTGCCGGCGTATCGGTCGGGCTGGCGCCGGAGACGAAGCCCAGATGCGCGCCGAGGTTGCCGATGATCAGGGCCGATTGCAATCCGGTCGAGAAGGGATTGAACTGCGCGATCGGGCGCGACAGCGGACCTTGCGGGCGGCCGACTTCGCCATCGGGGAAATAGGGCCGCGACAGATTCCCGTTCGCGCGGTCGGAAAAGGCGATCGTTCCGGTGAGCGCGGCGGGATTGTTCAGGAAGGTCCGCGTCGCGGTGACGAACTGGCTGACGTCGGCGCTGGCGTTCGCGTTCAGCTCGGTTCCCGCCTGCGCGCCCGAGAAAAAGGCGGCGGTACGCGCCTTTTGCAGGGACACATCGGTGCCGAAGATCGGCGCATCGGGCGAGCGGACGATGCCAAGCACCGCGCCGTGCGTGTCGACGATGCTGATCGTCACTTGCGCGCGGCTGTCGAGTGGGCGGCGAATTTGCGCGCGCGTTCGGCTCATGATGGTGAAGGCGTCCTCGAGCACTGCGCGTGCCTCGGCCAGCGTCAGCGGTGCGCTGTTCGTCGCTCCGTCGGTCCCGGCGCGGAGCGGATAGCGGTTCGTGCCGCTGCCGTCGGTCAGGACGAACGCATCGCGGTTGGAAAATTCGGCGGCGTTCGAGGCGCGGACACCCGACGCTTCGCTGCCATAGGCGACCCCGGCTGTCACCGCGGCATTGGCATAGCCGATCACCGCGACGAGATTTCCGGCGACGCCGTTGAGGCTCGCGAAACTCGCGCCGCCGTTCGACATCACCCCGGCAAAGGTCGCGTCCGAAAAGCGCAAGCTGGTTCCGTCGACGGTGATCTTGTCGGCGGTGATCGTCGAGGGCGCCTCGAACCCGCGCGTTCCCGCCAGCGCGATGAACTCCTCGGGATCATTGTCGATATCGAGGATATTGGGATCGCTTCCATAGACGCCGTCGCCCATCACCCCGATACCGCCGACGAGCACACCATTCTTGTAGAGCGGTAGCCCGCCCGGATCCGCCGCGAGGCCGAGCGGCGAGCGCTTGGGGCCGATCAGCGCCGCGGCGCCCGGCGCCCCGAAGCGCGCCGACAGGTCGCTGCACGGCAATTGGCTGAACTGCACGCCGAACAAGGGCCCGCTTTCGAGGCCGACAGTGGTCGGCGCGGGCGGAAAATGTTCCTGGACGATCTGGCTTGCGGTGCGGGTCGAGAAGGCGTTGCCGCCGCTCGACAGATAGGCGCCGGTCACTGCCTTTGCGATCGCGCCGCCCTCGGCGGGGAAGGTGACATTCTGCGCGTCGATGTTCATGCCGTTGGGCGCCGATGCGGTCGTCGCTGTCGCGCGCGCACCGTTCATGCGGAAGACGCCGAGCACATTGCCGACACGGTCGGTTACCGCGATCACCGACGGCAGATTGCGTGCCTGCGCTTCCGATATGGCCTGCGCGAGTACGCGTTCGACGTCCGCCGTGGTGAGCGCCTCGGCAGCAGGCGGCGTGTAGACCGTTGTCGGCGTGGGTGTGGGCGTCGGGGTGGGCGTGGGGGTCGGGGTTCCGCCGCCGGCTCCGCCGCCACCGCAGGAGGTGAGCAGCAGCGCCCCCATCGCAGCAAAGGCGGCCGAACGGAAAAGATGGGTCTTGCTCTGCATGATCTTACCGAAGCGCCCCGATCGAGCGCACCGCGCTGCCGAACGACGCCTGGAATTCGGACGGTTTATAGGCGTTGGGATCCTTTACCGCTGCATAAGCGCGGTCGATGTCGCCGCGGATGCCTGCCGCTGCGCCCACCGTTACCCGGCCCGACGACACCATCGCGTTGAGAAGCGTATCGACCCCCATCACAGCCTGCTGCGACCCCGAATAGTCGGTGTAGCGATCGCTGATCGCTTTCGCCGAAATCGCATCGACCATCGCGAACGCGTCGGCGCCCGAGAAACTCCGCGATGCGAACGCCGATTTCAGCGCCGCGACCGTCTGCGACAGCTGCGCCGCCGCAGCGACCGCGCTTTGCCGGTCGGTCGCCATCGCCTTGTGGAAGGCCGCAGTGCGCGCCGCGAGCTGGTCGGCGAGCGCTGGCGCGGCCAGTCGCGCTGCAGCGGCGAGCATGATCAGGTTTTCGTCATTATAGGCCGGCATGCCCTCGGGAAGATTGCGCCCCGGATTGTCGAGCCCCGTGCGCACCGGCTTCGCCTGATCGAAGATACGGCGATGGCAGCTATGACAATCGAGGAAATAGAATTCGGGGAACATCCCCTCGGTCCCGCGCCGTGTCTGGAACAGCGCGAGGCTGCGTTCGATCGCTGTCGCTTGTCCGACCGCCCACATCTGAACATGATCGGTGCGGCGGTTTGCGGCGCCAAACTTGCGCCAGCCATAGTCGGCATCTTCCTGGTGATGCGCCTGCAGCGACGAAAAGAGATCGAGTTCGAAGCTGATCCGCGGATGGCCCGCGGCCATGATGCGGTGCGTGACGAACTGGCCGTCGCCCGCCGAACCGAAGTGACAGTCGACGCACACGCCTGCGCGCACCACCGGATCCTCAAGCTTTTTCAGGCCGGCCGACAGATTGGCGAGATGCTTGTCGCGCATTTCGCGGTCGGGATCGGCGTTGGTTCCGACCCCGGCATAATGGCTGGCCAGCCAGCCGCCCGCGGGACCATGGCAGGATTCGCAGCCGACGCCGTCCTCGGCGGGCACCGCCCGCGCCGTCCCGGCGGTGCTGTGACAGCCGAGGCACATCTGCGCCTTCGACGGGTCGCCGATGCCGAGGTTGCGCGCGATGAACTGGCTGCGGTTGTTGTTGAGCACCGCCCAGGCGCGGCTATGCGCGCCGCCGGGGGTCGATGGCTCCTGCCATTTCATCAGCTCGTCCTGACGAACGACGGTGCCGTCGCCCTCCATCCGGCCATGGCAGGTCGATCCGGCACATGAGGCGACGCCGGTGTAACGCGCGCCGCTTTCGCCCTGCGAGCGGGCAGGGGGAGCGAAGACGAACGCCGCGATGGCGAGCGCGAGCAGCATCGCCGCCAGAGCGGCAAATGCCGCCCAAGGCCGATCGCCGCGCTCTTTTCCAGCGTGCGTGGTCATTCGCAGAACCCCTTTTCCCCAACCCGGCGCTTTTACGCCTTGGGCCGATTTACACTACCCCAAAAGCCAGCATCGCGTCGGCGACTTTCTTGAAGCCGGCGATGTTCGCGCCCTTCACATAATCGATATAGCCGCCACCGCGGTCGCCATAGGTCAGGCAACTCTTGTGAATGCCGTCCATGATGTCTTTCAGCATCTGCTGGAGTTCGGCTTCGCTCCAGCTCCGACGCCCGCTGTTCTGGCTCATTTCAAGGCCAGATACCGCAACACCGCCAGCATTGGCCGCCTTGCCCGGCGCAAACATGATCTTCGCATCCTTGAAGACATGAACGCCTTCGAGGTTCGTCGGCATGTTGGCGCCCTCGCTGACTGCGATACAGCCGTTGGCAACGAGCGCCTTGGCATCGTCGCCAAGCAACTCATTCTGCGTTGCGCAGGGCAGCGCGACGTCGCATTTGACGCCCCACGGCGTTTTGCCCGCCGTGAAGCTCGCACCCTTGAACTCGTCGCAATATTCCTCGATCCGGCCACGACGATGCGTCTTGTGCGTCTTCACCCAGTCGATCTTTTCCTGCGTGATGCCGTCGGGATCGTGGATGAAGCCGCCCGAATCGGACAGGGTCAGCACCTTGCCGCCAAGCTGGACGATCTTTTCTGCCGCGTGCGTTGCGACATTGCCCGATCCCGAGATAACAGCGGTCTTGCCGACCAGACCCTGGCCCTTTGCCGCGAGCATGTTGGCGAGGAAATAGACCGCGCCATAACCCGTCGCCTCGGTACGGATCAGCGAGCCGCCCCATTCGAGGCCCTTGCCGGTGAGCACGCCGGTAAACTCGTTGGTGATGCGCTTGTACTGGCCGAACATGAAGCCGATTTCGCGGCCGCCCACACCGATGTCGCCCGCGGGCACGTCGATGTCGGCGCCGATGTGGCGATAAAGTTCGGTCATGAAGCTCTGGCAAAAGCGCATGATCTCGCGCACACTCTTGCCCTTGGGGTTGAAGTTCGACCCACCCTTGCCGCCGCCCATCGGCAGCCCGGTCAGCGCGTTCTTGAACGTTTGTTCGAACGCGAGGAACTTCAGCACGCTTTCGGTCACCGACGGATGAAAGCGGATGCCGCCTTTGTACGGACCGATCGCGTTGTTGTTCTGGACACGCCAGCCACGCTGGACACGGATATTGCCGTTATCGTCCTCCCAGCAGACGCGGAAAGACACGACCCGGTCGGGTTCGGCAATGCGCCGCAAGATCTGCTGCGCATGATATTCTTCCTTGTCGGCGATGAAATCGAAGATGTCTTCCGACACTTCCTGCACCGCCTGCACGAACTCGGGCTGACCCGGGTTGCGCTTTTTCACGCCTTCCATGAACGTCGAAAAGTCGACGTGATCCGAAACTGCCATGCACCCCTCCCCTGTATGACTGGGAAAGCCGGTGCGACCCCTGACGATTTTATCGTTGACCGACCTTATATGCCAAAGGCTACACCATCGCCAAGCAAAGGCAATATGACAGCGCGCACAGTCCGTATTTTTTCGTGCGGCGCAAAAGAGGGGCAAAGATGAGCGAGAGCAACGAGATGGCCAAGGGAACGGGCCGCGGCATGACAGGTACGAACCGGGCGATATTGGTCGCGGCTTTCATTCTGTTGGCAGCCGCCATCGGCTATGCAATCTGGCGCGATTCCGCGTCGTCCGGCGCCAATACTTCCGCCGCAAACATCGCCGAGCCCACCGATCAACTCGCCGAACTGGAAGCGCGCACGAAGCGCGAACCCGGCAGCGCCGAGGCATGGACCGCGCTTGGTGCGGCCAAATTCGACATGAGCGATTTCGACGGTGCAGCCACCGCCTATGAAAAAGCTGTCGCCCTTTCACTCGAATCGGCAGGCCTCTGGTCGGCGCTGGGCGAGGCGCGGGTGATGGGAAGCGACAGCGACCCGATGCCCTCTGCCGCTCTCGAAGCTTTCAACAAGGCGATCGCGCTCGACGCCAAGGATCCGCGCGCGCGCTATTTCCTCGCGGTGAAAAAGGATATTGGCGGCGACCACAAGGGTGCGATCGAGGACTGGTTCGCGCTGCTCGCCGACACGCCGCAAGGCGCGCCGTGGGAAGCGGACCTGCGCCGCACGATCGAGCAGGTCGGGCAGATTCACAAGATCGACGTCGCTCAGCGGCTCGCGAGTACGCAGGCCCGGCCGCTGACCGCCAACGAGATGCCGGTCGCGGCGCGCGCGATTCCCGGCCCTAGCCGAGCCGATATGGAGGCGGCATCGCAGCTCCCCAAAGGCCAGCAGGACCAGATGATCGAGGGCATGGTGAGCGGGCTCGAGGCCAAGCTGAAAGCCAATCCCGCCGACGTCGACCGCTGGATCATGCTGATGCGCAGCCGGATGACGCTGGGCGAAACAGCGAAGGCTGCGCAAGCGCTGAAGGACGGGATCGCCGCCAATCCGGCGGCGGCAGCGCGATTGAAGGCACAGGCGCAGCTACTGGGTGTGCCGGGGGCGTGATTTTGAACGGGTAGATGAGCTAAAAACCGCTAAAAACAGTTGCACATCGCATGGCAAAATATAGGTTGCCCCCACTGCGGGGGGCAACCAGAACATAAGGTCGCCGCGGTAAAAGCCGCGTGACGCTTTCGGACGTATCGCCTGGGACAGCCGTCCACTCTGTATCAGGCCTCGCGGTCCATCAGAAAAACTGCCTCAGCTTGCCATCAGCGCCGCATTGCCCCCCGCCGCGGTGATGTCGGTCGAAATCGACTTCTCCTCGGCAAAACGATGCAGGTAGTGCGGACCGCCAGCCTTGGGGCCGGTGCCCGACAGGCCGCGACCGCCGAACGGCTGCGAGCCGACGATCGCGCCGATCTGGTTGCGGTTGACATAGACGTTGCCGACTTGCGCGCGCGCCGCGATATGCGCGGCAACGCCGTCGATGCGCGTGTGGACGCCGAGCGTGAGGCCATAGCCCGAGGCGTTGATCGCATCGATGAGTGCATCGAGTTCGCCGCCCTTCCATGTCGCGACGTGAAGCACGGGGCCGAAAATCTCGCGCTTCAGATCGGTGACATGATCGAGCCGGATCGCCACCGGGGGAACGAAATGGCCAGCGGCGGGCAAGTTCGTGCGGCCCGCCTCGGCAATTACGCGGCCCGCGGCGCGCGCCTCGGCGACATAGGCGGCGATGTTCGCCTGCGCCTCGTCGTCGATGATCGGGCCCACGTCGGTCGCGAGGATCGAAGGATCGCCGACATTGAGTTCGGCCATCGCGCCCGCGACCATCTCGATCATCGTGTCGGCGACATCTTCCTGCACGCACAGCAGGCGCAGCGCCGAACAGCGCTGGCCCGCCGACTGGAAAGCCGAGGCGACAGCGTCGCGCGCAACCTGTTCGGGCAGCGCGGTCGAATCGACGATCATCGCGTTCGCGCCGCCCGTTTCGGCGATCAAGGTCGCGATCGGGCCGTCGCGCCCGGCGAGGCTGCGGTTGATCATCCGCGCGACCTCGGTCGAACCGGTGAAGGCGACGCCGATGATGTCATTGTTGCTCGTCAGCGCCGCGCCGACGGTCTCGCCGCGGCCGGGGAGGTAATGCAACACATCGCCGGGAATGCCAGCTTCGAGCAGCAGTTCGACCGCCGCGTGCGCGATGAGCGGGGTCTGTTCGGCGGGTTTTGCGAGGACGCTGTTGCCTGCGGCGAGCGCCGCCGACACCTGTCCGAGGAAGATGGCGAGCGGGAAGTTCCACGGGCTGATGCACACGAACACGCCCTTGCCCTCAAGCATCAACTCGTTGCGTTCGCCTGTCGGGCCGGGGAGCGCCACCGGATAGGTGAAATCGGCACGCGCCTGCGCCGCATAATAGCGCAGGAAATCGACCGCTTCGCGCACCTCGGCAACCGCATCGACCAGCGTCTTTCCCGCCTCGTCGATCGCGAGGCCGAGGAAAAGCGCGTCATGCTCCTCGAGCAGGTCGGCAGCGCGTTCGAGCCGCTCGGCGCGGAAGGCGCCGCCAGCGAGGCTCCAGTCGCCTTGTGCTTTGCGGGCAGCCGCGACGGCATCGGCAACGGTGGCGGCATCGGCCTCGATCACCTGCCCGACGACGGCGCCGGTTGCGGGATTGCGTACCGCCTCGACCTTGCCCTGTCGCGGAACACCGCCGACGATCGGCGCCGCGACAAGATCGCTCCGCCGCGCGGCGCCGATCGCCGAAACGAGCGCTTCGGGCACGCCCGGCTCGCCAAGATCATAGCCGCGCGAATTGCGCCGGACGGGGTTAAAGAGTCCGAGGCCCGTCGCGATATTCGACGGTGCGGCGCTCGCGACGCTGCGCGGATCGACCGCAAGCTGCTCGGCGGTGACGCCAGGGTCGGAGAATTGATGCACGAAGCTGGAGTTCGCGCCATTTTCGAGCAGGCGGCGGACGAGATAGGCGAGCAGGTCGCGGTGCGTGCCGACGGGTGCATAGACGCGCACTGGGCGCGGTGGCGGGAACAGCGCAACGAGCGCGTCATGCGCGCCCTCGCCCATGCCATGTAGCCGTTGCAACTCGTAATCGGCGCCCGCGAACAGTTCGGACACAAAGGCGAGCGTCATCGCATTATGACTCGCGAACGCCGGATAGATGCAATCCTGGCAATCGCGCAGCAGCTGGGCGCAGCGCATATAGTTGAGATCGGTGTGGAGCTTTGCCGTGAACACCGGAAAGTCGCCGAGCCCCATCGTCTGCGCGCGCTTGATCTCGGTATCCCAATAGGCGCCCTTCACGAGCCGCATCGAAAGCTTGACCCCGCGCCCCCGCGCGCGGTTCGCGAGCCAGTCGATCACCGCCGGCGCGCGCTTCTGATACGCCTGGATCACGATGCCGAGCCCGGTCCAGTTGTCGGCGATGCCCGCGTCGATCAACGCGGCGAACACGTCCATATGCGGCTCGAGCCGATCGCTTTCCTCGGCGTCGATCATCAGCGGGATGTTCACCGCGCGCGCCGCCTTGGCGAGTTCGATGACATTCGGGATCAGCTCGTCGCGAACGCGCGCGGCCTGCAGATATTCATAGCGCGGGTGAAGCGCCGACAGCTTGATCGAAATGCCGTGATTGGCGTGCGGGTCGCCCGGCTTCGCGGCCTTGCCGATGCGCGCGATGGCATTGGCATAACTTTCATAATAGCGCTGCGCGTCCTCGGCGGTGCGCGCGGCTTCGCCGAGCATGTCAAAGCTCGCAAGTTCGGACTTCTCCTTGTCGGCGCGCTTGACCGCAGCGTCGATCGTCTCGCCCATCACGAATTGCTGGCCCAGCATCTTCATCGCAGCGAGCGCCGCCTGGCGAATCACCGGCTCGCCCGAGCGGCGGACCATCGACTTGAGCAAGGTCAGCGGGTTAGCCCGGCTGCCCATCGCGTCGAGCATCAGCGTCGCCGAGCCGAGCGAAAGGCCGCGCGACGACAGCGCGACGATCAGCGGGCTGTCCTCATCCTCACCGTCCTTCCAGTGGCGTCCGGCGATCTTGTCGCGGATCAGCGCATTGGCGGTCGCATTGTCCGGCACGCGCAACAGCGCCTCGGCGAGGCACATCAGAACGACGCCTTCCTCGGTCGAGAGACGATAGCGGTTCATCAGTTGCGCGACGAGCGTCTCGCGCTCACCCTCGGCCTTAGCCTTGCGAATCAGTTCGAGCCCGCGCCGCGTCACGGCGTCGACGCTGGCCGAAGAGGTGGCAAGAGCGCTACGCAGCTCGGCGACAATGTCGGATTCGCTGCGGCGGGCGAGGGCGCGGATGGGCGCGCGGTCGGGGCTTTGGGTCATGGCGCCTGATATCATATTGGCGCAAGTCGATCCGACTTGTTTTGGCGCGATTGATATATGAATTGACCAAGTTTGCGATCAATCCTAGTCGATATGAATGAAAAATTCCTCTTCCACAGTCGAACTGGATGAATTCGACCGCAAGATCCTCGCGATTCTGGGCCGCGATGGGCGGATCACCTTTACCGAACTCGCGTTACAGGTCGGGCTGTCGAAAACACCGTGCCAGCAGCGCGTGAGGCGACTTGTCGACAGCGGGCTGATCGTGGGCTTTCGCGCGATCGTCGATCCCGCCAAGGTCGGGCTCGACCATGTCGCGTTTACCGAGGTGAAGCTGTCGGACACGCGCGAGGAGGCGCTCAAACAGTTCAACACCGCAGTCCGGCAGATTCCCGAAGTCGAGGAGTGCCACATGATCGCGAGCAGCTTCGATTATCTGCTCAAGGTTCGCACACCCGACATCCGTCGCTATCGCATCGTCTTGGGCGAAAAGATTTCGAGTCTGCCGCATGTCGCAAGCACCTCGACCTTCGTCGCGATGGAAACGATCTGCGAAACGGCGCGCTGAACTTTCACCGTCGGCAAGGATTGACCCGCAGCGCGGATAGCGGCAAAGGCCGCCTATCGGCCGTTGCCGAGTGCGGGTGTAGCTCAATGGTAGAGCTTTTGCTTCCCAAGCAAGTGACGAGGGTTCGATTCCCTTCACCCGCTCCATCTTGCCGAAAACTTATATGGAACCGGCTTTCGCTCGCCAACGCAGGCGTGAGGTTCGTGCACGGCCGCCGATGACGTCCCGGCAACTTCGGCCGTCTTTTTCACAACGCATTTGACGACGTGACACCGGCCTCAGTCTTTGATGCGGATACCGTAACATACGCTGATTTACGGTGAGTCGGTAATTAATTGAAAACCATTATTTTGTAGCCCGCAGCTGTTCTCTGTCGGGTGTTCCGATGGGGCGATCTGGCGCTGTTTTCCGCGATGACCCGCTTCGGCGGCGGAGGCAGTGTGGTTGGGCAGATTGGGCGGCCTTCAGGGGGCGCATGACAATCGAAACGGTGCCGCCCGCTCTCTTGCGGCTGCGCCGGAGCCAGGGGGTCGTCGAATGAGCAGAGGTCGCGTGTTTTCTCGCGCTATACCCGGTCGGGGCGTCCCGCCCGGCGCTCCTATTTCAAAATTGCGCCCTGTCGCCGTCAAATAATCAGCCAGCCCATTGTCCCCCTCGCCTCTCCCGGCGGGTTTTTTGCGTTCGAGGATATGCCATGACCGATAAGAGGATGCTCCGCCGCGACGATCGGAACGCGAAAGTGCGTTCGCGGCGCCTTCTCTGCGGCGCTTCGCTTGCGGCCGTACTCGCGTGCGCGCCGATCGCTGCGCATGCCGAAGACCGGTACTGGGACGCCAATGGAACCGCTGTGGGTGCGGGTGGCACCGGGACATGGAACCTCGCGAACCTCAACTGGAGCCCCAATGGCGACGGGGTCAGCGGCCCCTTCGTTGAGCCCTGGAACAATGGCGATCTCGACAATGCGGTGTTCGGCGGCACGGCGGGCACCGTGACCGTGGGCGCGCCGGTGACGATCGGCAATATTACCTTCAGTTCAGCGGGCTATGTCCTGAGCGGTGGCACGATCACCTTGGGGACGTCGGGCTCGACGATCACGACCGCGACGGGGATCAGTACGATCGATTCGGTTCTCGCCGGGGCGAACGGTCTGATAAAGGCCGGCAATGGCGCGCTGGTCCTGAACGGCGCGAACAGCTTCACGGGCGATATCAATATAAATGCCGGCAGCCTTTATGCGGGGGCTGACAGCGCGCTGGGCGCGTCGGGCAACGGCATTTTCACCGCGGCCGCCTCGAATGTCCGATTGTCGATTGCCGGTGCGAGCACGTCGCGGATCGTGACGATCGGCAACGGCGGCAATTTGATCCTTGAGGGAACCGGATCGGGCGCCGCCCGCATCCGGGGCAATGGTTCGGTTCAGCTTGCCGCCAGCGGCATCACGATGAGCAACAATCTCAGCGATTATACGGGCCGCACCGTTTTTCAGGGCTGCAATGGTACATGTTCGACCCGATTCACCTCGATCGGCAATCTAGGTGAAGCGAGTTCGCTCGGCGCGCCGGTGACGGTCGCCGACGGAACGATCATCTTCAACCAGTCCAGCCAGTATAGTGACAGCATCATCTATCTCGGCGACGGCGACAGCTCGAACCGCAACTGGGATATCAACGGCGATGCGGGGCTCGTCCGCAATCAGGGCACGGGAACGCTCGAAATCACGGGCGACATCGATATTTCGGCGGGTGGCGGATTTTACGCAGAGAACGCAGATTTCCGTCTGCTAGGAATATTGAGCGGTGGCAATTATGCTTTCAACGCCTCGGCCGGGCGCCATGTTCAGCTGGGTAACGCAAACACCTTCACTGGCGTGGCGGCGCTCGCAGGCGAAATCCGCGTCGGCAAGCTCGCTGATATTGGCAGCGAGAGTTCGCTCGGCGCGGGCACGACCATCAGTCTCATCAGCGGGACGCTCAGCTATGGCGGCGCCGGCGATGCCAGCAATCGCGAATGGCTCGTCAATGGTCCCGCCAATGCAATTCAAAACAACGGCAGCGGCGCACTGAACCTGTCGGGCGCGCTTGTCTTCAACGCGGCGAGCCCCAACCCCGACACGCTGACGCTCGGCGGTAGTTTTGCGGGCACCAACATCTTCTCCGGCGTCATGTCGGGCAACGGCAATCTCGTTGCGGATGGCGCGGGCACATGGGTGCTGGGCGGCGCCAATGTCCAGCGGGGCACCGTGACCGTGAACGGCGGGACATTGCGCGCGGGCATCGCGGGGGCATTCGGTGCCGCGACCGGTTTCATCGTCAACGGCGGTACGCTCGACTTGGGCGGATTCGACCTCGTCGCGCCGTCGCTTACGGGAAGTGGCGGAACGGTTTCGCTCGGCGCGCAGACGCTGACGGTCGATGCCAAGACGGCGCAGGTCTTTGGCGGCAGCATCATCGGCAGCGGCGGGCTCAGGAAAACGGGGGCAGGCTCGCTGACCCTGACGGGCGCGAACAGCTACACCGGCGCGACGACCGTCGGCGGCGGTCGGCTCGGGCTCGATTTCTCGGGCGCGGGCGGCCCGGTCAACAACATCGTGTCGGCATCCTCGGCGCTCGTCCTGACGGGCGGTACGCTCGAGGTGGTCGGTGCGGCGGGCGAGACCAACAATCAGAGTTTCAACGGCCTGACAGTCAGCGCGGGCAGCAACACCGTCCGCGCGGTCAGTGGTGCGGGCGGTATCGTGAACCTCAATCTCGGCGCGATCGTCCGGGCGGGCGGTCTGGTCAATTTCGTGCTGCCGACGGGCGGCGCGATTACGACGAGCAATGCCGACGGCGTGCTCGGCGGCTGGGCGACGATCAACGGATCGGATTATGCGAAGGTCGTCGGCGGCGGCATCCTCGCCTTTGATGCCAGCGATTACACGGCGAAGGACGATGCCGGCACCTGGGCGGATGGCGATATCATCAGCGATACTGCGGGCGCCGCGAACTCACCCTTCTTTGGCACCGTGACCGGAGATGTCCAACTCGGCGGCCTGCGCTACACTGCCGCATCGGGATCGACGGTGACGATCGGCGCCGGCAACAGGCTGGGCATCGACGGCACGATCATCGTCGCGCCGAGCACCGCGGCGACCAATCAGCTCATTACCGGTGGCTCTCTGACCGGCAGCGCCGGCGGCGGGACGCTCGGCGTTCAGCATAATGGCACGGGCGCGCTGACCATCGCCTCGACGATCGTCGACAATGGCGGTGCAACAAGCTTTGCCAAGAGCGGCGGTGGCACCGTCCGGCTGAGTGCGGCCAACAGCTATACGGGCGGCACGACGCTGAGCGGCGGCCGCCTCGAGGTCGCGCAACTGGCCAATGGGGGTATCGCGAGCGGCATCGGCGCGTCGAGCGCCGACGCGGCAAATCTCGTCCTCGAAAGCGGCACGCTGGCTTATACCGGCGGCGTCGACGCGGTCACCGATCGCGGCATCACGCTCGTCAACGGTGGCGCCGAGCGCGCGATCCAGGTCGAGACCGGGCGTACGGTCGAGTTTTCGGGGCTGGTCACAAGTCCCGACGACGCGGGACTGACCAAGACCGGCTGGGGCACGCTGGTCCTGTCGAATGCCGCCAATGATTATGTCGGCGTCACCACGATTACCCAGACGTCGGCCGGCAACAGCACGCTTTCGGTGAACACGCTTTCCGACGGTGGCATCGCAAGTGGCATCGGCGCAGCAAGCAGCGATTCGGCAAACCTCGTCATCAGCAACGGGGCGAAGCTGCAATATACTGGCGGCACGGTCGCCATCGACCGCGGCTTTACGCTCGCGGCCGGGCAGGGCGGTATCGACGTCGCCAACGCGGCGACAACGCTGACGATCGGCGGCGTCGCCGCGGGCGCAGGGACGTTGTTCAAGGACGGCGCGGGCACGCTCATCCTCAGCGGCACCAACAGCTACACCGGCGACACGATCGTGAACGGCGGCGTCCTGCGCGCCGGATCGGCGCGCGCATTTGGTCCGGGCGGCCGCAACATGACCGTCAACAGCGGCGGAACGCTGGATCTCGGGGGCTTCGATCTTGGCTTTGCCGCCGTCATCGGCGGCGGGCAGATCGATCTTGGCGGACGCACGCTGACCACGGGCAGCGGCAGCGGCGTTTTCACGGGCCGCATTTCTGGCACCGGCGGCTATACGCGCATCGGCAGCTTCACTCAGACGTTCAGCGGCTGCAATAACGACTACACCGGCGTGACGACGATCGGCGGCAATGTCGCGATCGATTGCATCGCAAACGGCGGGCAGGCGAGCGGTATCGGCGCGTCGACGGCGGCGGCATCGAACCTCGTTTTCGCGACGGGGTCGCTGGCCTATACCGGCGCCAGCGCTTCGACCGATCGCGGTTTCGCCTTGAACGGAAACGGCGGGCTCAACATCGTCAATGCCGGCACCGTGCTCGAATTTTCGGGTAACATCACCGGCGGCGGCCAGCTTCAGAAATCGGGGGCCGGCACGCTTCTCCTGTCCGGCAACAACAGTTCGACCGGGTCGGTGCGAATCTATGGCGGGACGCTCCGCGCCGGATCGACTACCGCGCTCGGCAGCGGCGGGATTCAGTTCGAAAATGCGCCGGGCACGACCCTCGACCTCGACGGATATGATAATAGCGTCGCCTTTTTGTTCACGACGGGCGGCTTGCAGGGCGGCGCGGTCGCGTTGGGCGACGCGACGCTGACCATCACCAACGGCGGCAGCACGGGGGTCATTTTCGGCGGCGCCATTTCGGGCAGCGGCGGCTTGGTCAAGACCGGGGGCGGCTATCAGCAACTGTCGAACTGTTCGAGCAGCTATAGCGGCTCGACCGTCATCAATCAGGGCATTCTCGCGGTAGCCTGTCTCGACGATGGGGGTGCGAACAGCTCGATCGGTTCGTCGTCATCGGCGGCGAACAACCTCGTGCTGAGCGGCGGTACGCTGCAATATGTCGGGTCCGGCGGAAGCACGAACCGCCAGTTCACCCTTGGCGCCTCGACGGCGAGCAAGCTCGATGCGTCCGGTACCGGCGCGATCGCCTTCACCCACGCCGGGCCGCTGACCTTCGCCAGCGCGAACACCGCGCAGACGCTGACACTGGGTGGCACAAGTACGGCGAACAATATCCTTGCCGCGCAGATCACGAACAATGGCAGCGGCGTAACACGCCTGACCAAGACCGACGCCGGCACGTGGATTCTGACGAATCCGGGCAGCACCTATACCGGCATCACCACGATCAGCGGCGGCGTGCTCGGCGTCGACAAGCTTTCCAACGGCGGACTCGCCAGCAGCATCGGGGCTTCCTCCAGCGCCGCGGCGAACCTTGTGATCGGTAACGGATCGACGCTGCGTTATACCGGCGCGGGCGACACGACCAACCGGCTGTTCACCCTGTCGGCAGGCGTGACCTTCATCGAATCGTCGGGCACCGGCGCGATCGTCTTCACCGACACCGGGCCGGTAACGCTGGCGAGCAACAACCAGGCGCGGACGATCGCGCTCGGCGGCACCAATGGCGGCAACAACACGCTCGCGGGGTCGATCGGCAATGCCGGCACGGGCGTCACGACGCTGGCCAAGAACGACAGCGGCACATGGGTGTTGACCGGCAACCACAGCTACACCGGCTCGACCAACATCAACGGCGGCACGCTGTTCGTCGGCGGCGGCGGCACGACCGGTTCGATCGCCAGCGCGCTCGTGAACAATTTCGGCACGCTCGGTTTCAATCGCAGCGATCTGCTCGCCTATGGTGGACACATCGTCGGCACCGGCTCGCTGCGTCAGGCGGGGACGGGGACGACCGTCCTCACCGGCACCAATAGCTACACCGGCGGCACGACGATCGATGCGGGTACGCTCCAACTCGGCAATGGCGGGACGACGGGCAGCATCGTCGGCGACGTCGTCGACAATGGCGCATTCGTGTTCAACCGCTCCGACCTCGTCAACTTTGCCGGGACGATATCCGGCAGCGGTGTCGTGCGGCAGATCGGCAGCGGTACGACGGTTCTGTCGGGTATCAACAGCTACGTTGGCGGGACATCGATCCTCGGCGGCACTCTGCAGGTGTCGGCCGATGCCAATCTCGGCGCAGCGGTGGGCGGCCTCGCCTTCTCGAACGGCACGCTGCGCACCACCGCATCCTTCGCAAGCGCACGAAACGGTGTCCTGACCGGTACCGGAACAATCCTCACCGACGCCGGAACGACCTTTGCGTTGAACGGACTGATCTCGGGCGCGGGCGGCCTCACGAAGTCGGGCGCCGGCATTCTGACGCTCGGCGGCAACAACAGCTATGCCGGCGCGACCGATGTGAACGCCGGTACGCTGCGTATCAACGGCAACCAGTCGGCGGCGACGGGTCTTGTGACCGTGGCGTCGGGGGCGACGCTGGCGGGCAGTGGGACGATCGGCGGCAACGTCAATGTGCTGAACGGCGGCATCCTTGCGCCGGGCAACAGCCCCGGCACACTCAATATCAATGGCGACCTGTCGCTTGCAGGCGGTTCGGTGCTCAACTTCGAATTCGGGCAGGCCGATGTTGCGGGCGGCCCGCTCAACGACCTCGTCAACGTCGGCGGCAATCTGACACTCGACGGCACGATCAACGTCAGTGTGTCGCCCGGGGGCAATTTCGGCGGCGGCCTTTATCGCGTGTTCAACTATGGCGGCACGTTCACCGACAACGGGCTGACGCTGGGTTCGATGCCTGCGGGCAGCAATGTCACCGTCCAGACCTCGGTCGCGGGTCAGGTCAATCTGATCAACAGCGATGGCTTGGCGCTCAGCTTCTGGGACGGCACCGGGGGCCCCAAGTTCAACAATGCGATCGACGGCGGCAACGGCAGTTGGCACCTCGGCGGCGTCGACAATAACTGGACGGGCGCGGACGGCAGCATCAACGCCGCTTATGCCGATGGCACTTATGCCATTTTCGCGGGCGCTCCGGGCACGGTCACGGTCGATAACGGCGGCGGCGCGGTCACCGCGACGGGCATGCAGTTCGCGACCGACGGCTATACGATCAACGGCGCGCCGCTGACGCTTGTAGGCCCGCAATCGCTGATCCGCGTGGGCGACGGCACCGCGGCGGGCGCAGACTTTACCGCGACGATCGCCGCCAACCTCAGCGGTGCGTCGCAACTGGTCAAGACCGACGCCGGTACGTTGGTGCTGGCCGCGGCAAACAGCTACACCGGCGGCACGCTGATCAACGGCGGCGTGCTTTCGGTGGGCGCAGACAGCTTCTTGGGCACCGGCGGGGTCACGCTCGATGGCGGCACGTTGCGGCTGACCGACCTCACCTTCTCCAGCGCGCGCGCGTTCGATCTGGGCGCAGCCGGCGGCGCGATCGAGGTCACCAATCCCACGACGACCGCCATCCTTTCCAATGGAGTGACGGGCAGTGGCGGACTGACCAAGCTTGGCGCGGGTACGCTCCAGCTTGGGCAAGCGAACAGCTACACCGGCGGCACGACGATTCAGGACGGCATACTCTTCATCGGCAGCTTCAGCGGCAACACCACCGCCTCGATCGTGGGCGACGTGGTCAATAACGGGACGCTGCGCTTCGGCCGTGCGGATGCCTACACCTATGCGGGGGCGATCACCGGCACCGGCTTCCTCGACATCGTCGGTACAGGCGTGACGACGCTGACTGGCAACAGCAACTATGGCGGTGGGACGAGGGTCAATGGTGTGGGCGGCGAGCTTCGTATCGCCGGCGGTGCAAAGGTCGCTTCGGGCGGCTCGACAACGATGGGTCGCTCGACGCTGAGCGTCGACGGTGCGGGATCGGAGTTCAGCACTGCAGCGATTGGCGGGAATATAGCGGGCAACGGCTCGACCATCGTGCTGGTTACGAACGGCGGCACGCTCCGGACCACGACCGGCGATCTCAACCTCAGAGCTCTGACTGCCGCCGTTCAGTTCAACGTCGATGGCGCGAACTCGCTGGCCGATCTTGCAGGCGGGGTTCAGGGGAGCGCCAGCTTCAACGCGCCGTTCAGTACGACGATCAGCGCCGGCGGCATGCTGCGAACCGCGGGTGCGAGCCAGATCGGTTTGACGACCAGCAATACCAACCCCATTGCAGTCACGATCACCGGCACCGGTTCCAATTGGACGAGCGGCAGTTCGCTGCTGATGACCGCGGGCAATTTCAGTGTCGATCAGGGCGGCGCGGCCAGCTTTACGTCGGCGACCTTCGGGGCGGCACCGCAAGCGGCAAGCCTGTCCGTGTCGGGAGCAACTTCCCGTTTCGCCACGACGGGCGATCTGGTCATCGGCAGCGGGAACGGCACGGGTGTGCTGACGCTAACCGACGGCGGGCGGGTCGATGTGGGTGGGACATTGATTCTCGCGAACAGCGCTGGGGCGGCGGGCAGTCTCAACATCGGCGGGGTTGCGGGCGACGCTGCGGCGGCCGCGGGCTTCCTCACCGGCGCGATCGCCTTCGGACCCGGCACGGGCGAACTGAACTTCAATCACACCGGCACCGACTATGGTTTCTCCAACGCCATCTCAGGCGCGGGTAGTATCAACCATGCGGCGGGCACCACCCGCCTGACCGGCGACAGCTCGGTCTTTACCGGCACGACGTCGGTCGCGGGCGGCACGCTGCTGGTCGACGGCACGCTTGGCGGCGCGGCGAGCCTGATCAATGTGGCAACGGGCGGCACGCTCGGCGGTACCGGGACGATTGGTGGTAATGTCGCGATCCTCGACGGCAACCTCAATCCGGGTGATATCGGCGGGATTCCAGGACGGCTGACGATCGCCGGCAACCTGAGCCTTGCTTCGGCTGCGACACTCAACGTCGATTTCGGTCAGGCGAACGTCGTCGGCGGCGCGCTCAACGACCTGATCGAGGTCGGCGGCGACCTGACGCTCGACGGCACGCTCAATGTTGCCGTGCCCCCGGGCGGCAGCTTCGATCCGGGCCTCTATCGCATCATCAACTATGGCGGGTCGCTGACCGACAACGGTCTGACCGCCGATTCGGGCTATTTCGTCCAGACCTCGGTCGCGAACCAGGTCAATCTGGTCAACACGACTGGCCTCACCATGCGTTTCTGGGACGGCGTCAACGGCGGCAAGAATGACGGCGTAATCACCGGCGGCGACGGTTTGTGGCAGGCCAGCGGCGGCAACGACAACTGGACCGAATATGACGGTTCGGCGAACGCGCCCTTCACCGACGATGCCTTCGCGGTCTTCTCGGGCGTCGGCGGCACGGTGACCGTCGATGGCTCGCTCGGCGCTGTCGCGGCTTCGGGCATGCAGTTCGCCAGCGATGGCTATATCATCGCGGGCGACGACATCGCGCTCGTTGCGCCGGAATCGGTCATTCGCGTCGGCGATGGTTCGATCGGCGGCGCGTCCTATATCGCGACGATCGCGACGAACCTCTCGGGCATCGGCGATGTCATCAAAAGCGATCTCGGCACGCTGGTGCTGACCGGCACCAGCAGTTTCGTCGGCGAGACCAATGTGCGCGGCGGCGAGTTGCGGCTCGCAAATGGCGGCACGCTGACCAACGCGGAGGGCATGATCGGCCGCGATGGCGGTGAGCAGGGCATCGTCACCGTCACCGGGACGGACGCGGGCGGCAATGCTTCGACATGGACCAACACGGGTATCCTCCGCGTTGGCCGCCTCGGCACCGGCACACTCAACATCCTCGACGGCGGCATCGTGACGGTCGCTGACATCGCTTATATCGGCGATGATATAAGCGGTCAGGGCACGGTCACGGTTTCGGGACAGGGTGCGAGCGGCAATGCCTCGACATGGACCGGGGCGAGCGACATCGTCATCGGCGAGTTCGGTAGCGGTACGCTGAACATCACCGCCGGCGGCCAGGTCAGCAACCAGTCGGGCTGGATCGGGTCGAATGCCGGTGCGCAAGGCATCGTCAACGTCTCGGGCGTCGGTACCAATGGCGTCGCCTCGACCTGGATGAACAATGCCGACCTGTTTGTCGGTTACGACGGCAACGGGACGTTGAACATCACCGACGGCGGCAAGGTCGTTAGCGTCGGGGGCCAGGTCGGTGGCAACAGCGACAGCTTGGGCGAGGTGCTTGTCAGCGGCGCGGGCTCGTCGTGGGACAACAGCGGGCGGATCAACGTCGGCCTGTTCGGCACCGGAACGCTGCGCATCGAAGGTGGCGCCAGCGTTACAAGCAATGACGGCATCGTCGGCGGCTCAGCGCAGGGCGACGCGGTCGTCTCCGGTACGGGTACTTCTTGGGTCAACAGCCAGCAACTGAATATCGGCAGCTTCGGCGCCGGCTCGCTACGCATCGAAAACGGTGCGAGCGTATCGAGCAACCAGGGCTATATCGGCGCCAATGCCGTCGGTAGTGCCGTGGTGACCGGGGCCGGCTCGAACTGGCTGGTCACCGATTTCTCGATGACCGTCGGCAATGACGGCACCGGTTCGCTTTTGGTCGAGAATGGCGGGCTCGTCCGCGCCGAAGGCGGCTTCGCACTCGGCCTCGCGGCCGGCGCGAGCGGGACCGTCGCCGTCACCGGTGCCGCGGGCAACCGCGGCATCGTCGAAACCAGCCAGATCGGCGGCGGGCTTGGCACCGTCGACTTCTCGCTCGATGGCGGCGTGCTGCGCGCGACGCAGGATGAAGCCGCATTTTTCGTCGATTTCGGCGCGAACGACATCACGCTCGGCGCAAACGGCGGAATCATCGACACCGACGGCCACGACATCGGCGTCGCTCCGCGCTTCACCGGCGCGGGCGGGCTGACCAAGGACGGCCTTGGCGCCCTGACGCTGACTGGCGGGAACAGCTATGCGGGGGCGACGCTCGTCAACGCGGGCACCCTGTTCGTCAACGGCGACCAGTCGGCCGCGACCGGCCTCACAACGGTCTTTTCGAGCGCGACGCTTGGCGGGACCGGCACGATCGGCGGCGATGTCGTCATGCAGGGCGGGGCGATCCTTGCGCCGGGCCAAAGCGCCGGAACCCTGACCATCAACGGAAACCTGTCGCTCGCGGGCGGTTCGATCCTCGACTATGAGTTCGGACAGGCGAATGTCGCGGGCGGCGCGCTCAACGATCTGGTCAATGTCGGCGGCGACCTGATCCTCGACGGGACGATCAATGTTTCGACATCGGCGGGCGGCACCTTCGGACCCGGCATCTACCGCGTCTTCAACTATGGCGGCGCGCTGACCGACAACGGACTGGCGCTGGGGACGATCCCCGGCGGCGCTGCGGGCGTTTCGGTCCAGACCGGGATCGCGGGACAGGTGAACCTCGTCAATTCGCAAGGCTTGACGCTCAGCTTCTGGGACGGTGCGGCCGGGCCGAAGCATGACGGTACGCTCGACGGCGGTGACGGCGTGTGGCGCATCGCCGGTGGCTCGAACAATTGGACCGACGCCAACGGTACGATCAACGCCGATTATGCGCAGGACAGCTTCGCGATCTTCGCGGCGGCACCGGGCACCGTGACGATCGACAACAGCGGCGGCAATGTTCTGGCGTCGGGCATGCAGTTCGCAGCCGACGGCTATGTGCTGACGGGGGACGCACTAACGCTGACCGGCGCGCAGGCGATCGTCCAGGTCGGCGACAGCAGTGCCGCGGGTGCGGGCTATACCGCGACGATCGGCGCCGACCTGACCGGGACGGCGATGCTGGTCAAGACCGACGCGGGGACGCTCGTCCTGTCGGGAACCAACAGCTATGCTGGCGGCACGGCGATCAATGGCGGCACACTCCGAATTGCGTCCGACGCCAATCTTGGTGACACGGCGGGGGGATTGGCATTCGGCGGCGGTACGCTGCACACGACTGCCGATGTCGTGTCGGGCCGTGCGGTCGACCTCGTCGGCAGCGGAACCTTCCTGACCGACGCCGGCCTGACGCTTGCGGGTATGATCTCTGGCGCAGGCGACCTGACGAAGGACGGCGCGGGCACGCTCGCCCTGACAGTGGACAATGATTATGCCGGCGGCACGTCGATCCTTGCCGGACGGCTGGAGATCGGTGGCGGCGGGACGAGTGGCGCGATCGTGGGCGATATCGTCAACGACGGCATTCTCGCGTTCAACCGGTCGGACGACAGGGTCTTTGCCGGCCTGATCACCGGCGGCGGTTCACTCGAACAGATGGGTTCGGGAAGGACGATCCTCACCGGCGACCATCTTTTCACGGGTGGTACGACGATATCGGCCGGCACGCTGCAAGTCGGCGACGGCGGCACCTCGGGCTCGATCACCGGTGATGTGGTCAACAATGGCCTGTTCGTCTTCAGCCGTACTGACACACAGACCTTCGCGGGCGTGATTTCGGGCAGCGGTTCGGTCGACCAGAACGGCGCGGGCACCACGATCCTGACCGGCAGCAACAGCTATACCGGGACGACGAGCGTCAGTGCGGGCACCCTGCTCGTGAATGGAGACCAATCGGCCGCGACGGGCGCAACCAACGTGGGCGCAGGCGCGACACTGGGCGGATCGGGCATCATCGGCGGCAATGTGTTCGTCGACACCGGCGCGACGCTCGCCCCGGGCGCGAATGCGCCCGGCACGCTCACGATCAACGGCAATCTCGCACTCGCGGCGGGCGCGACGCTCGGCTTCGAATTCGGCCGCGCGAACGACGTAGGCGGCCCACTTAATGATGTGATCAACATTGGCGGCGATCTTGTGCTCGACGGCACGCTCGATGTGACGGTGCCCGTTGGCGGCGCCTTCGATATAGGCCTTTATCGCATCGCCAATTATGCCGGTTCGCTCACCGACAACGGTCTGGCCCTCGGTACGTTGCCAGCCGGCGCCAATGCGCAGGTGCAGACATCGATTGCGGGTGAAGTGAACCTGATCAACATCGGCGCCGCGACGCTCAACTTCTGGGACGGCGCCGCCGGGCCGAAGTTCGACAATGCGGTAAACGGTGGTGACGGCGTGTGGCAGAACAGCGGCGGCAACAACAATTGGTCCGATATCAGCGGCGCGGTCAACGCGGGCTATGACGATGGCGCCTTTGCCATCTTCTCGGGCAGCGCAGGAACCGTCACAATCGACAACAGCCTTGGCGCGGTGTCGGCGTCGGGCCTGCAATTCGCGACCGACGGTTACCTGATCACCGGCGACACGTTGACGCTGGATGGCGCGCAGGCTGTGATCCGCGTCGGCGACGGCACTGCTGCGGGTGCTGCCTATGTCGCGACGATCGACGCCGAACTCGCGGGCGCGGCCGGGCTGGTCAAAACCGACGCAGGCACGCTCGTCCTGGCTGGCAGCAACAGTTATGCGGGCGGGACGTCGATCAATGGCGGCACGTTACAGATCGGCACCGACGCCAATCTGGGCGCCGCCGGCGGTGCGATTCGCTTCGACGGCGGCACGTTGCAAACGACGGCGACCCTCTCGTTGGCTCGTAGCATCGATCTGATCGGCAGCGGTGGGTTCCAGACCGGCGCGGGAACGACGCTGACGCTTGCCGGTCCGCTTTCGGGCACTGGCAACTTTACCAAGAGCGGCAGCGGTACGCTGGTATTGGACGGCATCGGTACCTACGGCGGCGCAACGGTCGCGAACGGCACGATGTTCGTCAACGGCAACTATGCCGCGGCGACGGGCGCCACCAATGTCCTCGCCGGCGCTGTACTGGGCGGCACCGGCACGGTCGGTGGCAACGTCACGCTGGCCAACGGCGCCGTGCTCGCTCCGGGCGCCGGAGCGGCGGGCACGCTGACGATCGGCGGCAATCTGTCGCTGTCGGCGACGACGCAGCTCGATTTCGAATTTGGTGAGGCCGGCGCGGTGGGCGGTACGCTTAACGACCTCGTCAACGTCGGCGGTAACCTCGTCCTCGACGGCGTGCTCAACGTGGGGGTTCCGACGGGCGGCGCATTCGACGTCGGCGTCTATCGCATGTTCAACTATGGCGGCACGCTTACCAACAACGGCATCACGCTCGGCACCATGCCGGCGGGCGCCAACGCCAATGTCCAGACGTCGATCGCGGGCCAGGTCAATCTCGTCAATTCGGCGGGACTGACACTCAATTTCTGGGACGGCGCAGCCGGACCCAAGAATAATGGCACGATCAACGGCGGAAACGGTGTTTGGCAGGCAAGCTTCGGCAATGACAATTGGACCGGCGAAGATGGCGCCGTAAACGCTGGCTATACCGACGGGGGCTTTGCCATATTCGGTGGCACCGGCGGGACAGTCACGGTCGACAACAGCCTTGGCGCCGTGTCGGTCGCGGGCATGCAGTTCGCGGCGAACAATTATGTGATCACCGGTGGCGACATCGCCTTGACCGATGCCACGGCGACGGTCCGCGTTGGCGACGGCAGCGCGGCGGGCGCGGGTTTCACCGCGACGATCAATTCTGCGCTCACCGGCGCGGCCGGGCTGGTCAAGACCGACGCGGGAACGCTCGTCCTTGGCGGCGCCAACGCCTACACCGGCGGCACGCAGATCGTCGGCGGCACGCTTCGTATCTCGCGCGACGCCAATCTCGGCGCGGCTAGCGGTGCGGTGACGCTCGACGGCGGCACGCTCGAAACGAGCGCCGACCTCACCAGTGCGCGCGGTTTTGTTGTGGCAGGCGGCGGTGCGATCGCGACTGCGGCCGGCACGGTCTTCACATACAACGGCCTCTTCTCGGGCACGGGCGGGTTGACCAAAAATGGCGCGGGCACGCTGCGCGTTACCGCCGATAACAGCGGCTTTGCTGGCAGCACGGCCGTTGCCGGCGGCACGCTCGCCGTGCAGGGAAGCCTCGGCGGCGCGGTCACCGTCGGCTCCGCGGGCCGCCTCGAAGGCGCGGGCCGCGTCGGCAGCCTCGTCAACGCGGGCGTCGTTGCGCCGGGCGAAGGTATCGGTTCGCTGACCGTCGCGGGCGACTATACCGGCAACGGCGGCGTGCTCGAGATCGAGGCCGCGCTCGGCGGCGATATGTCGCAGGCCGATCGCTTGATCGTGAACGGCGCGACCTCGGGCAATACGCGGGTTACCGTTGTCAATCGCGGCGGCGCCGGCGCCCCGACGGTCGACGGCATCAAGATCGTCGACGTTGCGGGTGCATCGAACGGCACCTTCACGCTCGATGGCGACTATCTGTTCGACGGCGAGCAGGCGGTGGTCGTTGGCGCTTATGGCTATCGCTTGTACAAGAATGGCGTTTCGACGCCGCAGGACGGTGACTGGTATCTGCGCTCGGCGCTGCTCGCGGGCGAAAATCCGCAAGGCCCGCTCTATCAGCCGGGCGTCCCGGTTTACGAGGCCTATGTTGGCGCGCTGCAATCGCTCAATCGTCTGCCGACGCTGCAACAGCGTGTCGGCAACCGCTCATGGGCGGCATCACCGATCGCCGGTGCGGGTCTGTGGGGCCGGTTCGAATCCGAACGCCAGCGTCCCGACGCGCTCGTCTCGACAAGCGATACCGACCGCAAGGTCGACCAGTGGCAGGCGCAGCTCGGGCTCGATGCGGTGCTGGCAGAACGCAGCGATGGCGCCGCGCTCGTCGGCGGGCTGACCGCACATTATGGCAAGGCGGACAGCAGCGTCGCGTCGATCTTTGGCAATGGCGCCATCGACACGCAGGGCTATGGCGTCGGTGCGACGATGACCTGGTATGGGCCGCAGGGCTTTTATGCCGATGGTCAGGTCAAACTCAGCTGGTTCGACAGCGATCTGGAATCCAATATCCTCGGATCGCTCGCCCGCGGTAACAAGGGCGACGGCCAGGCCTTCAGCCTCGAACTCGGCAAGCAGACGGCAATCGGCCGCAACCTCAGCATCACGCCGCAGGTCCAGATGAGCTATGCGAAGGTCGATTTCGATCGGTTCGCCGATCCTTCAATGGCCGCAGTTTCGGTCGCGAAGGGCGAAAGCCTGAAGACCCGCTGGGGTCTGGCGATCGATCATCAGGCGAGTTGGAAGGGCCGCGCGGGCGATACGCGCCGCACGCGTCTCTATACCGTCCTGAACCTCGGCTATGAGTGGCTCGACGGTGCGGTCTCCGACGTATCGGGCACGCCGATCGCCCATCGCGAGCACCGCCTGTCGGGCGAACTGGGGCTGGGCGGCAGCTATAGCTGGGGCGATGATCGCTTCACCCTCTATACCGAAGTGTCGGGCGATACCGCGATGGCCGACTTTGGCGCGGGATATAATCTGAAGGGTAGCGCCGGGTTCCGGGTGCGCTTCTGATGCGACTGAGCCCCGCGCCGACGACGGCGCGGGGCTCAGTCGGCGAAGTTCAGCGAGACTAACGCAAAGATGAAAAGAAGGACCACGCCGGTAAACAGAGCCGTCAACGCGGTAAGCAGGATCGCACTTGGCCGCCGCGCATAGAGTCCCTCGGTGTCGCCCGCCGGCATGCCCTCGGCGACATCGTCCGCTTCGCCGTCATGCGGTGCTCGGAGCAGGGCTGCGCTGATCGCGCTCGCCGGGACGGGCGTCAGAAACTCGCAGCCAAAGAGCCGGCCGTCGTTGCGGACGACGCGCGCTGGCGCGGCACCCAGTTCGGGCAGGACCAGCAGGAATGTCTCACCGATGGAAAAGGCGGCGTCGGTCTCGATCAGCAGACCGGTTCGCGACAGGTTGCGGATGACCACGGCCGCCTCGTCGGTCGCGGAACGCGCGGCGACATCGAGCCGAAGCGTCCGCCGCTCGGTCCGCCGACGATCGGGCGTTTCGACCGGAGCCGCGATATGGGCCAGCAAGGATCTCACCAACACCTCCTCAAGCGAACAGTCATCGCGCAGAACCTTTAATATTGCATTTTTTCCCAAGCGATTTTCAGTGGTGCAAGCGGGGCGTCTTACTCGTGCCCCGCTGCGTTTCGCTAAGTTGGCAGGGCGCAAAGAATCGGGCCAATCGGCCACGATGTGCGGCAAATGTTTGCGACGAGCCGCGTTAAGTTATGGTTCGAATTGGGACGCGTCTTGAATTGCCTCACCCCATGATCAGCTTCTCTGCTCAATTTTATAGCATTGAATAAGCATCGTATTTCATTTTTTCAGCTGGACCTCGATGTGCAGCCGTTCGGCACAAATTAGCCATTGCTAAAAATGTGTTAACGCGCTTGCGGAGTCTCGAGAATCCATGCTTCCTAATGGGTGGGGAAGGTCCGAGTCGCTCGGACAGTGGGTCGCACTGACATTGGTGACAATTTTGCTGTGCCGCTTTTGCGGCAGGGCGAGGTGCGTTCGAGGGAAATTGACATGGATGCTTTCGACAATCCGGCGCGGAATGGAATGACCGGTCCCGAGCGCGACAGCGCATCGAGCGAGCCGTCGAACCGGGCCGTCGCGGGCGGCGAGTTTCTGACCGCCGCAGCGAATGTCACCGCCGCCGCCACGGCCATGCCGCTGGCGATCCAGGCGATCCTCGTTCCCGATGCCAGCGGCCGGATCGTGTTGCCCGCGGGTGCGTCGATCGACGACATCACCATATCGGGCACCGACCTTGTCATCACGCTGCCGAACGGACAGGTATTCATCATTCCCGGCGGCGCGGTCGATGTTCCGGCAATCGTCGTCGATGGCGATACCGTGCCGGCGAGCACGGTCGCACAGCTGCTGGAAAATCTCGGCGAATTGAACCCCGAAGCCGGCGTCCGCAGCTCGGGCGGCAATTTCGCCGACCCCGAAGGCCCGATCCAGGATGCCTATGCGCTGGGCGACCTGCTGCCCTACACGCAGCTTGCCTTTCCGCAGCCCGAAGAACGCGAGCTGCTGCCCGACGTTCCCGATGAAGAACCGACGATCGTCATCGTCACCCCCGACCAGCCGGCGGGGGTCGCCGCCGCGACCGCAAGCGTCAACGAAGCGGGCCTGCCGGCGCGCGGCAACGAGCCTGCCGGCAGCAACAGCGCCGCGAACAGCGAAACCACGACCGGCTCGATCGTCTATGACGCTGGCGACGGGCTCGACACGCTGACGATCAACGGCACCGCCATCACGGCGGTTGGTCAGGTCATCACGACGCCGCTCGGCCAGCTGACGATCACCAGCCTGACGCCCGGCAATATCGGTTACAGCTACACGCTGACCGACAACACCAATGCGAACAACAATCTGACCGATCCCTTCACCGTCGTCGTCACCGACAATGTGAATGCGGGCGAAAAGATCATGCAGATCGTGCCGCTCGGCGATAAATTGCTGATCGAAACGCGCGTTACGCCCCGCGATATCGCCTTCATCAAGGTCGGCGACCCTGCGAACGTCAAGGTCACCGCCTATGATTTCTCGATCTATGGTGGGCTCAAGGGCAAGGTCGTGCGCGTGTCGGCCGACAGCATCTATGACGAGGTCGAGCGGCAGGCCTATTTCACCGTCGTTGTCGAAACGACGAACAGCTATCTTACCTCGAACGGGCGGCGGCTGCCGATCACCCCGGGCATGCTATGCGATGTCGAAATCGTGACCGGCAAGAAATCGGTGCTGAGTTACTTGCTGAAGCCGGTCTTGAAGGTCAGCGGATCGGCGCTCACCGAACGCTGATTGTTGAGCGCCAGCGTATAGGATTTTTGCGACGCCGGAATTGCGGTGAGATTTGGCGATGACTGGGTGCCGCGATAGGCGTGGACCCAGCGTCGGTTCTCGCTGAACGACAGCACCGGGCGCACCGAATTGGACTGGCTGCCGTCGTATAGCCGGTCGGTCACATTATCGAGCACGACCTTTCCGGCATCGGTCTGGACGAGCAGAAAGGCATGATCGGCGTTTGCGGCAAGATCGCGGAGCAGCACCAGCTTCATCCGGTCGGCATCGATTCCGGCGGCGCGCAGCATCTGCATCTTCAGGATCGCGAAATCCTCGCAATCGCCCTTGCCGCGCCCGAGCGTCTGTTCGGCGGTCGCCCAGAAATCACGCTGACGGTAATTGCGGTCGTCGTTCACATAGGCGATCTCGCGATTGACCCACTGGTTGACGCGCGCGAGCAGATCCTGCTCTGCCAGTCCCGACGAGGCGTTCGCGCTGCGCAGCTTGCTCTGCATCAGTCCGGCGGGCGCCGCGCGGCGCACATGATCCCAGCGATCGTCGAAGCGTGTGCGCTTGACCGGGATCGCGCGGGTGCCAAGCTCGGCGCTTGGGTCATATTCGGCGGTTTCGGTCAGCGGCGCGAAACTCGACGGCGTCCCGCAGCTTGGTGCAGGCGCAAAGGAGATCGGGGTTCGGCTTGCGGGTTCGAGCGTATGGCGAACGGGGAAAGCGTCCAATCCGGCCGTGATCGGCGATGCCGGGGTGACCGCGGGCGCCGCAATGGCCTGCTGGTCGGCGCGGATGCGGTCGAGCGCGCTCGGTGCGCCGCCCAATATGGCGCGTGAGATGTCCGCCCGCGCGGCCGGCGCAAAGCTCGCGGCGACAGGACACGCCGCCTTGCTGTCCGCCAACGACTTGTCGTTCAACAGCTTCGATGAGGCGTGGGCGGCCGACGGTGTCAGCGCAGCAGCGGCAAGGACGGCGGAAACAGGAAACCACCGCGACTCGCCAACGACAAGATGGGCATGCTTTCTCATGCGGCCCGATTTGACGTGGCGGCGTGAGGATATGCTTCATGACGATAGTAAACGCACGATTCAGCACATTTGGGGAAATTGGCGCTTTAACCCCCGCGTGGCTTGAGTGTCAGGGGCAGTCCGGCGGTGAGCAATACCACTTCGTCCGCCGTCGCCGCGACTAACTGGTTGAGTTGTCCCGCTGCGTCGCGGAATGCGCGCGCGAGCGCATTGTCGGGCACGATACCAAGGCCGACTTCGTTGGCGACAAGGATCAGCGTTCCTTCGAAGCGGCTGATTGTTTGACATAATAGGCGGCTGGCGAGCGCGATGTCGGCATCGGCGAGCAGCAGATTCGAGACCCAGAGCGTCAGGCAATCGACGAGGACGATCGCGTCCTTCTCATTCAGCGCATCGATTGCCGCGGGGAGGTCGCGCGGTGCTTCGACGGTGGTCCATCGCGCATCGCGGTCGGCCCGGTGGCGCGCGATTCGCTCGCGCATCTCCTCGTCAAAGGCTTCGGCGGTCGCGACAAAGATGAGACCGTTGCCCGCAGCTTCGGCGCGCCCCTGTCCATAACGACTCTTGCCCGACCGCGCGCCGCCGAGAACGAACAGCGACGACCGGCTCATGCGCCGACTCCCGCGATCCGCAGCATGGCATCGATATCGGCGTGTGCCGCAAACTCGGCCGCAATGTCGTCGAGCGCGGCATCGACGTCGGTCGCATAGTCACGCCCACCACCCGCGACGCCGATTCGAGAGAGTAGCGCCCGACGCAGTTCGGGTGAGGTGAAAACGCCGTGGAGATAGGAGCCGATCACATTGCCTTCGGCATTGATCGCGCCGTCGCGGGCAGCGCCTTCGAGAAAGGCAAAGGGCCTTTCGGTGCCGGGTCCGCGCGTTTCCCCCATGTGCATTTCATAGCCTGCGACCGGCGCCCCCAGCGCCGTTCCGTCCACATGGCGCAACCTCTTCGCGGGAGAAAGGGTCGTTTCGACATCGAGCAGGCCGAGCCCTTCGACGTCTCCCGCAGCGCCCTCGATCCCCAAGGGGTCGGCGATGCGATGGCCGAGCATCTGATATCCGCCGCACAGCCCGACGATCAGGCGGCCACGGCGATGGTGCGCCATGATGTCGATGTCCCACCCCTCGGCCCGCAGCGCGGCGAGGTCGGCGATCGTCGCCTTCGATCCGGGCAGTATGATGACGGCTGTCTCCGCTGGAATCGGCCGGCCCGGCGGGACCATGACGATCTCGACCCCCGGCTCGAGCTTCAGTGGATCGAGATCGTCGAAATTCGAGATGCGCGGCAGGATCGGGCAGGCGATCAGCTTGCGGCCTTCGCGCGGGTCGGCTGGGCGTTCGAGGATCACCGCATCCTCGCTCGGCAGTCGCGCGGCCGCGCTCAGCCAGGGGATGACGCCAAGGGCCGCCCAGCCGCTTCGCCGCTCGATCTCGCGATACCCATCATCGAATAGCGCGGGGTCGCCGCGGAACTTGTTGATCAGGAAGCCGCGGATCATTGCCGCGTCTTCGGGCTCGATCACCATGCGTGTCCCGACGATCGACGCGATCACCCCGCCGCGATCGATATCGCCGATCAGTATGACGGGCACGTCGGCGGCGCGCGCGAAGCCCATGTTCGCGATGTCGCCCTGGCGCAAATTGATCTCGGCGGGCGACCCTGCACCCTCGACGATCACGATATCGCACTGACTCTGCAGCCGCTCATAGCTTTCCAGCACTTCGGTCATCAGCGCGCCGCGCGCTTCGCGGAAATTGCCGCTGCCCAGCGTCCCGCGGACGCGCCCGTGGACGATCAGTTGCGAGGTGCGGTCGGCTTGCGGTTTCAGCAGCACCGGATTCATGTCGCTGTGCGGTTCGGCGCGGCACGCAATCGCCTGAAGCGCCTGCGCGCGGCCCATCTCCCCGCCGTCGGCGGTGACCGCGGCATTGTTCGACATATTCTGCGGCTTGAATGGCCGGACGGTGAGGCCGCGGTTGGTCAGGGCGCGGCACAGCGCAGCGACGAGCACCGACTTGCCGACGTCGGACCCGGTGCCCTGCAGCATCAGCGCAGCCATAATGCACCCCCTGCGATCAGCCAGAGGAACAGGCAGGCGCGCAGATAGATGGCGAGCGCGCGATCGATCTCTTCGCCGCCCGCGCCCTCTGCTCCGTCGCCGATCCATGGTTTGTCGTGCATGACGCCGTCATAGGCGATCGGCCCCGCGAGCCGAAGCCCCAGTGCGCCCGCCATCGCCGCTTCGGGCCAGCCGGCGTTGGGCGAGGCATGTTTGCGGGCGTCGCGCTTCATTATGCGCCATCCGCCGCCGCCCGCGAGGCACAGAAGCAATCCCGACAGCCGCGCCGGAATCCAGTTCGTAAGATCGTCGAACCGCGCCGCCGCCCAGCCGAAGGCGCGCCAGCGTTCCTCGCGGTGGCCGATCAGGCTGTCGGCGGTGTTCGCCGCCTTATACGCCCATATGCCGGGCAGGCCGAGCAGCAGCAGCCAGAAGAGCGGCGCCGCCACGCCGTCGCAAAAGCTTTCGGCGAGGCTTTCGATAGCGGCGCGGGCAATGCCGCTTTCGTCGAGCGCTGCGGTGTCGCGGCCGACGATCATGCCGACGGCATCGCGCGCGCCGGCAAGGTCGCCCGCGTCGATCCGCTCGCCGACCGCGCGGACATGGTCGAACAGGCTGCGCTGCGCGAGTGCGGGCCAGGTGAGGATCGCGACGCCGATCCAGCCCCAGCCGCCAAAGATGCGAAGCAGTCCTTGCTGTGCCGTCCAGCCGATGCCGGCGGTGACCAGCAGCAGCAGGGCCAGCGTCAGCGCGCCGAGCATCCGCCGCCTCGTAAAGCTGCTTTCGGGGCGGTTCCAGTGCGCCTCACATCCATCGATGATATGCGCGAACAGCCCGACCGGGTGGCCGATGCAGCGATAGAGCGCGCGCGGCCAGCCGAACGCGGCGTCGAGCGCAAGCGCGGTTAGCGCGACCGGCTCAGCCATCGGTCAGCGCCGCTTCGAGCCGGGCGAGCGCGTTGGCGTCGGCGGGGAGACCGATGCGCAGCCAGTGCGGTTGGTCTGCGAAGGGGCGGGCCAGGATTGCGCGCGCCGCGAGCCGTTCGAACAGTGCGTGCGCGTCGCCCGTCTCGATCAGGCGAAAGAGCGGGCAGGCGCCGATGGGCTGGAATCCGCTCCGTACCAGCACCGCGTCAAGTGCTGCCGCTTCCTCGGGCAGGCGCTGCCGCGTGGCCGCGATCCAGTCGGCATCGGCATAGGCCGCGGTGCCGATCGCGATTGCCGCCGCCGACAGCGGCCATGCGCCGAGCCGTTCGCGCAGCGCCGCGACAATGGCTTGCGGTGCGAGCACGAAGCCGAGCCGGAGGCCGGCAAGGCCGAAGAATTTTCCGAACGAACGAAAGACGATCAGTCGCCGTGCGTCGTCGATCGAAGGTGCGACGCTATGCGCCGGGTCGACGTCGGCGAAGGCTTCGTCGACGAGGAGCCAGCCATCCCGGCCGTCGAGCAACGTCCGAACCCGTTCGGCGCCCACGGTGCGCCCGTCTGGGTTATTGGGGTTGGCGAGGATCAGGTTACCGGTCGAATTTTGCGCAGCCGAGGCTTCAATGGCCGAAGTGTCGTGGATCATATCGCCATGGGTGCGATAACTGGGGGCGATGTGCTGCGCGGGGCCACCGATCAGCGACCCGACCAGGCGCAGCCCGATTTCGGTGCCCGGGACCGCGCAGACATGCTGTGCGGCCAAGCCGAAATAGCTCGCCGCGACGACCTCGAGCCGTGCCAGCGCGTTCGTGTCGGGCAAGCGCTGCCAGTCGAACGCCATCGCGCCCGTGGGCCAAGCGTGCGGGTTGATGCCGGTCGACAGGTCGATCCAGTCGTCGCCGCCGAAGCGGCGTTTGGCGGCTTCGAGGCCGCCGCCGTGCCAGGTCCATGCACCGGTCATGTGGCGTGCGCCAGCAGCAGCGCGGCGGCGAGGAGGAGGCTTTCGCCGATCTCGATCCCCGCGCCATGCCCATCGCCCGAAATGCCGCCGATCCTGCGCAGCAGCCACCAGCCCCAGAGGACGAAGGCCAGCGGTGCGATCAATAGCGAGGGCGATATCCACACGGCAGCGATGAAGGCCAAACTCCATATCAGGAAATCGACCGGGCGCACCGCATTGCGGAAGCGCGACCCGAGCCCCGCGTGCAGGTCGGGCAGCGCGCGCGACCAGACGAGCGGGCCGACCCGCGCGGCGAAAGGAATCAGCGCGATCGCGGCGAAAGCGTGGCGGTCGAGCAGGGCATGAAGGAGCACCAGCTTGGCGATCAGTTGCAGTGCGATGGCGACCACCGCGAAACTGCCGACATGCGGATCGCCAAGCACGGCGATCAACCGTTCGCGGTCCTTGTGCGCCGCGCCGCTTGCGTCGGCGATATCGCCGAGCCCGTCGAGGTGCAGCGCGCCGGTGACCGCGACCCAGATAAGGAGGGCGGACAGGGCGCCCGTCCACGGGTCGATCTGTCCACCCGCCCAACCGGCGCCGGCAACGAATGCGCCGACGATCAGCCCGACCGCGGGAAACCAGCGCATCGACGCCGCGAATTCGTCACTCGACACGGCGATGCGCGGCGTCGGCAGCCTCGTCAGAAACTGGATCGCGACGATCAGGCCCTTCATGGATACAGTCCCGCGATCTGCGCGCCTGGATGTTCGCCCCGCCAGATACGGAGGGAGAGGCGCGAAGCATAGGGAAGGTCGAATGCCCACAGCTGGCGCTGGTCGAAACCGCACAGCGTGTGAAGCGCGGCGCGCATGGCGCCGCCATGGGTGACGATCAATGTCGCGACGGGGGGCAGGTCGGCGATAGCGGTCGAGACACGCGCCACCAGTGCCGGCCAGCGTTCGCCGCCAGGCGGCGGGCTGGCGTCGGGGTCGTCATAGAAGCGATTGAGCGCATCGGCGGCGATGGCGCTGCTTGCCTTGCCGTCCCATTCGCCGAAGTCGAGTTCGCGCCAGCGCGGATCGACGACGAGCGATATGCCCGACGCCTCACTGATTGCTTCGCCCGCTGCGCGGCTGCGGCAAAGGTCGGATGCGATCAGGCGCTCGATGCCAAGGCCTTTCGCTTGCGCGGCGCATGCGGCAATCCCCTCGCTTGTCGGCACGCCATCGGTGCGTCCCATCAGCAGTCCCGGTGTTTCGGGCGCGCCGTGGCGCAGCAGATGGAGCGCGAAGCCGGTCACAGCGATGCCGAAACCGCCGCCTCGGCAAAGGTCGCCATTCCATCATGCGCCGCGAGCGCGCTGCGGACGATGTTTGCCGCGACCGCGGCGCCGCTGCCCTCGCCCAGCCGCATGTCGAGCGACAGGAGTGGGTCGAGCCCCAGCAATGCGAGCAGGCGTTTGTGTCCCGGTTCGGCCGAACAATGGCCCGCGATGCAATGGCCGACGATGGCGGGATTGTCCGACGCAAGCGGCGCGATCGCCGAGGTGCAGATAAAACCGTCGAGCAGCACCGGCACGCCGAGTTGGCGCGCGCGCAATATTGCGCCGGCGATCGCGACGATCTCGCGCCCACCGACCCGTCGTAACGTCTCGAACGCCGAACGCGGCGCGTCCGCATGAAAAGCGAGCGCGCGTTCGATCACCTCGGCCTTGCGTGCGACGCCGTGGCCGTCGACACCGGTACCGGGACCGACCCATCCCGCGACGCCGCCGGCGAAGCTGCGCGCGCACAGCGCAGCGGCGGCGGTCGAATTGCCGATGCCCATTTCGCCGAGGATGAGGAGGTCGAGGTCGGTGTCGACCACGGCCGCGCCTTGGTTGAGCGCGTCGAGGCATTCGGGCGTGCTCATCGCGGGGGCGGCGGTGAAATCGGCGGTTGGCCGGTCGAGGTCGAGCGCGACGACGGTGAGTTCAAGCCCTGCCGCGTCGGACAGGGCATTGATCGCGGCGCCGCCGCTTGCGAAATTTGCGACCATCTGTGCCGTCACGCTGGGCGGGAAGGCGCTGACGCCATGGACGGTGACGCCATGGTTGCCCGCAAAGATAGCAGCGCGGGCGCGGCCAATCCCTGGTCGCGCCTTGCCCTGCCAGCCTGCGAAAAAGATCGCCATATCCTCGAGCCGCCCGAGCGATCCGGCGGGTTTGGTCAGTTCGCCCTGCCGGATCCGCGCGTCGGCTTTGGCATCGGCGTCGGGCTCGCGCAGCTCGGCGAGCGCGGCTTCAAACACCTGAACGGAAGGAAAGCTGGTCATTCGGCGACAAATCCTGGGGGCGGAGTGCGGGTGACGAAATGGCCTTTGACGCCATCGGGCCACAGCGAATAGGCGACACGGCCGTGCTCGCTTGCGGCATAATGGACCGCATAGTCGAGGATCGCACGCGCCGATTCCTCGTCACCCTGAAAGCGGCCGAGTACATAACCCACTTTGTCCGGCGCGCGCAGGTGGACGGTGCAATGATCCTGACAAGCGAAGAGGCACGCCATTTCCTGCACCGCGATCCCGGCGTAGCGCGGCCCCTCTTCCTTCAGTCGCCGCATCGCCTCGACGAGCCGCGCGCCGCCGCGCACGCCAGCGGCGTCGACCTGTGCCTCGCGGCTGTGGCGGCATGTGTTGCATACCACCACCGCGGGCCCCGGGTCGACGCGCGTCAGCATCAGGCCTCCGCAGCTTTCGGAGGCACCGGAAGGCCGATCGCGACGAGCCCGCGATAGAGCGCATAAAGCCCGATCAGGATCGCCGCGTTGCGCACAAACTGCTCGGCGAGCAGGTCGGGCGCCATCGCGGTGTGCAAACCGCCGAGGACGAGCGCCCAGCAGAGGATGATAGCCTTGAACGCGGTGAACCCCGCAGCATAAGCGAGGCCGAGCTGCGCCGCGACCGCACGGTAGCGGAGCGCCCCCAGCGCCATATAGCTGGCGAGCGCGGATCCGACGGCTGCTGTGCCCAGTCCGACGCCCCACGCCAGTGTGCTTCCGTCGCGCGGATAGCCGAGCAGGAAGAAGCCGACGAACTGGCTGACGGCCCATGCGAGCACCATCAATGCGATGCCGTCGCGGCGGCGCATATGCACCGCCGCGAGCGCCGCGAGCGAAGGGAAGGGCGTCGCACAGCCGAGCGCGAGCGTCGTCACGCTGCTCGCCGCGGTGAGCAATCCCACCCACAGCGCCGATGCGCTGCTTGTCCGGAGCGCGACCATCAGAAGCGGCCCCTTATGCCGGCGTAGACGCTGCGGCCGAGCGAGCCATAGCGGAAGGCGGTCATATATTGCTCATCGAAGATATTTTCGGCGCGCGCGAACAGCTTCACCGCATCCGACAGCGCATATTCGGCGCGCAGGTCGACGAGGGTATAATCGTCGAGCCGCTGCGCATTGCTCGCATTGTCATAGCTTTTGCCCGACCAGCGCACCGCGGTACCCAGTTCGAGCCCGAAGCCGAAGGCATAGCTGGCCGACGCATTGGCGGTATTGCGCGGGCGGCGCGGCAGCCATTTGCCGAAATTGGCGGTGCCTTCGGACCGATCCTCGGCGACGATCCAGCTATAATTTCCGTCGAGCTTCAATCCGCCGAGGGAAAGCGCTGCGGTGGCTTCGACGCCGTGGGCTTCGCTCCGCGCGACGTTCGAATAATAGCCGAAGCGCCGCGTCGTCGGGTCGCCCGGTACAAAGCACATCGGGTTCGTGGTGGTCGACGAACAGCTGTTGTAGATGATCTGGTTCGTCGTCGTGCGCTCGAACCAGGCCGCGCCGAACACCAGCTTGCGGTCGAACAATTGCTGTTCGATGCCGGCTTCCCAGCCATGCGCTTCCTCGGGATTCAGCGCGAGGTTCCCATATTCGCTATACTGCTGATAGAGCGACGGCGCCTTGAAACCTTCGCCATAGCTCGCGCGGAGCACGGTGCCGGTCGACAGGCGCCACACGCCGCCCGCGGCGAACAGCGTTTGCCCGCCATAACCATCATGATCGTCATAGCGCACGCCGCCGTTGAGCGTCAGCCCGTCCAGCGGCTCGACGCTGAGCTGGCCGTAAACGCTGGTCAGTTCGGCCTTGCCGCGCGCAAATGCCGGGAGCGGCGTGGCGAGCGATGCGGACGGCGATCGGCTGCGGAAATCCGATCGTTCATTCTCGACCCCGAAGATCGCGGTGATGCGATTGGTGACGTCGAAGCTGCCCTGATATTCCCAGCGCTTGTTCTTTCCGTCGGCTTCGAAGCTTTGCGGGCGCGCGCGGTCGGGGTTGAAATTGTCGCGGTTGGTGTCGGTATAGGCATAAGCGACGCGGTTGCGGAAGCGCCCGTCGACGAGGTCGACATTTAGCCCCGCATAGCCGACGAACTCCTTGTTCAACCCATAATCGTTGCTGTCGACATTAAAGCCGTCGAATTCGACGCGGCCGCTCGAATAATAGCCACGGACCTCGGCGCTGAGATTCTCGGCGAGCGCCAGTTCGGCGCGGCCCGAAAGATTGGTGTTGCGATAGCCGTCGCGCTCAACCCCGCCGAACGCCTTGGCGTGTGATGAGATGCCGTCGGTGGTGAAGCGCTGGCCGCCGATGCGCCAGTTCAAGGGGCCGGTGCGTCCGCCGACCGCAGCGCGCGCGCTCACGGTCTGACGCGATCCGGCCTCAAGGTCGAAGCTGCCCTCAAGGGTCTTTTCGGGCGATGCGGTGACGACATTCACGACGCCGCCGATCGCCTGGCTGCCCCACAGGATCGACTGCGGCCCGCGCAGTACCTCGATCCGTGAAATATCGCCGGCGAGCAGGTTGGTGAAGTTGAAGCCGCCGCCGGTCGACGACGGATCGTTGAGCTTCACCCCGTCGATAACGACGACGCTATGGTCGGATTCGGCGCCGCGGATGCGGAGTGAGGTCGAGGTGCCGTAACCACCGTTGCGCGAGATGCTGATCCCCGGTGTGCGGAGCAGCAATTCGGTGACGCCGATATCCTGCGCGCGGTCGATCGCCGCCTTATCGAGCACCGCGACCGACGAGGGTATCTCGTCGAGCGTCAGCGGTGCGCGTGTCGCGGTGACGATGATGCTGTCGCCGTCGGCGGCATGCGCGGTGGACGCGTCTTCGGCCGACGCGGCGGAGGAGGCCGCGAAGGCGGCAAGGCAGATCGAACTTCGGAAAGCAAATTTCAACATTGGGTACCCCATCGACAAGGCCGCCCATGCGCGCGGTCGATGCGGTCGCCCTTTGGGGACGCACGACATCGCCCGCGCTCACGCGCAGCCAGCTTTGTCGTCATGCGGGTTCACCCCCGTCCGCCCGGCACACCCTGTCCGCGCGAAAGACGACGGCGACGGGCAGGTCTCCTGGCTTGCGGGTCAGCGCCGGTCGGCCGCCTTCTCGGGACCGAAGTCCCAATGGCGTGTGGCCGATGGCTCGCCGCGTACAGTTGCAGGGGCAGCCGGGGTTTTCCCGTTCCCTCTTAGTCCCCGTCGCCGGGGAACCTGTCGCTTGCCGTGGCCGTTAGCCGCATTTCCCGGCTGCGGTCAATTGCTGCGATGCAGCAGCGATCAGAAGAGGCCCGGCAGTTCGCGCTGCGCTGCGCTCGGGCGGTCGGGGGTCAACATCGCGCGTTCGGCCACGATCGGCGCGCTGCGACGCATCGCCGCCGCGCCCGCGCTCGCGTCGGCGATCCGCGCCGTGCAGGCTGTGCCCGACAGGAAGTTGATCGCGGCGCGGATCGATGCTTCGCGCGGATCGCCGAGCGGCACGCTGAGATCGTCGTTCGCCGCGCAGCTATTGCCTATCTTGGGCGCGAGCCCGTCATAATAATCGCGCTGTCCATTCGCATTGGCCGTTGCAAAGGCGACAACACGCATGCGGTCGTCGCACTCGGCCTTGTCGAGGGCGATCTGGCCGACGGGCTTGCCATAGGTGTTGCTGCCGACGAGTGTCATATCGGTACCGAGCCAGGGCAGCATCGAATTGATCACAAGCTCGCTCGCCGACGCGGTCGACCCTGTCCCGATGAAGGCTATCCGTGTCGGTGCGATCGATTGGCTCAACGGATTGAAGCGATGCTCGTCATTCTCGGCCGATTTGCTGGCGCGGAACTGCGTCTGCGAGAAAATCTGCCCGGCGCGCCCGGCGCCCATCAGATCGCCCATCAGATTGGCGGTCGAAACGAGCCCGCCGCCATTATAGCGGAAATCGACGATGATATCGGTGACGCCGCGCGCGCGAAAATCGGCAAAGGCCGCCTTCAGCTGGTCGTCGGCCGACGAGATGAAGGTGCGCAGGTTGATATAGCCGTAGCTGCGGCCTCCCTCCGCAATGATCTTGGCGCCATAGCGATCCGAAACCGGGTCGAGCGAATAGTCGGCTTTCGCCACCGTGACGTCGCGCGTGCCGCTGGCGTCGGTGATGCGTAGCACCCGGCTGACCCCCGGATCGTTGGGGCCGAGCGCATTGGTCAGCCCCGCCGTGCCTTCGGCGTTCACGATGCTGGCAACGGTGCGCAAATTGCCGCTGTTCGTCCCGATCGCGACAATTGCCGTCCCGCGGTCGATCCCGGCGGCAAAGGCCGGAGCGCCTTCATAGGCTTCGGCGATAAGGATGCGCTGGTTCACCGCATCATAGGCCAGACGAGCGCCAAAGCCCGCGCTTGATCCGCTGGCGTAGAAGGCGTTCTCTTCGACGATCGAGGTGATGTAGGTGAAGAAGCGGTCCTTGTTCAGTGCGCGTGCGGGTGCGACGAGCGCGTCGATGTAGGACTGGACATTGCCGTGGCTCGCGGCGCTGACGCTCGCGACGTCGCTCGGGAACAGATACCATTCGTCGATCACGGCCTTGGCAAAGGCCTGACGCGACGCGAGGGCGCAGGTAGGGGTTGGCGTGGGGGTCGGGGTCGGCGTCGGGGTGACCGTGACGGGTCCGCCGCTGCCCAAGCTGCCTTCACCCCCGCCACCGCACGATGCCAGCATCAGCGCTGCGAGTGTCACAGCCGCGACCGACCGTGCCGATTTGCCCATCGAAAATTCTCCCCCGGTTCGGTTCATCGTCCGATTATTCTGCGCCCGCGTTGCGGCTCCGGCCCTTGAAGCCCTGCGCGATGACATAAAGTTCCGGCGACCCCTTGCGGCTGGCCGGCGGTTTGGCGTGCTTCACCGTCGTGAAATTCTGCTTCAAGATCGTCAGCAACTCGCGGTCGGCGCCGCCGGCAAAGACTTTCGCGACGAACGCGCCGCCGGGCAGCAGATTCTGCACCGCGAAATCGGCTGCGGTCTCGGCGAGGCCGATGGTGCGTAGGTGATCGGTCTGGGGATGGCCTACGGTATTCGCGGCCATGTCCGAAATGACGAGATCGGGCGCGCTGCCCAGCGCTTCGATCAGCGCGTCGGGCGCGGCATCGTCCATGAAATCCATCTCGAGGATTTCGACGCCCTCGATCGGTTCGCAATGGAGAAGGTCGATCCCCGCGACGCGCGCGCGGGGGTTCGCCTTGCGCACGACCTGCGACCAGCCGCCCGGTGTGATGCCGAGATCGACGACCGCGCGCGATTTCTTGAGGAATCCGAATTTTTCGTCGAGTTCGATCAGCTTATATGCGGCGCGCGAGCGATATCCCTCGGCCTGCGCGCGGCGAACATAGGGATCGTTGAGCTGGCGTTGCAGCCAGCGCGTCGACGAGACGCTGCGCTTGCGTGCGGTCTTGACGCGCACGTGCAGCCCGCCTCTGCCGCTGCCGCCCTTTCCGCCCGCGCCGCTCATTTGCGATACTCGCGGCGGGTGACGGGTATATCGCGGCCCTGCATCGCAAGGCAGCGCAAGATCCCTTCGCGGATACCGCGATCGGCAACGCCGACGCGGACCGCGGGCCACAGGTCGATAATGCTCTCCAGGATCGCGCAGCCAGCGACGACCAGATCGGCGCGCTCGCGGCCGATACATGCAATTTCGGCGCGGTCGGCGATGCTCGCGTCGGCGAGGCGGCGGCTGATATCGCGCATCGCATCCGTCGGGACGACCAGTCCGTCGACCGCACGCCGGTCGTATCGCGGCAGGTCGAGGAAGACGCTGGCGAGCGTCGTGACGGTGCCGCTGGTGCCGAGCAGGCGCAGCGGCTGCCCCGCAAAACGTTCGGCGCGATCGGCGAAGGCGGAAAAAGCGGTGCGGGTCACTTCGCGCATATGCGCATAGGCGGCTTGCCGACCGGCAAGGCTGTCTTCGGGCAGCGGAGCATGTTCGGTCAGCGAGACGACGCCCCACGGCACGCTGATCCAGTCGTGTATCTTGACGTCATGGTCCGACACGTCGACGTGCATCAGCTCGGTCGAGCCGCCGCCGATGTCGAAGATCAGCGCCGGTCCTTCGCCGGGCTCCATCAAATTGTGGCAACCGAGGACTGCGAGTCGCGCTTCTTCGGCAGCCGAGATGATATCGAGGACGATGCCCGTCTCGCGGCGGACGCGCTCGGCGAGCTCTTCGCCATTGCTTGCACGGCGGCAAGCCTCGGTCGCGACCGCGCGCGACAGCGTGACATGGCGGCGGCGGAGCTTGTCGGCACAGATCGACAGCGCCGCGACGGTGCGATCCATTGCGGCTTCGCTGATTTTCCCGCTGCCGTGGAGTCCCTCGCCCAGCCGGACAATACGCGAAAAAGCGTCGATGACGACGAGCTCGCCATTTTGTGGGCGCGCGATCAGCAGTCGGCAATTGTTGGTGCCAAGGTCGATGGCGGCATAGCTGCGCGGCCGCGTGATCGGCATCGGGCGTGCATCGCCACCTGCCTTGTTTCGTCCCTTCGCCGCCGGCCCCGTTCTTGAACCCGGCCGCGGCGGTCGCCCTGATGGCGCTGCCATTTGCCGCATGGCTAGTATAACCTGTTCTGCTCACGCGTCCGCAAAACCGCGAACGTGCACTTGGTGGCGAGATTAGGCTTACGCCGCTCCAATGGCAAGCTTCCGCTCCCGCGCTGTCGATCGCGCAAAGAAAACCCCGCCCGGCGTGGGCCGGACGGGGTGCAAGGGAAGAGGAAATTATTGGGGTCGGGACTGCCTCTTAACGGCAGCCGTCATTCCCCTTGTCGATCGCGCGGCCGGCGAGGGCGCCGACGGCGCCGCCGATGATCGTGCCGACCGTGCGGTCGCCGCGACCGGCGATTTCATGACCGGCAAGGCCGCCTGCGATCGCACCGATCACGGTGCCGCCGGTGCCATTGTCGCACTGGCGATAATTGCGGCGGTCACCGCGGTAATAGCGACGGTCGTTGCGGTAATCGCGGCGGTTGTCCCGGCGATAGTCGCGACGGTCATAGCGACGGTCGTCGCGGTCATAGCCGCTGTAATAGCTCGAATAGCCGTCGCGGTCGTAATAACCGTTCTGCGCTGCGGCGGGAGCCGCCATGCCCAGCGTCGCGGTGGACATCAGGGCGGCGATCGAGAGGGTCACCATCTTTTTCATTGTCGTTCTCCTTCGTCGTCGTGGGCCCGTCTGGGCTTTGTCGATGATCATGTTTTGCCCGATTCGCATTGAGCGAAGCCTGAACGCGGCTGTTGGCTGGCGTTCAGCTTTCTGCGGCGAAACGCTTTTCTTTCGCAGGCCGCCGTCCTAACCCCGCGCGGCAATGCGCCGTTTGCTTCCCGCTGCCTTGATCTTCCTTGCCGTCGGCCCCGTGCCGGGGACTGTCATGCGCTTTCCCGAGACCGACCTGACGCAAGAGGCGTCGGCGCACCCGCTGGCTTTTCCGCCCGCCTCGCGTGGTGCGATGCGATTCGTGCGCGGTTGGCGTCTTGTCAGTCCGCATAGCCGTTTCGGCGGCTTTTCCGCGCTGGCGCATATCGGGCAGGGGCAGTTTCTGCTGGTCGGCGACAATGGCTATTCGACACGCCTGTCGCTCGATTCGCGCGGCGCCGTGTCGTCGGTCCGGATTCGTGCGCTGCCGACGGTCGATGGCCGCCCGGCACGCAAATCGATGGCAGATACCGAGGCGATGTTCGTCGACGCGGCAAGCGGAAAGGTCTGGCTCGCACTTGAAGGGGTAAACCAGATCTGGCGACTCGATGCCGATCTTTCGAAGATCGAGGCGCGCCGCAAGCTGCCGGAGCCGCGCTGGCCAACCAATCGCGGTCCGGAAGCGATGGCGCGCCTCGCCGATGGGCGGACGGTCGTTTTTTCGGAGGATGCCGATGATGACCCGCGCGGGCGCGAGGCGCTGATCTACACCGGCGATCCGGCGGCGCCCGGTCCGGCGCCGGTCCGCTTCTTTTACGATTCGGGTGGGCGCGGACTGATCAGCGACGCGGCAGCGCTCCCCGACGGGCGGATCCTGCTCGTGCATCGGCGACTCGGCTTCGACCCGGTCTTCACGACGATCATCGCCATCGTCGATCCAGCTGACATCAAGAAGGACGCCGTCGTCCGGTCACGGACGATCGGGCGTGTACCCCGGCCGCTCGCCGAAAATTACGAAGGTGCGGCGATTTCGGTCGAGAAGGGGCGGACCTGGCTGTGGCTTGTCGCCGACAATAATTTCAATGTCTGGCAGCGCAGCCTGTTGCTGCAGTTCGAACTTGTCGACCTGCCGCCCAAAAAGACGCCGGACAGCAAAAAGGCCGCGCGGTAGTCCGGCGGCCTTCTGCAATTCGAAAGAGTTGGTCGCTCAGGCGGCCTTTTCGGCCAGCTTCTTCGCGACTTCCTTCTTCACCTTGCGAGCGCCAGCCGACAGCTGATCGTCTCCGGCCTTCAGCAGCCAGTTGTCGAGACCGCCGTTATGCTCGACCGTGCGCAGGCCGTGGGTCGACACGCGCAGCTTCACGCCCTTGCCGAGCGCGTCCGACAGCAGCGTCACATTCTGCAGGTTGGGCAGGAAGGTGCGCTTGGTCTTGTTGTTGGCGTGGCTGACATTGTGGCCAACCTGGCGGCCCTTGCCGGTCAGTTCGCAGATGCGCGACATGGTCTTCGTCCTCGTCAAAAAAATTTCGGATCGGCGTCCGCGCACTTCCCGCAAAACGGGGAGTACAAGACCGGAGTGAGCCGGGAAAGGCGCGCGCTTATCGGCTTGCAGGAGATTCGTCAAGCGCATAGGCCGCTTTTATGGCCCTGTTTCCGCTCCCTGAACCCATGCGCCGCGCGCTCGATCTGGCCCGTATCGCCGCAGAATGGGGCGAAGTGCCCGTCGGCGCAGTGATCGTCAAGGACGGCACGATCATCGCCGAGGGGCACAACTGCCCGCGCGAATCGCACGACCCGACCGCGCATGCCGAAATCGTCGCGATTCGCGCGGCGGCGGCGAAACTCGGCAATGAGCGGCTCGACGGCTGCGACCTGTATGTAACGCTCGAACCCTGTGCGATGTGTGCCGGGGCGATCGCGCACGCCCGAATCGCGCGGCTCTATTATGGCGCCGACGATCCGAAGGGCGGCGCCGTCGTCCACGGTCCGCGGACCTTTGCGCAGCCGACGATCCACCATCGGCCCGACATCTATGACGGGATCGGGGAAGACGAAGCGGCGGCGCTGCTCAGGGATTTCTTTGCCGCGCGACGCTAGCCGAGCATCTGTTCGACCCATTCGGGTACCAGCCCGGTTGCCGGCCCGTGGCGTGCTTCGTCGAACCAGTAACTGCCCTGGCTTGGCTCCATATTGAGTTCGAGCGTCATTGCACCTGCCGCACGCGCCTCGCGGACGAAGCCCGCGGCGGGGTAGACCGCACCCGATGTACCGATCGACACGAACAGGTCGGCGCGGTTCAACGCGTGATAGATGTCCTCCATCCGGTACGGCATTTCACCGAACCAGACGATGTCGGGGCGGAGCAGGCCCGCCACCCCGCACGCCGGGCAGGCTGGCCGGTCGAGTAGTGGCCCCGTCCACGGCACCCGCGTATCGCAGCCGGTGCACCAGGCGTTCAGATGCTCGCCATGCATATGGATCAACCGCTTCGCACCCGCGCGCTCGTGCAGATCGTCGACATTCTGCGTGACGATCAGCAACTCGCCCGGCCATTCGGCGTCGAGACGCGCGAGCGCCCTGTGCGCGGCATTGGGTTCCTTCGTCTGGATCGCTTCGCGCCGCATATCATAGAATCGCAGCACCAGATCGGGGTCGCGGGCAAAGGCTTCGGGCGTCGCGACATCCTCCACGCGATGCTGTTCCCACAGTCCGCCGCCGTCGCGAAACGTATCGATGCCGCTCTCGGCCGACACGCCGGCGCCGGTCAGGATGACGATATTCTGGATCGGGGACACATTAACTCCGTTCGTCCTGAGCTTGTCGAAGGACCGTCCTTCCTCTTATGGCGGTGATGAAACAAGTGCGGCCCTTCGACAAGCTCAGGGCGAATGGGGATTGTGCATTATGACGAGCATCGGGATTATCGGCAGCGAAGGGCGGATGGGCGTCGCGCTTGCCGCCGCGATAGCCGAGGCGGGGCAGCAGCATCTCGGTATCGACAAGGGCGGCAATGCCCTGAAGCTCGCCAGCGATGCCGACGTGCTCGTCGATTTCTCGTCGCCCGCCGCGCTCGAGGCGACGCTCGATGCGTGTGTGGCTGCGCGGACCCCGATCGTGATCGGCACGACCGGGCTCGAGGAGCGCCATCATTATCTGATCGACGATGCCGCAAAGGATATTGCGGTGCTCCAGACGGGCAACACGTCGCTCGGCGTGACCTTGCTTGCGCATCTGGTGCGCGAGGCGGCGACCCGGCTCGATGCCGACTGGGATATCGAGGTCGTGGAGATGCACCACGGCAAGAAGGTCGATGCACCGAGCGGCACCGCGCTGCTTCTGGGGCAGGCCGCCGCCGAAGGGCGCGGGATCGATCTCGACACCCGATCCGAACGGGGCCGTGACGGCGTCACTGGCGCGCGTGGGCGCGGCAACATCGGTTTCGCGAGCCTGCGCGGCGGCACCGTCGCGGGTGACCATGATGTGATCTTCGCCGGCGCTGAGGAAATGATCACCTTGTCGCATCGCGCCGAAAACCGCATGATCTTTGCGCGGGGTGCGGTGCGCGCGGCGCTCTGGCTGATGAACCAGAAACCCGAACGCTATACGATGCCGCAGGTGCTGGGGCTTTCGTAAAGGCCATGAAAAAGGCCGACATCTTCGAATTCTATCGGCGCCTTGCCGAGCTGAACCCCAGCCCGGAGACCGAGCTGGAGTTCGGCAACACCTATCAATTGCTCGTCGCGGTCGTGCTGTCGGCGCAGGCGACCGACGTCGGGGTGAACAAGGCGACGCGGCGGCTGTTTCAGGATGTGAAGACCCCGCAGCAGATGCTCGATCTCGGCGAAGACGGGCTCAAACAGCACATCAAGACGATCGGGCTGTTTAACGGCAAGGCGAAAAATGTCATCGCCCTCTCCGAAATCCTCGTGCGCGATTTCGGCGGCGAGGTGCCCGCCGATCGCGATACGCTCGTCGAACTGCCGGGAGTGGGGCGCAAGACCGCCAATGTCGTGATGAACTGCGCGTTCGGGGCCGAGACCTTCGCGGTCGACACGCATATCTTCCGTGTCGGCAATCGCACCGGACTCGCGCCGGGCAAGACGGTGCTCGCGGTCGAAAAGCAGCTCGAAAAGCATACGCCGGCCCCCTTCCGCGTCGGGGCGCATCACTGGCTGATCCTCCACGGCCGCTATATCTGCAAGGCGCGTACCCCCGAATGCTGGCGCTGCCCGGTCGACGACCTCTGCCGCTACAAGCCCAAGACCCCGGCGCCGAAGACGAAAAAGGCGGCGTGACGGGAATGACCGGTTTGAGGTGATGTCCGCTTCCGGTCGAAAGCCGACATCTCCATCTACGCAAAAAGGGCCCGCCGTCCTTGTGGATGGCGGGCCCTTTTTTGGCCTTGGCGCGTTCAGCCCTTTTCGGGTGGTGCAACCGTGATGCGGACCCGTTCGCCCGAATTGCCGGGAAAGCCGGTAAACATCGCCTCGACGAGGTTCGGGACCAGCGCTTGCAGATTATTGTCGCGGGACTGCGCCTCTGCATGGCCCTCGAACAGGCGCGAACCGTCGGCGGCGCGGTTGATCTGCAGGTTCAGGCCGCTGGTGTAGACGGTGTAGCTCGACACATCGTTATAGCCGCCGCCCCAGCCGGGACCGAAGCCGCCCCACAGGAACGGGTCGCGATAGCCATAGACATAACGGCGTCCGCCGCGGCCGGTCACGATCACCGGGCGATAGAAGCCGCGGCCGTAAAAGCTACCATAACCGCCGTACCAGGGGTCGCCGAAGCCGGGGCTCGACACGACGCGTTCGCGGCCCTTGTCGACGCCATAATCCATGCGGACAACCAGGTCGGCGCGTTCGCCGTTCGCCGCGGGGCGATAGCCGTAACGCGTCAGTTCGCCGGCGACGAGATTCGCATATTGGCCGAATTCGATGCCGCCCTGCAGCGCAGGATCGTTGGCCTCGACGACGAAGCTTTGGCCCTGCGGCGCGGGAAGCTGCGTCTGGAAGCGCGCGACATTGGCCTTGAAGGGGGTCGCGCAGCCGGCCAGCGCCAGCGCCGCGCCTGTCATGGCGGCAAGGCTCAACCGCCGGAAATTCATCTTGCTCATCGTCCTGGCTCCGTGATTCGGGCGCACATAAACCGCGCTTTCATACCATAGACTATGTCGGCGCGACTTAACCTTGGTTGAACCCGGTTCGTCGCACCGCCGTTCCACCTCCCCAATATGGGGAGGTGGAAGCGCTTAACAAGATTTTTCGTACCAAGACGAAGGTTTAGCGGCAGAGCCCCAGCGCGGCATAGGCCGCGTCGAGCGTCGGCCTCGCAAGCGCCGATGCGCGGGCCGCGCCGGCTTCGAGCGCGGCGTCGATCGCCGCAGGGTCGGCCTTGAGCTCGGTGAGGCGCGTCGCGATCGGGCGCAGCGTCTCGACCAGCAACTCGCCGAGGGCGGGCTTGAACGCGCCGAAACCCTGTCCGGCAAAGCGCGCGAGCACCTGATCGACGCTCTCGTCGGCCATCGCGGCATAGATGGAGACGAGATTCTTCGCCTCGGGTCGCCCTTCAAGTCCCGCAACCTCCGCCGGGAGCGGTTCGGCGTCGGTCTTCGCCTTGCGGATCTTCGCCATGATCGTGTCGGGATCGTCGACCAGGTTAATGCGGCTCGCATCGCTCGGGTCCGATTTCGACATTTTCGCGGTTCCGTCGCGCAGGCTCATGATCCGCGCCGCGGCGGGTGGGATCGTCGGTTCGGGCAGGGTGAAGGTCTCGGTCCCCGTGTCGAGATTGAACTTGGTGGCGATGTCGCGCGCGAGTTCGAGATGCTGTTTCTGGTCGTCGCCGACGGGGACGTGCGTCGTCTGATAGAGCAGCACGTCGGCCGCCTGCAGCACCGGATAGGCGAAGAGGCCGACGCTCGCGCCCTCGCGGTTCTTGCCCGATTTCTCCTTGAACTGCGTCATGCGGTTCAGCCAGCCGATGCGTGCGGTTCCGTTGAGCAACCAGCAAAGCTGGGCATGCGCAGGGACGCGTGCCTGGTTGAACAATATCGCCTTTTCGGGATCGATCCCCGCCGCCATCAGCGCCGCCGCCATTTCGCGCGTGTTCGCGGTCAGCTCGGCGGGGTCGTTATAGACGGTGATCGCGTGCAGATCGGCGAGGAAATAGAGCTTCTCGCCCGGCATCTCGTCCTGCATACGCACCCAGTTGCGGATCGCGCCCAGATAATTGCCGAGGTGCAAATTTCCGGTGGGCTGGATGCCCGATAGCGTCCGCATGTCTTACTCCTGGGTTGGCGCAGGTTTCGCGCGCCGCCGCGTGAGCATGCGAACCAGATCCTTGTCAAGCGCGCCGACGAGGAAGGCGACGGCGAAAAAGGCCGCGCCGCCCGCGGCGCAGAGCGCGGCGAGCGACCAGATGCGGTCGAATACACCGCCGCTGTAATAGGGCGTCATCATCGGCATCATCCACCATAGCAGCGCCGACATCGCCGCGACCGCGACGATCTGGCGCGCGATCCGGCCGGCGAGCTTCGCGGTGAAGTGGAACCAGCCGCGGCGATGGAGGATGGTGTAGAGCAGGATGCAGTTGATCGAGGCCGACGCCGCGGTCGCGCCCGCTAGTCCGACGATGCCATAATGTTCGACGACATAGAGGTTGATCGCGATGTTGATGATCAGCGACGCAAAGGCGGTCCATACGGGGGTGCGCATATCCTCGCGCGCGAAAAAGCCGGGGTTCAATATCTTGATCACGACATAAGCGGGCAGTCCTGCGACCAGCGCCATCACGATATGCGCCATGATCGTCCCGTCGGCAGCGGTGAATTTCCCGCCGACGAAGAAGGCGGCGGTGAAAGCGGGAGCGCAGATCGCGAGTGCGGCGGCGGCGGGCAGGGTGAGCAAGGTCGCGATCTCGAACGCGTTGCTTTGCAATCGCTGTGCTTCGGCCGCGTCGCCGCTGTGGATATGGCGCGACAGCATCGGCAGGATCGCGGTGCCCAATGCGATGCCGACGATGCCGAGCGGCAGCTGGTTCAGCCGGTCGGCGAGCTTCAGCAAGGTCAGCGACCCTTGCGGAAGCGAAGTTGCGAAGAAGGTGTCGACGAACTGGCTGACCTGATAGATGCCGGCGCCGAAGGTCGCGGGCAGGATCAGCATGCCGAGCTTCTTCACTTCGGGGGTGAATTTGGGGAAGCTCCAGCGGAGCTTGAGCCCCGCGCGGCGCACCGCCCACGCCATATAGGCGAGCTGGACCACGCCCGCGATGCTGACCGATACCGCCAGCGCCTCGGCCACGATACGGTCGTCACCACCCGGACCGCGCAGCCACCAGCCGGTGACGATCCCGCCGATCAGCACGATGTTGAGCAGCACGGGCACGAACGCACCCGGTGCAAAGCGCGAGCGCGCGTTGAGCAGGCCCGATAGCATTGCGACGAGACTGACGAGCGCGAGATAGGGAAAGGTCACGCGGCTCAGGAGCACCGCGAAGTCGAACTTGCCCGGCACCTCCTGGAAATCGCGCGCGAGCAGCCAGACGATCCCGGGCATCGCGATCATCATGATCGCGGAGAAAGCGAATAGCGCCCAGAGGAAGACCGACAGCACGTCGTCGGCGAATTTCGCGGCCGCTTCCTCGCCGCCCTCGCCGTGCAGCGCGCGGCTGTACATCGGCACGAAGGCGACCGAGAAGGCGCCCTCCGCGAACAGCCGGCGAAAGGTGTTGGGAAGCGTGAAGGCGAGTTGGAAGGCGTCGGCGGCCAAGCCGGCGCCGAGCACGCGGGCGAGCAGCATGTCGCGCGCGAAGCCGAAAATGCGGCTGACCATCGTCAGGCCGCCGATCGTCCCCACGCTTTTGACGAGGCTGCTCAAGCCCTCAGCTCGCCCCCGTTACGGGTTTCAGGCCTGGCCGACCGCAACTTCGCCCGCCGCTTCGGCCTGCGCCGCCTGGAGCTGCTGCGCAAACAGGCCGTGGAAGTCGATCGGTTCGAGCAACAGCGGCGGGAAACCGCCATCCTGCACCGCATCGGCAACGACGCGGCGCGCGAAGGGGAAGAGGATGCGCGGCGCTTCGGCAAGGAAGAAGGGCTGAAGCTGGTCGTCGGGGACGTTGCGGACGCCGAACAGGCCGGCATATTTCAGGTCGATCACGAAGCTCGTGCCCTGATCGGTCTTCGAGGTCACGTCGATCTTCAGCGTTACTTCGTACAGATTCTCGCCGACGCTGTCGGCGGCGATGTTGAACTGGACATCGACCTGCGGGGCGTCCTGCCACTGATAGACGGCGGGTGCGTTCGGGTTTTCGAACGACAGATCCTTCACATATTGCGAAATCAGGCCGATCGCCGGGCTTGTGTCTTCGCCGTTCGGCTGCAGGGCGGGGTTGTTGAGGTCGGCGCTGGTCTCGTCAGCCATGATGATGAAGCTTTCACTGAAAAGAAGGAAACAATATCCGCGTCCGCAGGCCGTGTCGGGACTGCGGCGGACGGTTGTCGCGGCGCTTAGCAGCGCCCGGCAGCGAGCACAATGGGCGCCCTTTGCCGTGCTATAGTTAAGGTTGAATCGTTGACCCGCCGGTCGCCAGCGGCCATGGTCATTTGAAACCGGGGCGCTTATCGCCTATGTATCAACCATGATGTTGCCATTGCCCGCATTGGACTTTTGCCCGTGACCTCTTTTGCTATCGTCCTGCTCGCCATGATTGCCGCTTTCCTCGGCATGCGGCTCTATTCGGTGCTCGGCAAGCGCACGGGGCATGAGCAAGAGCCCGTGTTGCCGCGCGAACGCGCCACCGCGTCGCCGGTCCGGCTCGATGACAAGGATGGATCGACGGCTCTCGCGCCCGCGTCCGCCGATACTGCAGGACTGGTCTATGAGCCTGCCGCCGAGGCCGGGCTGCGCCAACTGCTCGCGACCGACCGCAATTTCGACGCGGGCCGTTTCATGGAGGGCGCAGAAGCGGCGTATCGCATGATCCTCGAAGCATATTGGAAAGGCGATCGCGATACGCTCCGCGATCTCTGCGACGACGACAGCTATGAAGCGTTTGCCGATGCGATCGCCGCGCGCGAGAGCCGCGGGGAGACGCTCGACAATCGCCTGATCGGCATCGATTCGGCAAAGATCACCGCGGTCGAGATGAGCCGCAGCGAAGCGCGCGTCACCGTGCGCTACCATGCCGATATCAGCGCGGTCACGCGCGACGCCGATGGCAAGCTGATCGCCGGATCGATGAGCGACGCGTCGCAGACCGACGATCTGTGGACCTTCCGCCGCCAGATCGGCAGCAACGACCCCAATTGGGTGCTCGACGAAGCCGAATCGGCCTGATCCCATGATCCTGTCGGTGGGGGCGCCGCGCGCACGAGCATTCGGATTCGCGCTGCTCGCCGTCCTCCCGCTGCTTTCCGGTTGCGCTTCGGTCATCCCCGACGCGGATAGCCGCCCCACGACTGTTACTCCCGCGCCATCGCGCCCGCTCGGCACGCCGCGCCCCTATATCCCGCGTCCCTCCGAAGGCACTGGCGCCGCCGCTCAGCCAATAGCAGCCACCCCGCGCGCGGCGCTTTCCGCGCCGGCCGTCCCCGCCGATGCGACGACCGCTGCCGCCAGCGGCGTTGTAGCGGGCCCCGATGTATCGACCCTCGGCGTGACCGCCGAGCAGGCGACCACCGCGCTTGCCGCCTTCCGCATCAGCTGTCCGTCGGTCCAGCGCCGCACCGACACCAGCGGCCTGACGCAGGGCGCCGACTGGGCCGAAAGCTGCACCGCGGCGAAAAGCTGGAAGGATGACGACGCGCTCGCTTTCTTCGCGCGCTATTTCGGTACAGTGCAGGTCGGCACGGGGACCGCCTTCGTCACCGGCTATTACGAACCCGAAATCGCCGGATCGCGCACGAAGCAGCCCGGCTATGACGTGCCCATCTATCGCCGCCCCGCCGACCTAGTCGATGTCGACCTCGGCCAGTTCGCCGACGATCTGAAGGGCCGCAAGCTTCGCGGCCGCGTCGATGGCAGTAATTTTGCGCCTTATTACGACCGCACGGCGATCGAGAGCGGCGCGCTCGACGGGCGCGGTCTCGAAATCGCTTATGCCGCCGACGCCGCCGAATTCTTCTTCCTGCAGGTGCAGGGCTCGGGCCGCCTTCGCTTGCCGGGCGGCGGTATCATGCGCATCGGCTACGATACGCAGAACGGCCGCGGCTATGTCGGTATCGGCAAGCTTTTGCTCGACCGCGGCGAACTGCAGCGCGGACAGGCGTCGATGCAGGGCATCCTCGATTATCTCCGCGCCGACCCGGTGCGCGGCGCGGCGGTGATGAACGAGAATCCAAGCTGGGTCTTTTTCCGCGAACTCACCGGCCCTGGCCCGCTCGGCGCCCTGGGCGTGCCCGTGACCGGCCGCGCGAGCGTCGCCGCCGACCCCAAATATGTGCCGCTCGGTGCGCCTATCTTCCTCTCACTCGACCGCGCCGAACCCAATGGGCTGTGGGTGGCGCAGGACACCGGCGGCGCGATCAAGGGCGCGAACCGCTTCGACAGTTTCTGGGGCGCGGGCGACGAGGCGCGCGCGATCGCGGGTGGCATGTCGGGGCGCGGCTCGGCGCTGCTGCTGCTGCCGCGCGCCAGCATCGTGCGGCTGATCCCGGCGCCTTGACGTGCCGCGCCGCCTTGCTCCCGAGGAAAGCGCGCTGTGGAAAAAGGTCGCAGCGACCGTAAAGCCGCTGCCCAAGGCGAAGGCGCCACTTGCGCCCGTCGCGCCGCCGACCGTTAGCCCACCCAAACTGACCCCGCGCAGCACCGCCGCGCCCGCCGCTACGCCGCTCCCGCCCGCAAAACTTCCGCCCCCACGCCGCACGCACCAAGCCGCAACCCTCGACGGCCATTGGGACCGCCGTCTGCGCAATGGGCTCGTCCGCCCCGATCTCAGCATCGACCTCCACGGTCATACGCTCGCCTCGGCGCAGGCCTTGCTCGACGAGGCGATCGGCCGCGGGCTGATGCGCGGCGCGCGCGTGTTGCTCGTGGTCGCGGGGCGCCTCCGCCCCGGTGCCGACCGGCTGCCGCAGATGCACGGCGATCCGCGCCCGCGCGGCGCGATCCGCGCCTCGCTCCCCGACTGGCTCGCTTACTCGCCCTACGCCGACCAGATCGTCGCGCTCCGCCCCGCGCATATCAGCCATGGCGGGGCAGGGGCGGTTTATGTGATACTGCGGCGCGCTCGAGAAGATTAGTCGCGAGGACTAGAGGAAAACGCGCATCAATATGCCGCGATAGATGGCGGTCAGCGTGTGGAGATCCTCCACCGCCACCGCCTCGTCGAGCTTGTGCATCGTCGCATTGGTCAGCCCGAATTCGACCACCGGGCAAAGCGCGTGCAGGAAGCGTGCGTCGGAGGTCCCGCCCGTCGTCGACATTTCGGGCGTGATGTCGGTTTCGGCATGGATCGCTTCGGCGACCAGCCCCGACAAATCGCCCGGCGGGGTGAGGAACGCCTCGCCCGAAATCTTGCCCAGAACTTTCGCGTTCGGTTCGACCTCATGCGCGATCCGCTCGATCATTGCGACGAGATCGGCGCCCTTCTGCTGGTCGTTGAAGCGGATCGACAGCCGCGCGCGCGCCGACGCCGGGATGACATTGGTCGCGCCATTGCCGACCTCGACATCGGTGAATTCGATGTTCGATGGCTGGAACCAGTTATTGCCCTCGTCGAGCGCCACCGCGTCGATCGCCGCCATGATTCGCACCAGCTTGGGGATCGGATTGTCGGCAAGGTGCGGGTAAGCGACATGCCCCTGCGTCCCCGGAACGTCGATCCAGATATTGACCGACCCGCGCCGCCCGATCTTCACCATGTCGCCGAGCCGGTTCACCGAAGTCGGTTCGCCGACGACGATCATGTCGGGCTTCACCCCGCGCGCGTCCATATGTTCCATCAACGCCCGCGTGCCGAAGATTGCGGGGCCTTCCTCGTCGCCGGTGATGATCAGGCTGATCGTCCCCGCCTCGGCCGGCGTCGCCGCCGCCGCCGCGACAAAGGCAGCGATCGACCCCTTCATGTCGACCGCGCCGCGCCCATAGAGCAAATCGCCGCGGATTTCGGGGGCAAAGGCGTCGCCGGTCCAGCCCACCCCCGGCGGCACGACGTCGAGATGCCCCGCAAAGCCAAAATGTTTCGGCCCCTTGCCCGTCCGCACCGCGAGCAGATTCTCGACCGGCCCGTCGGGCTCGATCCCGTCGATAAAGCGCTCGACGGTGAAGCCGAGCGGCGTCAGCGCCGCCTCCAGCGCGTCGAACACGGCGCCCATGGCGGGGGTGACGCTCGGCGCGGCGATCAACGCCTTGGCCAACTCTACGGGATCGACGGTGATGCTCATGCCGCTCCCTTACCCCCTCGCCGCCGCCCAAGTCGAGGCTTTGCATCGCACCGCCTTTATGCGAAACAAAGATAGAACAAACTCCACGAGGACTGCCATGCCCAAGCTCGATCTCGATGCGATCCCGCAAACCAATTCCACCGGCTATCCGGCGCCCTACAGCGAGCCCGTACAGGGCCGCTGGTACCGCCGCCTCGCCCCCGCTACGGGGCTCAGCGATTTCGCGGCGAGCCACGTCGTGCTCAAACCCGGTGCCTGGTCGTCGCAGCGTCATTGGCACGATGGCGAGGACGAGATGCTGGTGATGATTTTGGGCGAGGCGGTGCTGATCGAGGACGACGGGCGCTGGCCGATGCGACCGGGCGACATCGCGGTGTGGCCGAAGGGCAGCACCAACGGCCATCACCTCGTCAACGAATCGGACGCCGACTGCGTTTTCGTCGCGCTCGGCGGCGGCAAGAAATATGACACCGGCGGCGGCTATTCGGACATCGACATGCTGTTCGGCCCCGACGGCTATTTCCACAAGGACGGCACGCCCTATCCGACGACGCGGATTCCCTGATTGCGTCGAAGGGTGGGGCAGCGTCCGGCTGAAACCCGCCCTCAGCTTGTTCGCCGCGCGAGGTACACACCGGCGATCATCAGCGAGATCCCCGCGATGCGTTTGGCGTCGATCGCCGATCGCATCGCGCCGAACAGGCCGAAATGGTCGATCGTCGCGGCGCTGATCAACTGGCCGACGAGCACGAAGAAGATCGCATTGCCGACCCCGAAGCGCGGCGCGATAAAGGTCACTGCGATGACATAGAAAGCAACGAAGACGCCGCCGAGGTGAAAGTGGAAAGGCGTCTCGGCTGACAGGCGCACCTGCCCCATCGACCCGGTCCAGATCGCACCGCCAATGGCGATTAGCAATGCGACGCTGAACAGGATCACCGAAGCCGCCATCGGGTGGCCGAGCCGGAGCCCGAGCCCGGCATTGAGTGCGGCGAGGACCGGGATGCCGATGCCCGTGAGCAGCATGATCGCGGCAAAGGCCGGCGCATTGTTGGCGGTCATATGGTCGCGTCCCTTCGTTACAGGCCCAGTTCTTCGAGCCCCGGATGATCGTCGGGGCGGCGGTCTCCTGCGCCGTCGCGTGGCCAGTGCAGCAAGCGGTCGCCGGCGGTGATCGCGACGTCGTTGATGCTGGCGATCCGCCGCTGCATCTCGCCGTCGTGCGCGAACTCCCAATTCTCATTGCCATAGGAGCGCCACCACTGGCCATCGTCATCGTGCCATTCATAGGCGAAACGTACCGCGATGCGATTGCCGGTGAAGGCCCATAGCCCCTTGACGAGCCTATAGTCGTGCTCGCGCTGCCATTTGGCGGTCAGGAAGTCGACGATCGCGGCGCGGCCGGTGACGAAGGTCGAGCGATTCCGCCAGATGCTGTCCGGCGTATAGGCGAGCGCGACGCGTTCGGGGTCGCGGCTGTTCCAGCCATCCTCGGCAAGGCGGACTTTGAGCAGCGCGCTGTCATGATCGAAGGGCGGGAGCGGGGGACGGGCCATCGGCTTTTCCTCTCAGGCGAAGGGAGTCGCGAATTCGATGCGGATGCCACCGGGCATCGCGCAGATGAAATGATGCGTCGTCGCGCCTTCGCGGATCGGTTCGGGGTCGAACTCGATCACGGCGCCGGGATGACCCTGCACACGCGCGAAGACGGTGCGCAGCGCGTCGAGGTCAGCGACGCGGAGCGCGAGGTGATGGAGGCCGATATTGGCGCGGCGGTCGAACGGAGTCGCGCTGGCTGGGTCGGCGACCTGCCAAAGGGTGAGCAAGGTGGTGCCATCGGAGACGAAGATCGCGGGATAGTCGGGGCGTTCGGCAGCGACGGTAAAACCGATGGCTTCGACGAAAAAGTCGCGGGCTTCGGCCACGTCGCGGACGGCCAATCCGATGTGATGCGCCCCTTGGGTCATGGCATTGGTCATTTTGCATCCTTCTCTGCTCGAAGCGCGGCGATTTCGGCGCGCAGCTGGTTGAGTTCGTCCGCCATCGGGCGGATCGCGGCGGAAATTTCGGCCTCGGTGAAGCGCGGGGTGATGTGCTGCGAGCAATTCCATTCCCAGCCGATCACATCGATGAAGAAAGCGCGCTCGGGGGTCGCGCGATAACCGTCGGGCATCAGTGCGGTGACCGCGGCAGGATCGTCGGCAAGCTCGACGCTGTGCGCGTGCCCGACGAGTTTCAGCCGCTCCTTGTTCGGATAGTCCATCAGAAACAGCGAGACGCGGTCATTGCCCTTCAAATTGGCGGTACTGATATATTGCTTGTTGCCGCGATAGTCAGCGAAGCCGATGCGGTTGCCAGCGATATGGCGGAGGAAACCCGCGGGGCCGCCGCGATGCTGCATATAGGGCCAGCCCTCGGGATTGACGCTCGCCATATAAAAGCTGTCGCGTTCCTCGATGAAGGCTATTTCGCGAGGCGTCAGCGTGTCGGGGGTGCCGTCGGCGCTGGCATCCATTTTGGCATAGGAGGCGCGCGAGCCATGGCGCTCCTGTTCGGATTTTACCGCATCGTCGAACAATATGTGCCGGTAATTTTGAGCCATCGGACTGTCTTTCGATAGGAAGCGAACGAAGGCCGGGGGAGGGGCGGGCCTCCGTCCGCAGCACTGATTTACGCCATTGCGTGGGCAATGATAATCCGGAGTGATCGCACAAGTTAATTCCGGTAAGTGGAATAATCATGGACCGGTTGCTTACCCTCGAAATGTTCGTTGCCGTCGCAAGCGAGGGCGGTTTCGCCGCCGCCGCGCGCAAGCTCGGCAGCTCGCCGCCCGCGGTTACGCGCGGAATTGCGGCGCTCGAGGCGCGGCTGGGGACGAGCCTGTTCCATCGATCCACGCGCGCGGTCGCGCTGACCGATGCGGGCGCGGCGTTTCTGGAGCAGGCGCGGCGCATCCTCGCCGACCTGGCGGGCGCCGAACGCGAACTGCGCGGCGCCGAGGCCGAACCACGCGGGCAGCTGCACCTGACCGCGCCGGTGATGTTCGGGCGGCTGCACGTGCTACCCGTTGTCGGCGGGTTGATGGCGCAGCACAGCGAACTGGCGGTACGGATGATGCTGATCGACCGCAATGTGCGTATCGTCGAGGAAGGAATCGACATCGCGGTGCGTATCGGGCCGCTCGCCGATTCGGGGCTGAAGGCGGTGCGGATCGGCTGGGTGCGGCAGATGCTCGTCGCGAGCCCCGCCTATCTGGCACGAAGCGGGGCGCCCGCGCGCGTGGCGGACCTGGCGGGGCATGACCTGATCGCGGCGATGGGGCCCCGCGCGGTGGGCGAGTGGCAGTTCGCGTCGGGCCGGTGGCGTCTCGATCCGCGCCCGCGGCTGGTGCTCAATACCGTCGACGGGATTTTGGCGGCCGCCGAGGCAGGGCTGGGGATCGCCAATCTGCTGAGCTATCAGGTCATCGAGGCGGTCGATGCGGGGCGGCTGATTTCGCTTCTGGCTAACGAGCAGCCGCCACCGTTGCCGGTGCATTTGCTGTTCGAGCCGTCGCGTGCGGGATTGCCGGCGGTGCGGCTGTTCATTGCCGCGATGAAAGTCAGAATGCGGATGGCAGGGCTGGTCTGAAGGCTGAGCCGTTCAGGAGGCGAGCGTCCGTTCGTTCATCCGCTTCCGATCAGAACTGGTAGGCCAGCCCGCCGCCAAAGAGCCATTGGTCGGCGCTGCCCGCGTCCTTGACGATCGGCGAATCGGCGAAGCGCGAAAGGAGGCGGCCATATTGGGCGCCGCCGATCAGTACGAAGCCTTTGCGAAGGTCGCCCGACAACGCATAGGCGCCTGCCATGCCGAGCGTATATTTGCCTGCAGTCGCCTTCGTTCCAGCGCCGGTATAGACGGGAAGCCCGCTCGCGGCGCTGCCGATCGGGTCGATGTCGTAATAATAGCGGCCGAAACCCTTCCCGTAGAAATTCACCGACGCCGACACGCCGATATAGGCGCGTTTCGACAGCGGGGTACCGTAATCGATCGTCGGCGAGGCGGTCCAGCTGCCGTGACGGCCCGAAACATCCTTGGTCGCGACGAAGCGGAAGCCGATCTGGTCATAGGCGCTGGTAACGACACCCGTCTTGGTGACGCCAGTGAAGAAGCCGGCTTCGACCGCCATCTTGCGGTCGGGTAGCGCGTCGACCTGCGGATTCTTGACGCTGCCGGAGCGGTCGCCGCGCAGGCTGATGATCGGACCGAATTTCCAGTCGACCTTTTGACCGCGGCGATGGCGGATCAGGTCGACCTGGAAGTTGGTGCCGCGCGTCGAGAAGGAAAAGCCGCTGATCCGCCCACGCAAGTAAAAGGCGGGCAGGAAGCGGCGGTCGTCGGAGCCGTTGTAATCGGGCGTGTTGAGCACGCCCGCGGCAACCGCGATATAGTCGCGCGACCATTTGCGTTCGCTGTCATCATCGTCGGTGCGCGCGCCGGGAAGCAGGATATTCTCGTCGATATCGGTGTTCTGGAGGTAGCGCGCGGGTTCCTCGTCGATCCCGGTTGCGAGCCCGGCGTCGGGGGTGGTCACTGTGATTTCATAAGGCAGTGGTGCATCCTCGGCGGCCGCGGGCGCGGTGAACGCGAAGGCGGCGAAAAGCGGGAGGAGGTGCACAGGGCGGGGGACGCGGAAGAAGTTGGTCAAATTGGGCATGGTCATCCGCTCAAACATCCTGTGACATTGCCCCTCTTTACGGGGGTGTAAGTAAACAATCCGCCATTGCAACGGCTTGTCTTGCCGAAGGATGCATTTGGCCGCATGTGACGTTCATGCATCAACGCGCCTTCACCGCTTTCATATTCCCCCGCGTCGCTATTGGTTCCCGGACCGAGGATGCTTCGTGAGCCGACTGCCGCGCTTTATCGGCTATGCGTTCATGGCCGCGGCGGCAATGCTCGCAGCGGTGATGAAAAAGGAAGGGGTCGAAAATGTCGGCCCGCTCCCGGCCGTCGCGGTCGCACTGTTTCTTGGCATGGTCGGGGTGATGCTGGTCTTTACCGACCTGATGGTGCGCGGACTTTATGCGCAGGTCGACGTCGCCAAGGCCGCTGCAGACGAAAAGGAGAAAGTGGATAATGGGAAAGAGTGACACGCGGGCAGGCTGGACGATCGCCGCAGCGTTCGCGCTTCTCGTGCCCGCTGTTGCGGGGGCGACCGACGACACGGCCGGCGAGAGCGACCGTTTCTTTATGGCCGAGGCCGAGGGCGCGTGCCGAAATGGCGATTTTCCTGCTTTTTTGTGGCCCTTTGCCAACAGTCGTGCGGTGCGCGAGCGCTATAGTGCGCCGGCGATCCGGTCGGGTGCTCCGACCACCGCACGCGAGCTTCCCGCCAATCGCTATCTGGCGGCCGACGATTTTCCGGTGGTGATGATCGATTACAGCTATGTCACCGGCGCATCGGCGCGCCGGTTCGATGCGCCGGGCGGCGGCGACCCCCATGAGCTGGTATATGTGCAGGTGGATTTCAGCACGCCGTCGGAAGGCGTTGAACGCGTCGATTGGATGCCGGGCCGCTTCGAGCCCGGCGAAGGCGACGGGCCCGGGACGCTGATCGAAAAAACGGGGGCGGGCGGACATCTGCATTTCCGCCGCGTCGCCGATTGCTGGCAATTGGTCGAGGATATACGAAATCCCGAGGCTGGCGGCTGACCGGCCCGATCCCTTTTCGTTCGACACCCCATGTGCTTGGCAGTATGACGGCGGCATGACTGATCGTCCGCATACGCCGCTGCTCGACACGGTGGATGTCCCCGCCGACCTCCGCAAGCTGAAGCCCGAAGACCTCCGCCAGTTCGCCGACGAGCTGCGCGCCGAGATGATTTCGGCCGTCGGCACAACCGGCGGGCACCTCGGCTCGGGGCTGGGCGTCGTCGAGCTCACGACCGCACTCCATTATGTATTCGACACGCCGCGCGACAAGATCGTGTGGGACGTCGGGCACCAATGCTATCCGCACAAGATTATTACGGGACGCCGCGACCGGATCCGGACGCTGCGGACCGGCGGCGGGCTGTCGGGCTTCACCAAGCGCAGCGAGAGCGAATATGATCCGTTCGGCGCGGCGCACTCGTCGACCTCGATCAGTGCGGCGCTGGGCTTTGCGATTGCCAACAAGCTGAAGGACCAGCCCGGCCGCGCGATCGCGGTGATCGGCGACGGCTCGATGTCGGCGGGCATGGCCTATGAAGCGATGAACAATGCCGCCGCGGCGGGCAACCGGCTGATCGTCATCCTCAACGACAACGACATGTCGATCGCGCCGCCCGTCGGCGGGCTTTCGGCCTATCTCGCCAAGCTGGTTTCGTCGCGGCCGTTCGTCGAACTGCGCGAGATCGCGCGGCGCTTTGCGCGCAAGCTGCCCGAGCCGCTGCACAAGGCGGCGAAAAAGACCGACGAGTTCGCGCGCGGCATGGCGATGGGCGGGACTTTGTTCGAGGAACTCGGTTTCTACTATGTCGGGCCGATCGATGGGCATAATCTCGAGCATCTGATCCCCGTGCTGGAGAATGTGCGCGACAGCGACCATGGTCCGGTGCTGATCCATGCGGTGACGGTGAAGGGCAAGGGCTATGCGCCCGCTGAAGCCGCCGCCGACAAATATCATGGCGTCCAGAAATTCGACGTCATCACCGGCGAGCAGGCAAAGGCGCCGCCCGGACCGCCGCAGTATCAGAATGTTTTCGGTGAAACGCTGGCCAAGCTCGCCGACACCGATCCGCGCATCGTCGCGATCACCGCCGCGATGCCGTCGGGGACGGGCGTCGACAAATTCGCCAAGGCGCACCCGACGCGGACGTTCGACGTCGGCATTGCCGAGCAGCATGCGGTGACGTTCGCGGCGGGGCTCGCGGCGCAGGGGATGCGGCCGTTCGCGGCGATCTATTCGACCTTCCTGCAGCGCGCCTACGACCAAGTCGTGCATGACGTCGCGATCCAGAATCTGCCGGTGCGTTTCGCGATCGACCGCGCGGGGCTCGTCGGCGCCGACGGGTCAACGCATGCGGGGTCGTTCGATGTCACCTATCTCGCGACCTTGCCCAATATGGTGGTGATGGCAGCGGCGGACGAGGCCGAGCTGGTCCATATGACTTATACCGCGGCCGAATATGATGACGGTCCGATCGCCTTCCGCTATCCGCGCGGTAACGGTACCGGGGTCGCGCTGCCCACGGTTCCCGAGAAGCTGCCGATCGGCAAGGGGCGCGTCGTGCGCAGCGGCAAGACGGTGGCGATCCTGTCGCTCGGCACGCGTTTGGCCGAGGCGCTGAAGGCGGCCGATACGCTGGAAGCGCGCGGGCTGTCGACCAGCGTGATCGACCTGCGCTTTGCCAAGCCGCTCGACGAGGAACTGATCCGCAAGACCCTCGCCGCCCATGAGGTCTGCGTGACGATCGAGGAGAATAGCGTTGGCGGGCTCGGCGCGCATGTGCTGACGCTCGCGAGCGACGAGGGGTTGATCGATGCCGGGCTCAAGCTGCGCACGATGCGCCTGCCCGATGTCTTCCAGGATCAGGACAAGCCCGAGCTGCAATATGACCAGGCTGGCCTCAATGCGCCGCAGATCGTCGACACGGTGCTGAAGGCGCTGCGGCATAACAGCGCGGGCGTCGAGGAAGCGGGCGCGAGGGCCTGAAGAGGGCGATGTGCCGGATTGGCTGATCCCTGCGGTCGGCGTGATTGCCATCATGGGCGGCGTGATACTCGTCGCGATCCGAAACACGCGGCGAATGATCGACACGACGCTCGCACGGCGACCCAACCCGACAAGGCATGAATTTGTTGCCATGCTGAGCGACGATGTTCGTCCCGAGACTGCCGAGTTTCTCTGGGATTCGATCGCCTGCCTCGTGGCGCCAAGGTTGACGCCGCACCCGACGACCATCTTGCGGACGATTTGCCGATAGACCCGGATGAGCCAGCGATGGACTGGATGCCCGAATTTGCCGAGCAGCATGGCGTGAACGCCATGCATTGGCCGCAATGGCCCGACGAGTGGGAGGGCACGGTTCGCAATTTCGCGCGCTGGCTGGAGGCCGGACTGCCGCCTGCGGCGGACGTGGCCACATGAATTTCTTCAACCTCCTGCAATCGCTAGACGAATTGCTCTACGAGGTGATGTCGTGGCTGGTCTTCTATCCGATCACGCTGTGGCGCACGCTCGTGCGGCCGCTGCAGATGATGGATTATTCGGATAGCGAGCAGGGCGATGCCAGCGACCAGCAATATACCGATACGCTGAGCCCGCCGCTGTTCCTGCTCTTGTCGCTGATCATCGTCCACGCCGCCGAGATCGCGCTGGTCGGCAATGACGCGGTGGTGGCGAGCAAGATCGGACTGTCGGCGCTGGTCAGCAACAACACCGACCTGATCATTTTGCGTATCGTGACTTACAGCCTGTTTCCGGTGATGATGGCAACGCGGATGGTCCGCGCGCAGGGGCTGCAGGTAAACCGCGACACGCTGCGCGCGCCTTTTTACAGTCAATGCTATGCCGCAGCGGTGCTCGCGATGCTGCTGGGCGGCGGGGTGATATTGATCAAGCTGGGGCACGACTGGTCGGTGCTCGCGGGCGCGAGCCTCGCGCTCTTCGGGCTTTTGTGGTTCGGTTTCCTGCAGACCGCTTGGTTCAACCAGCATCTAATATGCGGCCGGCTCCGCGCTTTCGGCCACGCGTCGCGCGCGATGGTCGAGAGCCTGGCCGCGATGTTCCTGCTGTCGAGCCTGTTCAGCTAGGCGCCCAAAAGAAAACGGCCCGGAAAGCCAGGCCGTCATCTTTATCCTGTCATGCGCGTCTTAGGCGGTCGGGATCGCCGCCGATGCTTCGCGGCCGTCGCCTTCGGGGGCGGCGAGGATGTCGCGGACGACGAGGCCCTTGTCGACGACCTGCGTGTCGGGGCTGCCGATCTGGCTGCGGATGCCCGGGTCGGCGCGCGCGCCGTCGGCGCTGCCGATGACCTGCGTTTCGCTCGCGCTGCGCGCCGACGGGCCGCCGAAGAGCGCGCGGAGCGTCTGTTCGGCGGTCGATTCGCCGCCGGGGCGTGCGGTGCCGGGTGCGGGCGGGGTCAGCGCGAAATCGGGCGGCACGACGAGCGGTGCCTGACGCGACACCATCATTTCGTCGGGACGGTCGCGGCTGAACAGGCTGTTCGACCCGCAGGCCGACAGTGTCGTGGCAAGAATCGAGGCGGCCAGGATGGCGGTGGTCCGGTTCACTTTAAACATACTCCCAATGCGCCCCTTTTAGTCGGCGGACGGCTTGGCGCCCGCGCTCTCGGCCTTTTCGCCCAAGAGCAGCGCGCGCGCAACCAGCAAAAGCACGCCGAGCGTGATGCACGCATCGGCGACGTTGAAGATCATGAAGGGGCGAAAATCGCCGATATGGAGGTCGGCGAAGTCGACGACATAGCCGAAGCGCACGCGATCGACGATATTGCCGAGCGCGCCGCCGAGGATCATCGCGAGCGCGATCACATCGCCCTTCGCCTGTTCGCGCGTCATCCAGATCGCGACCGCGGCAGCGACGATCCCGGTCACCGCGACGAGCGTCCAGCGCGTCGTGTCGGTGCAGCTCGCGAACATCGACAGCGAAATCCCGCAATTCTCCGCCCAGGTCAGGTTGAAGAAGCTCGTGATCTCGATCATCCCCTTGGGTTCCAGCGACAGCGGAACGGTGACGACCCATTTGGTGATCTGGTCGAGGATGAAGGCGACGGCTGCGAAAATCAGGCCGAAGCGCAGATAGGGGGACCGGGTTCTGCTCATGCCGCGGTCAATACCGTGTCGCAGCGATTGCACAAGCTGCCGTCCTCGACGACTTCGGGCAGGTGGCGCCAGCAGCGACCGCATTTGTGGTTTTCGGTGCGGGTGACGGTGAGGTCGTCACCGGCGCGCGCGACCGACACGATGAAGATTTCCTCCAGCGCCGCCGGATCGAGCGTCGGGTCGGGGATCGTGACTTCGGCCTCAAGGCTCGAGCGGATCGTCTTTTCGCGGCGATAGGGCTCGATCGCTTCGGTCACGGCTTCGCGCTGGGTGCGGACGCCCGCCCATTTCGCGGCGAGCGCGGCGTCGTTCCACGCGGAGTCGACAGTGGGCCATTCAAGCAGATGCACGCTGCCCGCATCGGGATAGCGCGTGCCCCACACTTCCTCGGCGGTGAACACCAGCACCGGCGTCGCGTAACGGACGAGCGCGTGGAACAGGATGTCGAGCACGCTGCGGTATGCGCGGCGCGTGTCGGTGCCGAGCGGCGCGGCGGGGCCGAGATCGCAGTAGAGGACGTCCTTGCGGATGTCGAAATAGAAGGCCGACAGATCTTCGTTGCAGAAATCGGCGAGCAGGCGCGTGTATCCGTTGAAGTCGAAATCATCGACGGCGCGCGCCATCTTCGCGTCGAGGTCGGCGAGCAAGCTGAGCATATAACGCTCAAGCTCGGGCATCGCGGCGACGTCGCTGACACGTTCCTCCTCGCTGAACCCGTCGAGCGCGCCGAGCAGGTAGCGGAAGGTGTTGCGCAGCTTGCGATACTGGTCGGCGACGCCCTTCAGGATTTCGTCGCCGATGCGGTGATCCTCGGTGAAATCGACGCTCAGCGCCCACAGGCGGATGATGTCGGCGCCGTTGGTTTCCATCACCTTGACGGGATCGGTCGTGTTGCCGAGCGACTTCGACTGTTTGAAGCCCTTGCTGTCCATCGTGAAGCCGTGCGTCAGCACCGCCTTGTACGGCGCCTGTCCGCGTGTGCCGCAGCTTTCGAGCAGCGACGACTGGAACCAGCCGCGATGCTGGTCGCTGCCCTCGAGATAGAGGTCGGCGCTGTGCGTGCCGCCGTCGTGGCGGACGAGCGCGGGCCACCTACCGCTCTCCAGCACGAAGGCGTGGGTGCAGCCCGAATCGAACCAGACGTCGAGAATGTCGACGATGCGTTCGTAGTTCGCTGCGTCGTATGCGTCGCCGAGATATTCCTGCGCGCGCGCATCGTTCCATGCGTCGACGCCGCCCTCGCGGACGGCCGCGACGATGCGGTCGTTGACGACCGGGTCGTTCAGATAATGGCCGGTCTTGCGGTCGACGAAGAGCGTGATCGGCACGCCCCACGCGCGCTGACGGCTGAGCACCCAGTCAGGGCGCCCTTCGACCATCGACCCGATGCGGTTGCGGCCCTTGGCGGGGACGAAGCGCGTGTCGTCGATCGCCTGCATCGCCGCCTGCCGCAGCGTCGGCGCGTCGCAGAGGTCCTCTTCGTGCGGGTTGATCGCGCCGCCCTCATTCTCCCAGCGCTTTTCGCGCGGGGTCTTGGGCTCGATATGCGTCATCACCTTGTCCATCGGCACGAACCATTGCGGGGTGCAGCGATAGATGACCTTGGCCTTCGAGCGCCAGCTGTGCGGATAGCTGTGCTTGTAGTCGGCCGAAGCGGCGAGCAGCGCGCCGGCTTCGCGCAGGTCCGAACAGATCGGGCCGTCGGGGGCGTTGAACTTGGCGTTGATGACGCTGCCCTGGCCGGCGAGCCAGCCCCAATCCTCGCGATATTTGCCGTCGCCCTCGACCGCGAACACGGGGTCGATGCCGTTCGCCTTGCAGAGGTCGAAATCGTCCTCGCCATGGTCGGGCGACATATGGACGAGGCCGGTGCCGCTGTCGGTGGTGACGAAATCGCCGGGCAGGAAGGGGCGTGGGCGCGCGAAGAAGCCGCCGAGCGCGTGCATCGGGTGGCGGGCTTCGACGCCGACCAAGCCATGACCGAGGATCGTTTCAACGACCTCGCCAGAACGACCAATTCGATTCAGGAAAGAATCGACCAGCTCTTTGGCTACCAAAAGCTTTTCGCCGTCAGACTCGACCAAGGCATATTCGATCGGTCCGAAAGCGATCGCTTGGTTAACTGGAATGGTCCAAGGCGTGGTCGTCCAGATGACGGCTTTTGCACCCACCAACCAAGCCGCAACGCGGGCTGACTTGTCGTGATCAAATCCGCCCTCGATGCTCTCGTGGCCCGAATTCACATACGCAGCTTTGGTGATCTCGAACGCGACATCGATCTGCGTCGAGACGATATCCTCATATTCGATCTCGGCCTCGGCGAGCGCGGTCTTTTCGACCGGCGACCACATCACCGGCTTGGCGCCGCGATAGAGCATGTCGTTCGCGGCGAATTTGAGCAGCTCACGCACGATGGTGGCCTCGGCCTCATAATCCATCGTGAGGTAGGGATGGTCCCAGTCGCCGCCGATGCCGAGGCGCTTCAACTGCTCGCGCTGGGTGTCGACCCAATGCTGTGCATAGGCGCGGCATTCGGCGCGGAATTCCTCGACCGGAACCTCGTCCTTGTTGAGCTTTTTCTTGCGATACTGCTCCTCGACCTTCCACTCGATCGGCAGGCCGTGGCAGTCCCAGCCGGGGACGTAGGGCGAATCCTTGCCCTTCAGCGTCTGGGTGCGGACGACCATGTCCTTCAGGATATGGTTGAGCGCATGGCCGATGTGCATGTCGCCATTGGCATAGGGCGGGCCGTCGTGGAGGATGAACTGGTCGCGGCCCTTGCGGCTCTCGCGAATCTGCCCTTCGAGGTTGCCCTCGATCCATTTCGCCAGAATCGCCGGCTCCTTCTGCGGCAGACCGGCCTTCATCGGAAAGTCGGTCTTGGGCAGAAAGACGGTGTCGCGATAATCGCGCTGTTCGGCGGCGGAGGGCGTATCAGTCATGCGCGGCCGCTTAGCGCAAGTAGTGCCGAATAGTCACGTTTAAGTTGATATTCCCGCTCACGGTTCGGTGTCGCGCTGGGCCCCGGCTTTCGCCGGGGTTCACAAGAGGGGCTGGTAGTCTGTGAACCCCGGCGAAAGCCGGGGCCCAGACGGTCAGCGCAGAAGCTCGAAATAGAGATCGCGCCAGTCTGGGTTCACCGCCTCGATCAGCTCGATCTTCCACGCGCGTTTCCACTCCTTCATCTGGACCTCGCGGCGGCGGGCATCGTGGAGATTGTCGAAATGCTGGTGCCAGACGAGCATTTTGAGGCCATATTTCTTCGTAAAGCCTCCGATTATCCCTTGGCGATGTTGCCCAATGCGCTGCGGGAGGTCGCTGGTGACGCCGATGTAGAGTGTCCCGTTGCACTTGTTGGTGAGAATGTAAATCCAGCCTTGCTTCATGATGCAAGGTATACTGGGCCCCGGCTTTCGCCGGGGTTCACCTTGGTCCGCTCCGGAGCAATTTCCCGCGGGCTATTTCTGCCGCGGCCTGAGCGCGGGGCCGACCTCGCGGATATCCTCGACCCAGATATAGCCGTTGAAGCTGGCGGGCACCTTCGCGAGTTGCTGCGGCGTCGTCAGGCCTTCGTTCGATTTGCCGCTTTCATAGGGGCCAAAGACGATAACGCGCGCGCCGACGCTGTCCATCCGCTGGATCAGCCGGTCGGGCCAGCCCCAGAAGGCCCATTGATAGTTGACCGGGATCGCCATCACGCCGCCCCGGCAGCTTTCGGGGACGATGCCCGTCCAGCCATAGGTGATATAATCCTTGCTGCAGCGCAGCGCCTCGCGCCGGAGGTCGAAGGACCAGTTGTCTGGCAGCAATTCGCGCATCCGCTTAACCGGGCGTTCTGCGCCGTAGAAAGCATCGCCGATCTTCGCGCTGTCGCGGCCTGCGTCCTTGAGGATCGCGAACAGCTGATCAGCCTCGCGCGGGTTCTTTGATTTGAAGTTGAAGAGAATGGGGTGGACGGGGAGCGCGGCGAGCCCTTCCTCGACCGTCGGCATCTTGCCGATACCCTTGCCGCGCAGCGGGAAGGTCTGGCCGCCGTCGGCGGTATAGCCATAGCCGATGTCGAGCGCCCTCAATTCGCCGAGCGTCAGGTCCCGCGTCTCGCCCTTGCCGTTCGTACGGCAGTCGACGGTCCAGTCATGGAAGAGGACCATGCGGCCATCCTTCGTCGGGGCGACGTCGACCTCGACCATATTGGCGCCGAGCCCAACCGCCCAGCGCATCGATTCGGGGGTGTTTTCGAACACCTCATGGCTTGGCGGCAGCGCGTGTGCCGCGGTGCAGGTGTCGCGGCCGGCGGCGGCGCGCTTGTCGTAGAGATGATAGACGCCGCGGTGCGCGATGAGCTTGGGCTTGCCCTGCGGATCGGGGGCAAGGAAACTGGCGTTCGAGAGGGTGAGCCACGCGACGATCGCGGCGAAAATCCAGAGCAGGATCTTCGTGCGGCGCTTCATCGGCTTTTTCTTCGGGCCTTCGAGCGCGCTGGCCCAGTCTTCGCTATCTGTCATCATCCCCCCTGTCGCCCCTCTTGCGGCGAGGGATCAGATGTCCGTCAGTAGCGCCTTTGCCGCGTCGCAATCCACAGCGATTTGAACCATCAAGGCGTCCATGCTGTCGAACTTCGCCTCGGGCCGGATGAAGGCATGAAAGGCGACGTCGATTTCCTGCCCGTAAAAGTCTTCGGCAAAGTCGAAGAAATGCGGTTCGAGCAATTCCTTGGGCGGGTCGAAACTCGGGCGGATGCCGAGGTTCGCGGCGCCTTTGAGGATGCGTCCGTCGGGCAGCTTTCCGGTAACGGCATAAATGCCGTAGCGCGGGCGCAGATATTGCCCCATTTCGAGGTTCGCAGTGGGAAAGCCGAGCAGGCGGCCGTTCTTGTCGCCGTGCTGCACCACATTGCGCACGGTGAAGGGGCGGGTCAGGAGACGCGTCGCGGCGGCGCAGTCACCCGCCTGCAGTGCCTCGCGAATGCGGCTCGACGAGATCACCTCTTCGCTATCGTCGACCGGGGAGACCATCTCGGTGAAGAAGCCGAGGCGACGGGCATGGTCGGCGAGGGTGACGACATCGCCGCCGCGGCCCTTGCCGAAGACGAAGTCAGCGCCGGTGACGACGCCGGCTGCGCCGTAGCGATCGAGCAAAAGCCCGGTGATGAAATCCTCGGCGGTCGTCGCGGCGAGCGTTGCGTCGAAGGGCAGGACGAGCATCGCGTCGGCGCCGGCGTCGGCGAACAATTCGAGCCGCTGCGCGAGCGTGGTCAAACGAAAGGGCGGGACGTCGGGCTTGAAGAAGCGCACCGGATGCGGGTCGAAGGTCGCCACGATCGCGGGGCGACCCTCGTCGCGGGCATGGCGCACCGCGCGGCCGACGACCGCCTGATGCCCCGCGTGAAAGCCGTCGAAATTGCCGAGCGCGATCACCCCGCCGCGCAGATCGCCTTCGATGCGCTGGTGGCCGTCGAGGCGGATCATGGGGCCGACGTGCTGGACGGGGGCGGCGTCAGCGGAACGAGCCCCGCCTTGAGCACGCGGATCGCATTGTCGCCCATCGCTGCGCGGATTTCATCGTCGGAAAAGTCCGCGTCGATCAGCGCCTGCGTTACCTGCACCAGCTTCGACGTGTCGAAACGCACGGTCGTCGCACCATCATAGTCGCTGCCGAGCGCGACATATTGGATGCCGACGAGGTCGCGGACATGCTTCATCGCTTTCGCGATGCTCGCTGGCGACGTGTCGCAGACTGCGGCGTCCCAGTATCCGATGCCGATCAGCCCGCCCGTCGCGGCGACGCCCCTGATTTGCGTATCGTCGAGGTTACGGTTGACCTTGCACGTCGCCTGTACGCCGCCGTGGCTCGATACGACAGGGCGGCGCGCGATCTTGAGGATGTCGGCGACGCAGGCCTTCGAGCAATGTGCGACGTCGACGATCATGCCCTTCGCTTCCATCGTTTCGACAACCTGCCGTCCGATTGGGGTCAGCCCGCCCTTCTTCAGCCCGTGCATCGATCCCGCGAGGTCATTGTCGAAGAAATGGGTCAGTCCCGCCATCCGGAAGCCCGCGGCGTATAGCTTGTCGAGGTTGGCGAGCTCGCCCTCGAGCCCGTGCAGCCCCTCGATGCTGAGCATCGCACCGACCGGCGGCACCTTGCCGCGGCGCGCGGCGAGCAGCGTGTCGATATCCTTGGGCGTATCGACCGCGCGCAACTGGCCCGCCGATGCGGCGACCGCGCGGTGCAGCTTTTCGGCATGCCAGAGCGAGCGTTCGAGCAGCGAGTTCCACGTCCGCACCGGCTGTTGCTGCGCGATCACGAGCGCGGTGATATTGTCGGTGTCGGCGCCGTTGGCGTCGTAATTCTGACCCTTGGGCGACTTGGTTGTGCTCGCGAGCACCTGCAGCGCGACATTGCCGTCCTCGAGCCGCGGCAGGTCCATATGGCCGCGGTCGGCGCGATCGAGGATGTTCCGCTTCCAAAGCAAGGTGTCGCTGTGGAGGTCGACGATCGTCAGCGTCCGGTGCAGCGCTTTCGCGCGTTCGCTGACCGTCGGCAGCGGTTTGCCGTCAACCTTGTTCATCCCGCGCTCGAGCATGCCGGGGGCGAGGGTGAAGAAAGCCAGCGCCGCAACCGCGACAGCGAGCAATATGCCGATCAGCCAGCGACGCATGGGCCTATGTCCTTGTCAGCGTGACGAAGCTGTACGCCGGGCGGCCGGCCTCGTCGGCGGGATGATCCTCGCGCGCAATTTCCTGCCAGTCCGCAGCGGCGGGATAATCGATCACCGCGTCACCTTTCGGTTCGAGCGCGACCTCGGTCAGTTCGATGCGGTCGGCGAGGGGAAGGAATAGGCGATAGATTTCGGCGCCGCCGATCACCATCACGTGCGGCGCATTGGCGAGTTTGAGCGCTTCCTCGATCGTTGCAACGGGTTCGGCACCCTCGTCCTGCCATTCGGGGTCGCGGGTGAGGACGATGTGGCGGCGGCCTTCGAGGATCGCGGGCAGGCTGTCGAAGGTCTTGCGACCCATGATCATCGGGCGCCCCATCGTCAACTGCTTGAAACGGCGGAGGTCGGCGGGCAGGTGCCAGGGCATCTTCCCGCCGGCGCCGATCACGCCGTTGGCGGCGCGCGCGAGGACCAGCGTGATTTCCGGACGGTTCATGCGGGGCTGGCTCCGGACCATGTGGCGTGTCCGAGCTTGCGCCCCTCACGCACCCCGGTCTTGCTGTAATGATGGACGTGGCAGTTTTCGTCGGCGAGCAGTGCCGGGATGTCCGCGATATCGGTACCAAGCAGGTTGCGCATCGTGACGGGCAGGGTGCGCGTCGCGGTGCTGCCGAGCGGCAGGCCGGCGACCGCGCGAATATGGTTTTCGAACTGGCTGGCGACCGCACCCTCGATCGTCCAGTGGCCGCTATTGTGGACGCGCGGCGCCATTTCGTTGAACACCGGCCCGTTTTCGGTCGCGAAAAACTCCCCGGTGAGCACACCGACATAGCCGAGTTCCTCGGCGATCCGCGCCATCAGCGTGCGCGCCTCGTCCTGTTGGTCGGCGACGACCTGCGGCGGCGGCAGGCTGGATGTTGCGAGAATGCCGGCTTCGTGGACGTTCACGGGGCTGTCCCAGAAACGCACTTCGCCATCGATTCCGCGGACAAGGATCACCGAAAATTCGTGCGCGAAGGTCACAAAGCCTTCGAGCACGGCGGAATGGCGATCGATGCCGTCCCACGCCGCGTCGGCGTCAGCGGGCGCCATGATGCGCGCCTGCCCCTTGCCGTCATAACCCATGCGTACCGTCTTGAGGATCGCGGGCGCGCCGATTTCGGTCAGCGCTGCATCGAGCGAGGCGCGGTCGGGGACCGCCGCGAACGGCGCGGGGCGCCCGCCGAGGCCAACGACGAAATTCTTCTCGGTCAGGCGGTCCTGTGCGATTTCGAGGCCGGCGGCCCCGGGGCGCACCGCCACATGGCCCGAGAGGAAGCGCACGGTGTCCACGGGAACATTTTCGAATTCATAGGTGACGACGTCGCACGCCGCGGCAAAGGCGGCGAGGCGCGGTTCGTCGTCCCACGCTGCCTGGCTGTGATGTGCGGTGACCTCGGCCGCGACGCTTTCGGCGTCGGGGGCATAGATATGGACCTTGTAGCCGAGCTGCGCCGCCGCGACCGCGAGCATGCGTCCGAGCTGGCCGCCGCCCAATATGCCGATCGTCGAGCCCGGTGGCAGCAAGGCGGTCAGCCTTCGCGAACCGGAACGGGGGCGACGCCGTTCGTCTGCGCTTCGCGCCAGGCGACCAGCTTGTCCGCGAGGCCGGCATCCTCGTTCGCCAGCAGTGCGGCGGCGAACAGGCCGGCGTTGGTCGCACCCGCCTTGCCGATCGCAAAGGTCGCGACGGGAATGCCGCCGGGCATCTGGACGATCGAATAAAGGCTGTCGACCCCGCTGAGCGCCGCCGACTGGACGGGAACTCCGAGCACGGGAACGCGCGTCATTGACGCCACCATGCCGGGCAGATGTGCGGCGCCGCCTGCGCCCGCGATGATTGCCTTGAGCCCGCGCTCCGCCGCGCTCTTGGCATAAGCGACAAGGCGATCGGGGGTGCGGTGCGCCGAGACGATCTGCACCTCGTGCGCTATCCCGAATTCTTCGAGGATCTGGACCGCGTGCGCCATCGTCGGCCAGTCCGACTGGCTGCCCATGATCACACCGACTTGCGGCGCGCTATCGCCCATCACCCGATCCCTCCTGTGGGCCGCGATGAATCGCTGCCGCCTTCCCCCTAGCGACTGCTTGGCCTGCGGGCAACGCCGCGCAATTGATGCCTTCGCGTTTACCGATTGGTATCAAGTCGCGGCTAGGGTCGTCACACGATATCCGCCGGCATCCGGCTGGCGGAAGATGAGGGCGCGCCGGGGACAAGGCATGGATAGCGTAGGGGGGGCGCGGCTGGCGGTTGACCATTTCGGCACCGTTGCCGTCGACTCCATCGAGGACCAGCTGCGTGAAATACGCCGGGAACGCGACGCCTTGCGCCGCGAAAACCGCGTATTGAAGATCGCCGTCGCCGAGCTCGAACGCGTGTCCGAGCGCGATACGCTCACGCCGTTGTTCAACCGCCGCTATTTCCTGACCGCGATCCATCATCGCATGGCGCGGTTCGAACGGCACGCCGAACGCGCGGCGGTCGTGTTCATCGACGTCAACCAGCTCAAATATATCAACGACAGTTTCGGCCACGCTGCGGGCGACTTCGCACTGATGGAAATCGCGAAGCGGCTTGCGGGTTCGATCCGCGCGACCGATGTCGCCGCGCGTATCGGCGGCGACGAATTCGGGCTGATTCTCGACCAGTCGAGCGAAGATGGCGCACGCGCGCAGGTCGATCGTCTGTGCGCCGTGCTGACTGCGACGCCGGCCGAATATGACGGGCACGAAATCGCTCTGTCGGCGTGCTTCGGGATTGCGATGCTGCAGACCGGAATGACCGAATCGGACATATTGGCCGCCGCCGACCGCGACATGTATCGCAGCAAACAGGGCCTGGGCGGTCTTCCGGGGCACCGCTGACGGTCTGCTAACCGCGCGTTAACCAAAAGAGCGCATCGTTCCCGATACGAACAGGGGGTGGACGATGCGAAACCAGACCGACCCATATCTCGATATTCAGAACCGGATCACCGGACAGATCGGGGCGCTCGCCGAAGCGTTGCCGCATTGTGCGCTTGCGCAGATCGTGCAGGGGATCGATGACATCCGCTGCCTCGCGCGCGACAATGGCTTTGCTGCGGTCGAAACGCTCGCCAGCCGTCTCGAATCAGCGGTTGCGGGCGGCGGATATCGTGCCGCGATCCTGACCTATCTCGACGCGATGAGCGATGCTGCGGCGGTTCCGCGCGGTACGCTTTCCGCCGCGGCGCACGAGGCCTGGCTGGCATCGGTCGCAGTGCGGCTGGGGCATTGACCGCGCCCACCTGACACGCCAGATCCGACGACATGGATGCAATCATGCTTGCGCTGGTGGCGGTGCTGCTCGCCAACGCCGACGGGCGGAGCGGGATCGCGCTGTCGCGATTGCTGAGCGCGCGCGTCGACCGACGTGTCACGGTCGTCATCGCTTTCGGAGCTTTCCTTGTTAACGCCGTCATCGCCGCCGTGGCCGGAGCGGTCGCGAACGGAATGATCGGGCAGGGCGTGGCAGCCTTGCTCGTCGCGCTGGCGATGCTTTCGGCGGCGGTTGCCTTGATATGGCGGATGAGGCCCGTAGCCGACGCGGGTGTTGCCGAAGCTTCGCCGGTCGTCCTCGCGGGTCGGATGTGTGTGGCGCAATTCGGCGACCGCAGCCATTTTCTGATCGGTGCTCTTGCTGCGACGAGTGGCGCGGGCCAATGGGCCGCCGCGGGCGGATTCGTCGGCTGGGTGCTCGCGATGCTGCCTTTCCTCGCCTTCGGCCCGACGCTCGCCGAGCGCCGCATGGCTCGAAACCTGCGTTGGCTGGCGGCGGCGATTCTGACTCTCTGGGGTATTCGAACCGCGATGGGGGCGTTTGGACTGATCGGATAGTCCGTCGGTATGAATTTGTTTCATCGTTTTTGTCGATGAAACTCACCCAAAGGTTCAATGGGAAAGCGGAGGGCGGCTTCGCTATATCGGCGGGGCAACAGAAAGGATGCTCCCATGTCCGACAAAGATGACAATGCCCCCGCCGTCGCCGATGCGCTGAACGCGCTCCTTGCCGACAGTTTCGCCCTCTATCTGAAGACCAAAAACTATCACTGGCACGTGCAGGGGCCGCAGTTCCGTGAACTGCACCTGCTGTTCGACGAGCAGGCGGCGCAGATTTTTGCGACGACCGACCTGATCGCGGAGCGGGTGCGCAAGAATGGCGCACCGACATTGCGCTCGATCGGCGACATCAGCCGCCGCGCATCGATCCGCGACGACGATGCCACGGGTGTCGGTGCCGAGGCGATGATCCGTAGTCTTGCGGGTGACAACAAGATTCTGCTCGGGCAGTTGAAGGAAGTGAAGGCCGCCGCCGAGGCTGGCGGTGATATCGCAACGAGTGGGCTGGTCGACGGCTGGGTCGACGAGACGCAGCAGCGGATCTGGTTTCTGGAGGCGACGCTGGGCTATTGAACCAGCCATCGTCCCGCCCTCGCGAGGGTGTATAAACAAAAAGGGCGGCTCGAGAGCCGCCCTTTTCGTTTTAGCTGTCCGGCCGATCAGTCCTGATGCGGCTGGATGTTCACCGCCGCGAACTTGCCGCGATCATCGACTTCGATGTCGAACGCGACGCGGTCGCCTTCGTCGAGGCCCGCCATGCCGGCGCGCTGCACGGCGCTGATGTGGACAAAGGCATCCGCCTGTCCGTCATCGCGCGCGATGAAGCCGAAGCCCTTGGTGGTGTTGAAGAATTTGACGGTGCCCGAGGTGCGTTCACCGGTCAGCTGGCGACGGCCGCGGGCGCCGCCCGGGGCGCCGCCGGGGCCGCGATCGTCACGCTGGCGCGGGGCGAATTCCTCGATCGGCATCGGTTCGCCTTCGATCTTGAGATCGATGGCCGAAACCTTGCCGTTGCGTTCGACGAGGGTGAAGGCCATCGGCTGGCCCGAGGCGAGGCCCTGAAGGCCCGCCTGTTCGACCGCACTGATGTGCACGAACACGTCTTCGCCGCCATCGTCGCGCGCGACGAAGCCGAAGCCCTTGGCTGCGTTGAAGAATTTCACCGTGCCATTGCCTTCGCCAACGACCTGCGCCGGCATGCCGCCGCCACGTCCGCCGCCGAAGCCGCCACCGCCACGATCGCCGCCGCCGAAGCCGCCGCGGTCGCCGCCGCCGAAGCCACCACGATCGCCGCCGCCAAAGCCGCCGCGATCACGGTCGCCGAAACCGCCGCGTCCGCCGCCGTAGCTGTCGCCGCCATAGGGTGCAGGTTCGAAGCTGTCGAAATTGCCGAAATCATCGCGCTTGCCGCGCCCACGCTGGCCGCGCCGATCCTTGTTGAAACTCATAGTCTGTTAGTCGCTTTCGGTCGTCCACACCCCATTCAACCGGCTCATTGCGCCGGACGGGGACGCAGTTCACCACAGGCACGGACTCGCCCCATGCCACCAAGGGCGTAATATATAGCCTAATAATCCACAGGCTGCGAACAGAAAATTTCAGAAAGATGATGCGGAATTTTGCACGCTTTGCCGCAGGCTGCAGGCCCTCCGCCATGGTCGTGAAAACCAGTCATTGAGCGGCACGGCTGCTTGGCCTAAAGCGAGGCCATGACTGTCTATTTCCACGAAGAAGATCTGCCCGAGGGCGCGCTGGGCCCCGGCGCGGTCGCGATCGATACCGAAACCATGGGTCTGAACCCGCTGCGTGACCGGCTGTGCCTGGTCCAGATCAGCGACGGGTCGGGCGACGAGCATCTCGTGCGTTTCAAGCCCGGGAGCAGCTATGATGCCCCGGTGCTGAAAGCGATATTGACCGATCCCAACAGATTGAAATTATTTCATTTTGCTCGCTTCGACATCGCGGCGATGCAGCAGGCGCTCGGCGTCGTGACGGCGCCGGTCTATTGCACCAAGATCGCGTCAAAACTGATCCGTACCTACACCGACCGCCACGGACTCAAGGAACTGGTGCGCGAACTGCTGGGACAGGAAGTGTCGAAACAGCAGCAATCGAGCGATTGGGGTGCCGCCGAACTCAGCGACGCCCAGCGCGATTATGCCGCGAGCGATGTGCGCTTCCTGCACGCCATGAAAGAGATTCTCGACAAGCGGCTGGCGCGCGAAGGGCGTACCGAACTGGCGCAGGCCTGTTTTGATTTTCTGCCGACTCGCGCGGCGCTCGATCTTGCGGGATGGCCCGAGGTCGACATTTTCGCACACAGCTAAGAGTGATTCGCACAGGGTTTCTATGAATGTCCGAACGCGCCGATCTTGATCGCACGATGCGCCGGATGTGGGCGACCAGCGGGTCGAGCCACGACCGGGTGGTGCGCATCTTGCGCTATGGCTTGCCGCTCGTGATCGGCGTGGTCGCCGCAGTGCTGGTCTTCTCGCCCTTCACCCAGCGCACCGAGATCAGCTTTCTGCTCGCCAAGGACAAGGTCGATATGGCGAGCGAGCGGATGAAGGTGACGCGCGCCGAATATCGCGGTCAGGATGCGAAGGGGCAGCCGTTCGCCCTGCTCGCGGGTAGCGCAGTCCAGAAAAGTTCGGCCGAGCCGATCGTGCGGATGACCGACCTGTCGGGAGCGATTCGACTGAACGACGGTCCCGCGACGATCGTCGCAAAAGAAAGTGCCTATAATATGGACACCGAAAAGGTTGCGGTGCCGGGGCTGGTCCAGGTGCGCAGCGCGAACGGTTACAGGATCGATGCAAACAACGTCGCGGTGGACCTCAAGACGCGCAGCCTCGTCGGGCAGGGCGGCGTCAACGGCGCATTGAATATCGGTCAGTTTTCGGCCAGCCAGCTCTCGGCCGACCTCGACCAGCGCGTCGTGCGCCTTCAGGGTAATGCGCGGCTCAGGATCAATCAGGGAGTGCTCAAATGAACCGGCTTTGGACGATGAAGAGCACGGCGCTTGCGGGTGTGGGCTTTGCCCTGACCAGTCTCGCGATCCTGTCGTCGGGCGGCGGTGACGCCGCGCAGGCGCAGGCGCTCGCCAATCATAACAGCAACGCGCCGGTCGATTTCGCGGCAGGCAGCATTGAGGTGCAGGACCGCGCCGACCGCGTCGTTCTCGCGGGCAATGTTCGCGTGACGCAGGCGGGGCTGACGGTCACCGCACCGCGGATGACGGTCGCCTACACGCGGAGCGGCGGCACCGACGTCAACCGGCTCGACGCGACGGGCGGCGTAACGGTGGTGAAGGGCGATGAGACCGCGAAGGGCAATGTCGCCATTTATGACCTCGACCGGCGGTTGATCACGATGGTCGGCAATGTCGAACTGCGCCAGCGCGGCAACAACCTGCGCGGCGGACGATTGGTCATCGACCTGAGCAGCGGTCGCGCGACGGTCGACGGGCGCGGCGCAGCGCGCGGGCCCGACGGCAATCCGGTGCAGGGCGGCACCGGTGGGCGCGTTACCGGCACTTTCACAGTACCGGAAAGAAAGCAGTAACCAGATAGTTTGAATGATCTGCAACCACGCGCCTTCACCAAGGGTGCGGGACCAGATCATCGTGGAGCCGGGGGGCGACGCCGCATAAAGTGAAAGCAGCCCCCATGCGCTTTTCCCCCATCGTCCCGCCTCGACGTCCGCTGTTCGGCCGGCGTCAGGAACCGCCTGCGGCGATTGTGCCCACCCCGACATCCGAAGAACGGCGGCTGATCGATCGCATCATCCGCCACGCGGGGTATCGCGAGTCGCGCTAAGCGTTGTTCGCGCGGCGCATCGCCCCTACATGGGGCGCGCATGCCGCCTGATACCTCCACGTCCGCCGACGCCAACCGCGAACCGCCCGTCCTTGCGACGCTGCGGCGCTTCCTGCCCTATCTGTGGCCGGCGGGGCAGGCGGAAGCGAAGGTCCGCATTGTCATTGCGGGGCTCATCGTGCTCGCGTCGAAGGGCGTGCAGCTGTCGATGGGTTTTCTCTATGGCGCCGCGATCGACAAGATGGTCCCGGGGATGGAGGAGGGCGCCGCGCTCGCGATCGGGCTGGTGCTGGCATACGCGGGCGCGCGTTTTGCAGGGGTGCTGTTCGATAATCTTCGCAACGTCGTGTTCGAGCGCGTCGGGCAGGATGCGACGCGCGAGCTTGCGATTACGACGTTCAGCCACCTTCATGCGCTGAGCCTGCGCTTTCATCTGGCGCGGCGGACGGGTGAGGTCACCAAGGTGATCGAGCGCGGCACCAAGAGCATCGATACGATGCTCTATTTCCTGCTGTTCAACATCGCGCCGACGATCATCGAACTTGCCGCGGTGTTGATCATTTTCTGGACCAAGTTCAGTTTCGGGCTCGCCGGCGCAACCGCGCTGATGGTGGTCGTCTATATCATCTTCACGCGCAAGGTGACCGACTGGCGCAATGCGCTGCGCACGCGAATGAACGACCTCGATACGCTGACGATCGGGCGCAGTGTCGACAGCTTGCTGAATTACGAAACGGTCAAATATTTCGGCGCTGAGGAGCGCGAGGAATCGCGCTATCGCGACGTCGCCGACCAATATGCAAAAGCAGCGGTCAAGAGCGAGAACAGCCTCGCGTGGCTCAACATCGGGCAGAGCCTGATCACCAACGCCGCGCTCGCGGGTGCAATGGCCTACACCGTGTGGGGCTGGTCGACTGGCGAGTATAAGGTCGGCGACGTCGTGCTGGTGAACACGCTGCTGGCCCAGCTCTTCCGCCCGCTTGACATGCTCGGCATGGTCTATCGCGTGATCCGGCAGGGTTTGATCGACATGGAGGCGATGTTCCGCCTGATCGATACCCCGCCCGAGATCGCCGATGCCCCGGATTCCTCGGCGCTAGTCGTGAACGGCGGTGCGGTGGCGTTCGAGAATGTCGTTTTCGGGTATGAGCCTGATCGGACGATCCTGAACGGCGTGAGCTTCGCGGTCGGCGCGGGCGAAACGCTGGCGATCGTCGGTCCGTCGGGGGCAGGCAAGTCCACGATCGCGCGATTGCTCTTCCGCTTTTATGACCCGCAGGACGGACGTGTGCTGATCGACGATCAGGATATCGCCAAGGTGACACAGAAAAGCCTGCGCGCCGAGATCGGCATCGTGCCGCAGGACACGGTGCTGTTCAACGACAGCATCGGTTACAATATCGCCTATGGATGCGAGGGCGCGAGCGCCGATGCGATTGCCGACGCGGCCGAGGGGGCGGCGATCGACGGCTTCATCGCGCTGTTGCCGCAAGGTTACGAGACCGAGGTTGGCGAACGCGGGCTGAAGCTGTCGGGCGGCGAGAAGCAGCGCGTCGCGATCGCGCGCACCCTGCTCAAGAACCCGCCGGTGCTGATCCTCGACGAAGCGACGAGCGCGCTCGACAGCCGTACCGAGGCGGCGATTCAGGACACGCTCGAACGCATTGCCGCGCGCCGCACCACGCTGGTGATCGCGCACCGCCTGTCGACGGTGGTGAATGCCGACAGGATCATCGTGCTCGAGCGGGGGCGCGTCGCCGAGACAGGGACGCACGACCAACTGCTCGCTATGCGCGGGCTCTATGCCGATATGTGGGCGCGGCAACAGGCGGAGAAGGAAGAGGGGACGGTCTAGGTCCCGATTCCGGGCCCCGATTCTAGGCGAGGTCGAGCAGCAGGTTTTTCGAGGCCCAGCTCGCAAGCGGCTCGCCCTTGATGTCGACGATCGGCGGGACGGGGGCGGAATTCTCGTCGCAATAGACGTCGATCATGTCCAGCCGGCCATCGACGCCGGAAAACAGCGTGACCGTCAGCATGCGCCCGTCGTGCATCCGGAAATCGGTACCGAAAACGGCCCCGCCCGTTTTGGCGGGGCGGACGAGCGTCACGTCGGTCGGCGAGCGGACGGCAAAGCTGTTGCAACCGCACGGGCAAAATCCCTCGAAGCGGCAATCGTCGAACTGGGCGGCGAGCCGCCGCGGTGCGGGATAACCGCAGCGAGCAAGGATGAAATCGCGCCAGAAGGCGGCCCGGGCGGCGTCGTTGGCCATCGTCAGGGTCTAGCCGCACTGTGTCAGCCGAACAATATCGCCGGTCGAGGCACTGCGGCAACCGGCGATATTTACAATTTTGTAAGTGATTTCCACCAATTGCCCTTTCAGGACCAGTTCGCCGGCTCGCCGGAGATATGATGCGAAAGGTGGGATTTTGATCAGGCTGGCGATGTGTATCGCGATCGACCACGATCCGTGGCTCGTGGCGCTTGCGGTTGCGATTTGCGGCATCGGGGCCTTCGCGATCGTGCAGATGTTCGAGCGCGCGCGCGAGGCGCAGCGCGCGCAGGGTATCGCTTGGGCCTTTCTCGTCGCCGTTGCAGCCAGTGCGACGATCTGGTGTACCCATTTCGTTGCGATGCTTGCCTTTGAGGCCAAGGCCCCGGTGACACTCGATCCGGTGCTGACCATTGCGTCGCTGATGGTCGCGATGGTCGGCTCCTTTGCCGGCTTTGCCGTTGCCGCCTGGGGCAAGAACGAGATTTTCGGCGCGATCGGGGGCACGCTGTTCGGCGCCGCGATCGCCGCGATGCACTTTACCGGGATGATCGCGTACCGCGTCGACGGTATCGTCGCGTGGGACGGCAATTATATCGCCGCCGCGGTGATCAGTGGCATGGCATTTGCAGCCGCCGCGCTGACGGTGCTGCGCACGAGTCGTGCCGTGCGGTATCGCGTGCCGCTCGCGACTTTGCTGATCGTGCTTGCGATCGCTTCGCTCCACTTCCTCGCGATGACCGCGATGCGGATCACGCCGATGGCGCTCGACGAGACGCCGCTGCGTCCGTCGGAATTCAACGCGCTGGCGCTCGCGACGGTTTTGGTCGGCGGCATCGTGATCGCGGCGGGGGTGTTCGCGGCAATGCTCGACCGCCAGACACGCTCGGAAGCGTTGCGCGAACTGACGCGGATGGCGATGAACGACGCTCTGACGGGCCTTCCCAATCGCGTGGCGTTTCGCGCCGAACTGTCGCGCCAGATCGGCGCCGCGCTGGTGAGCGGCGAGCGCGTTGGCCTGTGCGCGATCGATCTCGACCGTTTCAAGGAAATCAACGACGTCCACGGCCATAAGGCGGGCGACGAGGTGCTTGCGCGGATTGCGCAGCGGATGCGCGACACACTCGGGCACAATGAGTTCGTCGCACGTCTTGGCGGCGACGAGTTTGTCGCGCTCACACGTTTCACCGAGCGTGCGCAGCTGGCGGCGTTTGCGGCGCGGCTCGATGCCGAACTCAAGGCGCCGCTCGTCTTTGCCGATTTCGAGGCGCGGCTCGGCGCCAGTATCGGCGTCGCCGTCTTCCCCGACGATGCGGCGACCGCCGAGATGCTGGCAAACAATGCCGACCTTGCGATGTACCGCGCCAAGGCCGACGCCGCGACCGTGCCCTGCCACTATGACTGGCAGCTCGATGAGGCGATCCGCGACCAGCGCGAGCTGGCCACCGACCTGCGCGGTGCGATCGACCGCAACCAGCTCGACGTCCACTATCAGGTCCAGACCTCGGTCACGACGGGCGAAGTCACGGGTTATGAAGCGTTGCTGCGCTGGACGCATCCGGTGCGCGGGCCGATTCCGCCGGCGACCTTCATCCCGCTGGCCGAGGCGAACGGCTTCATCCTGACGCTCGGCGAATGGGTGATGCGGCGCGCTTGCGCCGATGCCGCAGCGTGGCCGCACGGATCGAAGGTCGCGGTCAACGTCTCGCCGCTCCAGCTCGCACACGTCGACCTGCCACGACTGTTCCACCAGATATTACTCGATACCGGCCTTCCGCCGCGGCGGCTGGAGATCGAGCTGACCGAGACCGCGATCATCGCCGACCGCGAACGGGCGCTGCATGTGCTGCGCCAGATCAAGGCGCTTGGCATCGGTGTTGCGCTCGACGATTTCGGCACCGGCTATTCGTCGCTCGAGACGCTGCGCGCCTTTCCGTTCGACAAGATCAAGCTCGACCGCTTCTTCGCCGCCGAACTGGAAGGCAATATCCAGTCGACCGCGATCCTGCGCGCGGTGCTCGCGCTCGGTAAGAGCCTGTCGATACCGATCCTCGCCGAAGGAATCGAGACGCCCGAACAACTCGACGTGCTGCGCCGTGAAGGCTGTGACGAAGCGCAGGGTTTCCTGATCGGGCGCCCGGGACGCTCAGCGGCGCGGGGCGATGAGGGGCCGCAGGTCGCGGTCGCTTAAATCGTTTCCCAATAGGGCGGATCGCGGAACGCCGCCTTCAGATGGTCGCGTAGCGCGCGGAGTTTCGCCGACGGATCGCGGCCCTGTGCGTGCGCCATGTAGATCCACTCTTCGTCCGGAGCGAGGTCGAGGGGAATCGCGACCAGCTTGCCAGCCCGGATCGCCGGGCCAGCAATGAAGGCGGGAAGCATCGCGATGCCGAGCCCGGCGGCGACCGCGTCGCGGATCATGTCGCCGTTGTTGACGCCCAAGGCCTGTTTGGCCTGAACCGTGACCGGGCCATTTGCCGTGCGGAAGTGCCAGTCGCTGGCGCCGCGATTGGTGTAGAAGATACCGCGGTGGTGGCGCAGATCCTCGAAGCAGGTCGGTGTGCCATGCTCGGCCAGATAGTCGGCGGAGGAGACCAGTATGCGCCGGCTTTTCGCCAGCTTCCAGACGACGAGGCGCGTATCGTCGATCACGCCCTGCCGGATGATCGCATCATGGCCGCTCGAGGCGACGTCGATGCGGCGGTCGTCGAGGTCGAGCGTGAGCTGGATTTCAGGATGGCTCTTCAGGAACGGATAGAGTGCGGGACCAAGATGCATATGGCCGAAGGTTACGGGCGCGGCGATGCGCAGCGCGCCTGCGAGCGTCCCGCGGCGTTCGGCGATATCGGCGGCGGCCTCAATCACGTCGCGCGTGATCCGCTGCGCACGCGGGAGGAAGGCGCTGCCGTCCTCGGTCAGGCTGAGCTTGCGCGTGGTGCGGTGGAGCAGCGCGCTTCCGAGCGAACGTTCAAGCTCGGCGAGGCGTTCGCTCACGACCGATTTCGACAGGCGGAGCTGGCGCGCGGCGCCGCTGATCGAACCATGTTCGACCGTGGCGACAAATGCTGCGATGCCTTCGATGCGGATCATTGTTCGGTAATTCCGAATTATAGAACCAAGAGTTGCTGCCTATTCCGAACGCTAGGCAAAGTCCATCTTCGCTTCATCGACCACGGGCATCGGGCCCGCCGCCGAACAGGAGAAAGATCATGGATCGTTTGCTGAACAAGGTTGCGATCGTCGCTGGCGCCAGCTCGGGCATCGGCCGCGAAACCGCGAAACTCTTTGCCGCCGAGGGCGCCTCGGTCGTCGTCGGCGCGCGCCGTCAGGCCGAACTCGATGCGCTCGTCGCCGAAATCACTGCCGCTGGCGGTAAAGCCGTCGCGGTTGCCGGCGACGTCCGCGACGAAGCTTTCCATGAAGCGCTGGTTCGCGCCGCAGTGGAAAATTACGGTCGGCTCGACATCGCTTTCAACAATGCCGGGGTGTTCGGTGAAGCGGGGCCGAGCACCGAGGTGTCGGGCGCCGGATTCGCCGATGCGCTCGCGGTCAACCTCACCGGATCGTTCCTCGGCGCGAAGCACCAGATCGCCGAGATGGTGAAACATGGCGGCGGCTCGGTGATCTTCACCTCGACCTTCGTAGGTTACAGTTTCTCCTTCCCGGGCAGCGCCGCTTACTCGGCGAGTAAATCGGGGCTGATCGGGCTGACGCAGGCACTCGCGGCCGAGTTCGGGGCGCAGAATGTGCGCGTCAACGCGGTACTCCCCGGCGGCGTTGCGACCGACATGTTCGAGGCGGTCAACGACAGCGCCGAAAAGCAGGATTTCGTGACCAACCTGCATGCGCTGAAACGCGTTGCGCAGCCGATCGAGATCGCCAAGTCGGTGCTCTATCTCGCCTCGGACGATGCGAGCTTCGTGACCGGGACGGCTTCGCTGCTCGACGGCGGGGCATCGATCACGCGCAGCTAAACCCGAAGCGCGACAAAAAACGGGCGGGGGTTCCAAAGCGAACCTCCGCCCGAATTCCGTCGCGATGCCGCTAATCGCAACTAAATTACTTGCCTTGGGTTGACCCCTTGCGCCCGCGCCCTTTACGCAAGGACCATGCCGCACGACACCACCCTGATCGGCACCGTGGTTGCCGGGCTGGGCGTTGCCTTCTTGATGGGCGCGCTCGCACATAGACTCAAGATTTCGCCGATCGCGGGCTATCTGCTCGCGGGCATATTGGTCGGGCCGTTCACCCCGGGATTCGTCGCCGATACCGGGCTGGCGATGCAACTCGCCGAGATCGGCGTGATCCTGCTGATGTTCGGCGTCGGCCTGCATTTCTCGCTGAAAGACCTGCTCTCGGTTCGCAAGATCGCGGTCCCGGGAGCGATCGCACAGATTGCGGTCGCAACCGCGCTCGGGATGATGCTCGGGCTGTGGCTCGGTTGGTCGGTCGAGGGCAGCGCGGTGTTCGGGCTGGCGCTGTCGGTCGCTTCGACCGTCGTGCTGCTGCGCGCATTGCAGGCGCGCGACATGGTCGAGACCGAAAAGGGGCGGATCGCGGTCGGCTGGCTGATCGTCGAGGATCTCGTCATGGTGCTCGCGCTCGTGCTTCTGCCGGCGATGTTCGGCGATCGCGGCGATGAGGGGGGCTCTGCGGGGCTGCTCCAGTCTGCGGGCATCGTGCTGGTCAAGGTCGTCGGTTTCGTCGCCTTCATGTTCGTGATCGCGCGGAGGGTTCTGCCATGGGTGCTCCACTGGGTCGCGCATTCGGGCTCGCGCGAGCTGTTCCGGCTCGCCGTACTCGCGATTGCGCTCGGGGTCGCGTTCGGCGCAGCGATCATTTTCGATGTGAGCTTCGCGCTTGGTGCCTTTTTTGCCGGGATGATCCTCGGCGAGACGCAGCTTTCGCGGCGCGCCGCGGAGGAAACGCTGCCGCTGCGCGACGCGTTCGCGGTGCTGTTCTTCGTGTCGGTCGGGATGCTGTTCGATCCCAAGGTGCTGATCGAACAGCCGGGGCCGGTGCTCGCGACGGTCGCGATCATCGTCGTCGGCAAATCGGTCGCCGCCTATGCGCTCGTCCGCGCCTTCGGTCATAATTCGGGAACCGCGCTGACGGTGTCGGTCAGCCTGGCGCAGATCGGCGAATTTTCGTTCATCCTTGCGGGGCTCGGCGTGGGGCTGAAAGTGCTGCCCGAGACGGGGCGCGACCTCATCCTTGCGGGGTCGTTGCTCTCGATCCTGTTCAACCCGATCCTCTTTTCGCTCGCGGTCAAGCGCATGCGCTCCGACGAGCCCGAAGAGGTCGAGGCGGAAGGCGTCGACACGCCCGCGCCGTGCAACGCCGGCGTCGTGCTGATCGGCTATGGCCGCGTTGGCAGTCATATTGGCAGCCTGATCTGCGGCCGCGGCGAGGGGCTGACGGTGATCGAGGACCAGAAGGACATGGCCGCGTCGGCGACGGCGGCGGGCGCGACCGTGATTATCGGCGATGCCACGAAGGAAAGCGTCTTGCGACAGGCCGGAATCGATACGGCTGCGACCTTGTTGATAGCGATTCCCGAGGGGGTCGAGGCGGGAGCGATCGTGCGGCGGGCACGCGCGATCAATCCCAAGCTGGTGATCGTCGCGCGCGCGCATTCGGACGAAGAGGTCGACGATCTGGTGCGTCGCGGCGCCGATCATGTGGTGATGGCCGAACGCGTCACCGCGTCGCGGATGGCCGAGCGGGCGATGCTGACGCTGGCTTAATCATTGAACCGGAGGAGTCCGGGGCTTCCCTCTCCTCATCATCCGCCCTATCGCCCTTCGACAATGTCTGCCGACGCGCTTCTCCCGCTCCTCAAGTCCACCTTCGGTTTCGATGCCTTTCGCGGGCGTCAGGGCGAGGTCGTCGATCGCGTGATGGCGGGTGCGCGGACGCTTGCGGTGATGCCGACCGGGGCGGGCAAGTCGCTGACGTACCAGTTGCCCGCGGTCGCACTGAACGGCTGCGTCGTCGTCGTGTCGCCGCTGATCGCATTGATGCACGATCAGCTCCGCGGCGCGCGCGCTGCGGGGATCCGCGCCGCGAGCCTGACCAGCGTCGATGCCGACTGGGCCGACACACGGCAGGCATATCGCGACGGACAGCTCGACCTGCTTTACGTCGCGCCCGAGCGTGCGACGGGCGAGGGGTTCCGGAATTTGCTCGAAGCGCAGACGCCCGCGCTGTTCGCGATCGACGAAGCGCATTGCGTGTCCGAATGGGGGCATGACTTCCGCCCGGACTACCGCTTGTTGCGCCCACTGCTCGATGCGTTTCCGGCGGTGCCGAGGCTTGCGCTCACCGCGACCGCCGACAAGCACACGCGCGAGGATATCCTCGTCCAGCTCGGGATTCCGGTCGACGGGTTGATCCTTGCCGGCTTCGACCGGCCGAACATTCGCTATGCGATCCGCCCGCGGGTCAGCCCGGCGAAGCAACTCGTCGATTTCATCGCCGCCAATCCGGGGCCGGGGATTGTCTATGCGCCGACGCGCAACGGCACCGAGCGGCTCGCCGAGCAGATCGCGGCGGCGACGGGGCGGAGCGTTGCCGCCTATCATGCCGGGCTCGATCCCGAACTCCGCGCGCGCGTGCAGCATGATTTTGTCGCATCGGAGGATGGCATCGTCACCGCGACGGTCGCCTTTGGGATGGGGATCGACAAGCCCGATGTGCGCTTTGTCGCGCACGCCGGGCTGCCGAAATCGATCGAGAGCTATTATCAGGAAACCGGCCGCGCCGGGCGCGACGGCGATCCGGCCGAGGCGATGATGCTGTGGGGCGCCGACGATTTCGCGCGCGCGCGGATGCGACTTTCGGAGCTGCCCGAGGCACGCGTCGCGGGCGAGCGGGTGCGCCTCAATGCGCTCGCGGCGCTGGTCGAGACGGTCGAGTGTCGCCGCGCGCTGCTGCTGCGGCACTTTGGCGAGAACCCGCCCGAACGCTGCGGCAATTGCGACAATTGCCTTGAGCCTGCCGCCCAGGTCGATGCGACGGTGCTCGCCCAGAAATTGCTCTCGGCGGTCTATCGTACCGGGCAGAGCTTTGGTGCCGGGCATATCGAGGCGGTCTTGTGCGGGCGGAGCGACGGACGGATCGCGAGCCGCGGGCATGACAAATTGTCGGTGTTCGGGATCGTCGCGGGTGAGGAGGCGCGGCTGATCAAGCCGCTGGTGCGTAGCCTGATGGCGCGCGAGGCGCTCGACACCACCGAGCATGGCGGGCTGATGCTCGGCCCCGCAGCGCGCGCGATGATGAAGGGCGAGACCGCGGTGCTGATGGCCGAACCGCCAGTGAAGCGGACGCAAAGGGCTGGGCGCGGCGGGGCGAGCGCCACACCCAATCCGGTCGGCGACCCCTTGTTCGACGCCTTGCGCGTGATGCGGCGCGAACTCGCCGCCGAGGCTGGTGTGCCGCCCTATGTCATCTTCCATGACGCGGTGCTCCGCGCGATGGCGAGCGAGCGTCCGGCAACGCGGAGCGCGCTGGCGGACATCCCGGGAGTCGGCGGCAAGAAGCTCGACGCGTGGGGCGACGCGTTCCTGGGCGTGATCCGCCAGTTTTGATCCTCCGCTTCCCCCTCCAAGCAGACGTTCCCATCGAGCCGGCACCTTCATGCTTGTCAGCAACTATCCGGCGGGAGTAGATCGGCGCCATGAGCGATTTCAGACCCCTGTCCGCCGACTTCAGCGTCGCCCCGCAAATCAGCATCGAGGATGTCGCGGAGGCGAAGGCCGCAGGCTTTGCGATGCTGATCAACAACCGCCCCGATGGCGAGGAGCCGTCGGCGCCGCAGGGCGGCGATATTGCGCATGCCGCCGCGGCCGAAGGGCTTGCTTACGCCGCAATCCCGATCGGTCATGCCGGTTTCAGCCATGCGCAGATCGACGCGCTGGATAAATTGCTGACCGATGCAACGGGGCCGATCCTCGCCTATTGCCGGTCGGGTACGCGCTCGACGCACCTCTGGGCGCTGACTCGCGCGCGCGCGGGCGACGATGTCGATGGCATTGTCGAAGCCGCGGCAAAGGCGGGTTATGACCTGACCGGGCTGCGGCCGATGCTGGATGCGCTCGCGGGGGAAAAATGAATCAGGCCGAGCTGATCCAGCTGGGTGCATCGCTGGTCGCGGTCCTTTTCGTTGCCTGGCTGGTCCGCAAGATCGGACTCGGCGCCGATCCGCGGATTGCCGATGCCGAGCATGCGATCCGGCTGGCCGAAGAGGCCGAGGCGGGGTTTCGCGGCACCGAAGTTGCGCGCGATCGCGCAGGATTCGCCGCGCTCGTGCGCAATGCCGAGGGGCGGATGATGCTGGTGCGTGCGCATGGCAATTTCTTTGCTGCGCGGCCGGTGGACGCCAGCGTCATCGGGCGGCTCGACAAGGATTTCCTGACATTGACGACGCCGGAGAGGACATTCGGCGCGGTGACGTTGCAATTGGGGAAGGATGCGGGGATGTGGGCGTCTCGAATGCGCGAGTTCAACCGTGGATAAGCTGCCGGATCCGGTAACCTATGCCGTTCCCGCCTTCATCCTGTTGCTTCTCGCCGAGATGATCTTTTCACTGCGGCGCGACAAAAGCCGTTATGAGGCGCGCGATACGCTGACTTCGCTGATGCTCGGCACGGTCAGCCAGGTCGCGGGCGCGCTCGTTGGCGCGGCGGTCGTCGGCATGTCGGTGTTGGTGTACCAATACCGCCTGTTCGACATCGGGATCGAATTCCAGAGCTGGTGGTGGGCGTGGATACTCTGCTTCTTCCTCGACGATCTGGCTTATTATGCCTTTCATCGCAGCGCACACCGCGTGCGCTGGTTCTGGGCGAGCCATGTCATCCATCACAGCTCGCAGCATTATAATCTGTCGACCGCGCTTCGGCAGACATGGACGGGCTTTTTCAGCCTGACCTTCCTGTTCCGCCTGCCCTTGTTCCTGATCGGCTTTCCGCCCGCGATGGTCTTTTTCTGCGCGGGGCTGAACCTGATCTACCAGTTCTGGATCCATACCGAAGCGATCAAGCGGCTGCCACGCTGGTTCGAGGCGGTGATGAACACCCCGTCGCACCACCGCGTCCATCATGGCGTGAACCCGCGCTATCTCGATGCCAATTATGCCGGCGTCTTCATCATCTGGGACAAGATGTTCGGCAGTTTCGTTCCCGAACGCGACGACGAGCCGGTGCGCTATGGCATCGTCAAGCAGCTAGGCAGCTTCAACATATTGTGGGCCGCGGTCCATGAATGGGTCGGGATCGCGAAAGATGTGTGGGCCGCGCCGTGGAAGCACAAACTCGACTATATGTGGCGCGAACCCGGCTGGAGCCACGACGGCAGCCGCCAAACAAGTGCGATGATCAAGGAACGCTGGGCGGCGGGGCGGCCGGTGGAGGAACCGGCGGAGTGAAGCTGCCTGATCTAGCAGCTTGCCTCTCCCGCTAATGACATTCATGTAAGCATCCGGGTGACCGCCAGCAGGCGGCGCGAGGGAGAGTCGCAAACATGGATCAGTTCGACATCATCGTTATCGGCGGGGGCAGCGCGGGGAGCGCTGCGGCGGGGCGGCTTGCCGAGGATGGCAAGCGGTCGGTGTGCCTCGTCGAAGCGGGCGGGCGCAACGACACCATGCGCGTGAAGACACCGGGCTTCATGCCCTTCATCCCCGACGCGTCGAACTATCGTTACGAGACGGTGCCGCAAAGGGGGCTGAACGGCCGTACCGGATACCAGCCGCGCGGGCGCGGGCTGGGCGGGTCGAGCGCGATCAACGCGATGGTTTATATCCGCGGCCATGCCTTCGACTACGACCAATGGGCTGCGCTCGGCGCCACGGGGTGGAGCTATGCCGACGTGCTGCCCTTTTTCAAGCGCAGCGAGGGCAACGAGCGCGGCGGCGACGAATTTCACGGCGCCGGGGGGCCGCTCAATGTCATGGACCAGCGCTGGCCCAATGTGACGAGCCGGCGCTTCATCGAAAGCGCGGCGTCGCTGCAATTGCCGCGCACGGCGGATTTCAACGGGGCGAGCCAAGAGGGTTTCGGCCTCTATCAGGTGACGCAGAAGGACGGCGAGCGTTGGTCGGCGGCGCGCGCCTATGTCGAACCGCTGCGCGAGCATGGCAATTTTGCGGTGCGTACCGATGCGCTGGTCGAGAAGATCATCGTCGAAAACGCGCGCGCGACCGGCGTGGTGATCCGTCGCGGTTCACGGCGCGAGACGCTGCACGCGCGGGGCGGCGTGATCCTGTCGGCGGGTGCGTTCAACAGTCCGCAGATACTGATGCTGTCCGGGATCGGGCCCGGCGCGCATCTGAAGGACAAGGGGATCGACGTGGCGCTCGATCGTGCCGGGGTCGGCGACAATCTGCAGGACCATATCGATTATGTGTCGAGCTGGGAGACGCGCTCGACCGAGCCGTTCGGTGACAGCTTGGGCGGGACATGGCGAATGGCGAAGGCGGTTTTCGAGCACCGCACCCGGCGTACCGGGATCATGACGACCTGTTTCGCCGAGGCGGGGGGCTTTTGGAAATCGCACCCCGACCTGCCCGCGCCCGACATCCAGTATCATTTCGTCCCCGCGATGCTGGAGGATCACGGGCGCACCAAGGTGAAGGGCCACGGCTTTTCGTGCCACGCCTGTGTGCTTCGGCCCGAAAGCCGCGGGACGGTTCGGCTGGCGTCGGACGATGCCGCGGCGGCGCCCGTGATCGACCCGGGTTTCCTGACCGACGAGCGCGATATGGCGACCCTGCGTGCGGGCGTTCGGATGATGCATCGCATCGCTGCTGCGCCGCCGCTTTCGGACTATGCCGGGGTCGACCGGCATCCGGTGAATATCGACGATGATGGGGCGCTCGATGCGTTGATCCGCGCCCGCGCCGATACCGTCTATCATCCCGTCGGCACGTGCCGGATGGGAAGCGATGCCGATGCGGTTGTTGATCCGACGCTGAGGCTGGGCGGCATAGACGGGCTGTGGGTTGCCGATGCGAGCGTCATGCCGCGGCTGGTGTCGGGCAACACCAACGCGCCGAGCATCATGATCGGCGAGCGCGCGGCGGATTTCGTGAAGGCGGCTCTGGCGGGCTAAAGTCAAGCCGGTCGAATCCGGGCGCAAAATGCTCCGTCCTTGCCAACCCGGCGTGGCCGACGCGGAGATCGGGAACGGCTGCCGGCCGCACCGAAGCCGTTGCTCGCCTATGGCGGCACGCACCTTATCGGCTGGGTAAATGCGGCAAAATGGTGTCGCATTGGAGCCGTGCCGACGTCGAAATCGGCCGATCGGTCTATGCCCTTGGAAGCCGAAGACAGACTCGTCGACAGCGATTCGATTTTGCAGGGTGGCGACAGCGGGCGTGCCTTTTCGATGCTGCGCCAGACGTGCACAAGTCGCGGAAAACCGTCGTTTTTCTGCGGTATCTGTGTTGCGCACAAAAAAAGAGGGCCGGGACTTGCGTCCCGGCCCAGCCTTTCAGGCTCTCCCCTCCTGAAACTGTTGACGCAATGAATGCCATATTAATGTCATGTTGGAAAGGGCAAAATTGCGGCAATGCTGCACAAAATTTGTGCAGCATTTCAGGGCGTAAAAAGCGGCCTTACGGAGGCGGCGCGCGTAGCCGTTACCGCCGAAATTTTAAGAAAAGCCGGGGATGAGCGCCGGGCCCGTGGCTGTGTGGTCACAAACAAAAAAAGGCCGGGGACAAGCCCCGGCCAGTGGTTCGCAGGAGGAACCTCGGTAGGATCCCGCCGTCGCCGTTTGAAAGGAGAGAGAGCGAACGGCGGCGGGTATCCTGTCTCGTTGATCAGTAGTTGTAGGCGCGCTCGCCATGCTCGCCGAGGTCGAGGCCTTCGCGTTCGACCTCTTCCGAAACGCGGAGGCCGGTGAGGAGCTTGGCGACATAGATGGCGATCACGGTGCCGATGCTGGCCCAGACAATCGTCGCGGCGACGGCCGAGATCTGGGTCACGAGCTGCGGACCCATGGCGAAGTCTTCGGGGCCGGGGCCGCCGAGGCTGGGGGCATAGACGATGCCGGTGCCGATCGCGCCGACGATGCCGCCGACGCCGTGGATGCCGAAGGCGTCGAGCGAGTCGTCATAGCCGAGCTTGGGCTTGAGGACGGTCACCGCGTAGAAAGCGATCAGCGATGCAACCGCGCCGAGGACGATGGCACCGAACGGTCCCGAATTGCCCGCAGCGGGAGTCACCGCGACGAGGCCGGCGATGATGCCCGAACAGAAGCCGAGCGCCGAAGGCTTGTGGCCTGCGAGCTTTTCGGCGAGCATCCAGAACAGGCCGGCGGACGCGGTGGCGACGAGCGTATTGATCATCGCGAGCGCGGCCGAGCCATTGGCTTCGAGCGCCGAGCCGGCGTTGAAGCCGAACCAGCCCACCCACAGCATGCCGGTGCCGACCATGGTGAGGGTCAGCGAGTGCGGCGCCATGATTTCCTTCTGGTACCCGATGCGCTTGCCCAGGATCATCGCCGCAACGAGCGCCGAGACGCCTGCGTTGATGTGGACGACGGTACCGCCGGCGAAATCGAGCGCGCCCATTTCGAAGAAGAGGCCGCCGGCCGCCCACACCATGTGCGCGATCGGGAAATAGACGATGGTCAGCCAGACAGCGCCGAACACCATCACCGCCGCGAACTTCATGCGCTCAACGACCGAGCCGAGGACGAGCGCGAGGGTGATCGCGGCAAAGGTCATCTGGAAGCTGATGAACACATATTCGGGCAGCTTGAAGCCGTCGCTGAACGTGTCGGCGAGACTGTCGGGCGTGACGCCGGCGAGGAAGAATTTGCCCCACGCGATGAAGGCGTTGCCTTCGGGACCGAAAGCGAGACCATAGCCGTAGATCACCCAGATCAGCATCGCGAGACAGGCGGCAGCGCCGATCTGCGTCATCGTCGACAGCATGTTCTTGGTGCGCGTGAGGCCGCCGTAGAAGAGCGCGAGGCCCGGCAGGATCATCAGCAGCACGAGGACGGTCGAGGTCATCATCCAGGCGGTATCGCCCTTGTCGACGACGGCTTCGGGGGCCGCGGCGGCGGCTTCCTGCGCCCAGGCGGGCAGCGCGGCGAACAGCGAAAGGCCAACGGCCCCGGCGCCGGCCGCAAATTTGTTTGCGAACGTCATATTTTCCCCCTTCGTCATTACAGAGCCGCCTCGCCGGTCTCGCCGGTGCGGATGCGCACGGCCTGACCCACGTCGAGCACGAAAATCTTGCCGTCGCCGATCGAACCGGTGCCGGCCGTCTGCTGCAGCGTTTCAACGACCCGCGGTGCGAGCGCGTCGTCGCAGACGAGTTCGATCTTCACCTTCGGAACCATGTTGGTGGCATATTCGGCACCGCGATAGATTTCGGTCTGCCCCTTTTGCCGGCCGAAGCCTTTGACCTCGGTCACGGTCATGCCGGCGATGCCGAGTCCGGTGAGCGCCTCGCGCACCTCGTCGAGCTTGAATGGTTTGATAATGGCCAGGATCAGCTTCATGACGCCCCCTTTTGCTAATGGCACCATGTTGCACTGCAACGGGCGTGCCAGATTACGCAGGGCGCGCGAAAGTTGACATTTTGTGACGGTTTGGTGGCAGGGCAGCGAACAATCGTTCGTTCGCTAAGCAGGTGAGGCAGGCCTTTGCCTAAATTTTAGGCAGGATCGCGGGCCGCCTTGAACCGGGCCCAGATCGGGAGATGGTCCGATGCGCGTGCCGCAAGCGCGCTGCGGTGAACCCCGGCGTCGACCGGTTCGAGGTCGGGGGTCGCAAAGATGCGGTCGAGCTTGGCGACCGGGCGGCGGCTGTGAAAACTGTGTCCGGTGTCGACGAGCCGGTGCTGCGCGCCGAAATCGGCGAGGCAGCCGCCCGTTGCCCGCCATTCGTTGCAGTCGCCCATCAGGATCGTCGGCAGGTCCTCGCCTTCGGACACATGATGGAGAATAGCGCGCGCCTGCTGGCGGCGGCGTAGCCCCGAAATGTCGAGATGCATGCCCACGACGCGGAGACGCGTGTCGCCGATACGGATCGTTGCCGCGACCGCGCCGCGGGGTTCGAGCGTCGGCAAATGGAGCGCGTGGCTTTCCTCGACCTCGGCACCCTTGCGCACGAGTAGCGCATTGCCGTGCCAGCCGATCGCATAGGGGCGCCCGCTGAGCAGGTCGACGGGCACATAGTCGCTATGCTCTTCGAACATGTGCGGCGGGATCGCGCTTGCCCGCGTGCCGAAGCGGCGGTCGGCCTCCTGCAGTGCGACAATATCGGCGTCGACTTCGCGCAGCACCGACAGCACCCGCCCGGGGTCACGGCGCCGGTCGAGCCCGATGCCCTTGCGGATATTGTAACTGGCGACCTTGATCATAACGTGCTTTTCAAGCGCTCAGGCCGCGTTTCCGTTCCCGCCAGCTTCGAATTCGACAATCAGGGCCTGCGCCTCGGCCAGATCCTCGTCGAGCACCATGATGCGGACGGGAATGAGCAATCCCACGCTTTCGGCGATATTCATGCCCGCGTCGAAGCAGACCGCATGAACGCCCGCGCTTTCGAGGCGGCCGCGCAACAGCTCGGCCTCGGCGCCATTAGGAAGGCGTGTCAGTTCGACCAATGGCATCAGGCGTCGCCCGCGATGAAGCGGTCGGTCGGGCGCGTTGGCAGGCCGTCGATGCTTTTCGTGCGGCCCTTGAATTTTTCGACCCACAGGTCGCGGTCGGCCTGGCGGTGATATTTCTGCAGCGTGTCGCGTTCGTGCTGGAGTTCCATCATCGGGACGCCCCAGCCGCAGCTCGTCTGCACGCTCTCGATGTCGATCACGAATATCTGGCGCGTGCCCGGGATCAGCGTGAAATTGGCGGCGAGCCCGTCCCATTCGGCATCCTGCGGCAGCACGGGACGGCCGCGGCCATAGATACGCAGGATCAGCGCGGTGCGGTCAAAGGCGCAGAACATGATCGTGATGCGCCCGTCCGCGGCGAGATGCGCGTGAGTTTCGTTGCCCGATCCGCCGAGATCGAGATAGGCGACCTGCGTATCGGACAGAATCTTGAAGCTGTCGGTATAACCCTTGGGGGACAGGTTGATCCGCGCATCGGCGGCGGCGGTTGCGGTGAAATAGACCGGCTGCTTCTCGATGAACGCGATATGCTTGTCGTTCAGCGTTTCGGTGAATTCGGCCATGGCTGTCCTCCGTATCGCGCGGTGCCTATCACCAATTCTTGCCCTCTTCTATCGCAGCTTCCTCATCGGGCCGCGTTGCACGGCCCAGCGCTTCGTTGCGATGCGGAAAGCGGCCGAAGCGATCGACGACGTCGAAATGCTTCCGGGCATAATCCTGGAACATCGGATCGTCGAATTGCGCGAAAAGGCGTAGCGATTCGCGCTGGTCGTCCATATTTTCGCTGTGCTGGAAGGGCAGACAGGCGAACTGGCGCCGTGCGTCGGACCAGTTTTCGTGCCAGCCGTGCGCGACGATGCCGTGCGCGATCGCGCGCGCCAGATCGTCGGTCGCAAAGGCGTCGGCGTGGCCGCGATAGATGTTGCGCGGCACCTGATCGAACAGGATCGTCGCAGCAAGCGCGGTGTCGGGGTCGGTCAGGAATGCCTCGGCCGGCTGCGATCGCAGCGCCTCATACCATCCTTCCGCCAACGCACGGACTGCGTCGTCGAATTCAGCGCCGCCGCCATACCAGTCATCCATGTCGTGCGCATCGAACCAGAATGCGAGCAATTGCTGCGCCCAGTCGGCGGGAGGCGGATTTTCATTCTCGGCCAAGATCATCGGTTTCCTGAAGAATCGTCCCGGCGAGGGCCGGAATCTCCACGTGGCGATCCGTCACCAGGTGGAGATCCGACCTTCGCCGGGAGACAATATAGCTGTCAGCGTTGCGGACTCATTCACCCTTCGCACGGCGATAGGGCACGAATTCGCCTAGCGATACGAAGCCGCTATACATATGGCTCGTGCGGTCGTGCAGTTCGAGCGTGTCGATGCTGCACAGCTGGCTTCCCGAGGTCTTGAGGACGAGGATATCGTCGTCGTCGAGCGATTCGGCTCCGCCCTTGGGGCGATTGACCCACAATGTGCTGCCGACTCGATAGACGATCGCCGTCTTGTCGATGATCTGCGAACTGCGCGTCGTTGAAAGCGGGATGCAGTCCTGCGGCTTGCCGGCGACGCGGCCTTCGAGCAGCTTGGCGAGTTGATCCTCGGGCGCCAGCTTTTCGCGGGCGGTGGCGGGAGCAGCGGCAAGCGCTGCGGCGACAAAAAGCGTCGGGATGAGGTGACGCATGGTTTCGACTCCTGTCTTCATCATCCCCTACCCGCGGCCCCCATAGGCGCGCGCGGGTGAACAGGGGCTGACTCGCCGCTGATTCAGCACGCCCCGTCGGGAAGCGGGATGCCGAGCGGGCCTTTGCATTTCTTTTTCTTCGCGGGTTCGGCCGGGGTGCTGCCGCCAGTCGACGACCCGCCCATACCGCCGAAATCGGCACCGACCAGCAGCATCGTGTGCGAACGGAAGCGGACCTTTGCGGTCCAGTCGATGTTCCACACCGCATTGCCCGCGGGCTTCGGCGGATAGGAGAAATTGGCTTCGGGGCCGAAGGCGTTAAGGTTGCCCATCAGCATCTCGCCCGACGCCTTCTTGACCTCGGCCGGAATCTGGCAGCTCGTCTGGCTCGGCGGCATCACGATTTTCTTGGTGATGAGGTTCGCGACGACCGATGGCGGCAGCCAGTCCCACAGGCCGCCACCGAATTCTTTCGACGCGCTGCTGGTCCACCACACGATGTCGCCCATATCATTCTTGCCGCTGCCATTGCCCATGCCGCCGATCGTCCATGCGACATAGCCCGTCGCGTTCGGCACCGCATTCCAGCGGACCATCACCGACTGGTCGCCCTGGATCGCGGTCGAGGCGCTGAGCCCCTGCATATAATCCTGTGCGAGGGTGAAGTTGATGTCGGGTCCGATATTGCTCGCAACGCGGTGCGCGCCGAGCAGCGACGATCCCGATCCGGGCTGCCGGCCGCCCTTCTTGTTCGGCCAGTCGATATAGGAGCGGCTGTTCGCCTTGCTCACTTCGCGGATCACCGGGACCGCGCTCGAGAAAAGGTTGGGCGGGACCTGCCCCGCGGCGACCTTGGCGAAATCGATGACCACCGGCTGGCCGGGCCCCGCCTTGGCGCCGCAGCCCCAATAGAGGAGCAGGCGGCCCTTCGGGCGTTCGAAGGTTTCCGTTCCGGGCGTTTCCTTGCCTTCCTCCCAGAAAAGCGGGACCGATTTGCCCATCTTGGCCTGCGGCAGGAAGAAATGGTCGCCCTTCGGCGGCGGTGCGGTGGCGGCATCGTTCGAGCCGAGGCGCAGCAGCAATTGGTGAGCGACCTTGCTCGACGGGTCGCCGCCGAACATCATCCCCATCGCGCCGCCGAGCCCGCCCTTGCCGCCGCCCGCCATCGCGGCAAAGCCCGACATCGTCGCGACGTCCATCTCGTAACGTTCCTTGGGGCCGGTGGTCTTTTGCGCCGAGCCGGGAACGGCGGCGAGGATCGCGGCGACGGTCGCCACGGAAACGAAACGCAGACTCGAACGCATATTATCCTCCCTGTTGCAGGGAGTGCCCCCGCGGATGATGCGACCCGATTCTTCTTTTGTTGGGCTTTTCTATATGCGCGGGAGACGCGAACGCCAAGTGAGGGCGGTCACAGACGAAATTCGCCGGCAGAAGCCAGTTCCGCGTTTGTCGAAACTGGACCCCGGCTTTTCGCCGGGGGACCGCATCAGGCAGTGCCGCCGACGGTCAGCCCGTTGACCAGCAGGGTGGGCTGGCCGACACCCGCGGGGACGCTCTGGCCGCCCTTGCCGCAGATGCCGATGCCTTCGTCGATCGCCATATCATTGCCGATGCCGGTGACCTTGGTGAGCACGCTCGGCCCGTCGCCGATCAAGGTTGCGCCCTTGATCGAATCGCCCAGCTTGCCGTTCTCGATCTTGTACGCCTCGGTGCAACTGAAAACGAACTTGCCCGACACGATGTCGACCTGTCCGCCGCCAAAGCTTTTGGCGAAGATTCCATTCTTAACGCGCGACAGAAGCTCGGCGGGATCGTCGTTGCCGCCCTTCATGAAGGTGTTGGTCATGCGCGGCATCGGGGCGTGCGCAAAGCTTTCGCGGCGGCCGTTGCCGGTGGGCTCGACCCCCATCAGGCGCGCGTTGAGGCGGTCCTGCATATAGCCCTTGAGGATGCCGTCCTCGATCAGCACGGTCTCGCCGGTCGGCGTGCCTTCGTCGTCGATCGAAAGCGAGCCGCGGCGCCCGCCGCCGACCGGGCTGTCCATCGCGCCGTCGTCGACCACGGTGACGCCGGGTGCGGCGACGCGCTCTCCTATTCTGCCCGAAAATGCGCTGGTGCCCTTGCGGTTGAAATCGCCCTCGAGCCCGTGGCCGACCGCTTCATGCAGCAGCACACCGGGCCAGCCGGGGCCGAGCAATACGGTGAATTCGCCCGCAGGCGCATCAACCGCGCGGAGGTTGACGAGCGCCTGCGCCAGCGCCTCGTCGATCGCGCGGTTCCACTGCGCGGGCTCGAACAGATGGTCGTACATGTAGCGGCCGCCCAAGCCGAAATAGCCGGTTTCGCGGCGGCCGTTTTCCTCGACGACGATCGAGACGTTGAGGCGGACGAGCGGGCGGATATCGGTCGCAAGGAAGCCGTCGGCACGGACGATCTCGACCACCGACCAGCTACCCGCGAGCGCAACCGAAACCTGGACGATGCGCGGATCGCGCGCGCGCGCGGCGGCGTCGATTTCCTGGCAGAGCGCGACCTTCTTCGCGAAGGGGACCAGGTCGAGCGGGTTGGCCTCGTCATACAGATGGCGGTTGGTGCGCGGCGGCGGCGCGGCGTGCGCCTGATTCGAAGGGTCGAGCAGCGCAAGCGTCTCGGCGGCGCGGCGGATCGCGCCGGCGCTGATGTCGCTGGCATGGGCAAAGCCCGTCATCTCGCCCGACACGGCGCGAAGCCCGAAACCGGCGTCGGTCGAATAGTCGGCGGTCTTCAGGCGGCCGTCGTCGAAGCCGAAGCTCTCGGTGGCGCGATATTGCAGATAGAGCTCGCCGTCGTCGGCCTTCGCGAGCGCCTCTTTCGCAAGTTTCTGCGCCAGATCGGGGTCGAGCGCATCGGCGCGATAGAGGAAGCGGCGGGGATCGGTCGGGCTTGTCATTTGCCCGATATAGGCACGCGCGTCCCCCGACGCCAGCGGTCAGAGATAATTGACGGTCAGCGTGAAGGTGCCGCTGTAATCGCCATCGGGCTGGTTGGCGGGAACGGTGAGGGTGCCGCCGATATAATAGGTCTGAACGCCGCTGGGCAATAACGTCCCGCCGACCAGCGCGATCCCGCCGCCGCTGGTGCTCGCGGCGCGGACGAGGCTGGCAGTCATCGGCGCAGCGCCGCCGCCGGCGCGGGTAAGCGAGACCGACGTGCTTCCCGATACGGTGATCAGCAAGATGCCGCCGGTGCCCTGGAATACGGCGCGCTGCGCCGCCGAACCCACCGGGGTCACGCCGCCGCTGGTCGTGCGTGCATTGGTGACGGGGTTGATCGTAACCGTGCCGCCGGTCGCGCCGCTGATCAGCGTGCCGAAATCGAGATCGTCGGTCTTGATCAGCGTGTTCGGGCGCACGACCGCCGCATTGGCGGTGCCGGGCATGTCGGCGGCAAAGGCCGGTCCGCAAAGCGCCGCGCTCGCCATGGTCATGGCGATGGTCAGGGCGCAAGCCGCGCCCTGACAGTTTTTGGTCCCTTGAATCCCCACAGATTCTGCTCCTGTCTGGCACATCTTATGCCAGCCGGGTCTTCATCACTGATGCATGGGGTTGGTGAATCGGCCGTTTACTTCCGGCGGCCGGTTTACGCCGACGTTTAACCTTTGTCGGCAACGCCGCCGATCAGAATGAAGCGGCGGTCGCAATAGCCGCAGTCGGCAAACCCTTCGTCCGTGTCGATTTCGAGCCAAACGCGCGGGTGGCCGAGCGCCGCATTGGCGAGGCCGTCGCCGGTGCCGTCGCAGGCGATGCGGGTCTTGGGCGTGCGGATGGTTTCGGGTGCGGGCTGGGTCATCGACCGCGCCCATAGCAAGGCCGCGAGGGCTCGGCAATCGGCTCTGCGATTGCGATGGGGCCGTGACGGCACCGGCGCAGGCGTCCTTTCGGGCGCAAGTGGTCCCCGGTGCCGTCTTCCCCCCACAGGAAGCCTTAAAGATAATTCAAGGTGATCGTGAATGTGCCGCTGTAGTCGCCCGGCGTCTGGTTGGCGCCGACTTCGAGCGTGCCCCCGACCGGGAAGTTATAATTGCCGAGCGCGCTCGCGATGCTGAAGCGCGTCGGGGTCGTCGACAGGATCGCGGTCGGCGTGCTGCCGATCTCGAAATCGCGCACGCGCATGCGCACCCCCGGTCCGGTGATCCAGATCGTGTTCGATCCGAGCGAAATATTGACCTGGCGATTCGGCGTGCCGAGCCCGGCAAAGCGCGCGGGTTCGCCGCCATCGCCGGCAAGTGTCACGCCGCCGGTGCGGGTTCGCGTGCCGTCAGGGGCAAGCCGGACCGTCCCCGACGTTCCCGACGCGATGATGCTGCCGAAATCGAGGTCGTTGACCTTGAAGAAGGAAAGCGGGCGAAGCACGATGGCTTCGGCTTCGCCTTGCGCGCTATTCTGTGCCAGCGCCGGAGCGGCGGGCAAAAGCAAAAGCGCAAAAATGGCTAGGCCGCACTGCTTGCGCAGCGGGCGAATGATGTGGCTGGTCCTCACATCCGCCGATCTAGCGGCGAGTCGCCAATTTAGCGTTAACGCGGCGCTTATGAAAAATTAGCGGGCTTTCACACGCCGGGGTGCGCGGCTATGGAAGCGGCCATGAGTGAAGCCGCCATCCGCATCGACGCCGTCTCCAAACTTTATGCCGGCGGCAAGCAGGCGCTGGACAATGTCAGTTTCGACGTGCCGCGCGGCCAGATCTTCGGACTGCTCGGGCCCAACGGCGCGGGCAAGTCGACGCTGATCAACATCCTCGCAGGTCTCGTCAACAAGACGAGCGGGTCGGCGAGCATCTGGGGTTTCGACATCGACGCCGATCCGCGCAACGCAAAATATTCGATTGGCATCGTCCCCCAGGAAATTGTCTTCGATCCCTTTTTCACGCCCTATGAAACGCTGGAAAATCAGGCGGGACTGTATGGCGTGCCCAAGGACAAGCGGATTTCGGACGAGTTGCTCGCAGCGGTCCACCTGTCGGACAAGCGCGACGCCTATGCGCGCACGCTGTCGGGCGGCATGAAGCGGCGCTTGCTCGTCGCCAAGGCGATGGTGCATTCGCCGCCGATCATCGTGCTCGACGAACCGACCGCCGGCGTCGACATAGAACTGCGCCAGCAGCTCTGGGAATATGTGCAGAGCCTCAACGACCGCGGCGTTACCGTCGTGCTGACGACGCATTATCTGGAGGAAGCCGAGGAGCTTTGCGACCGGATTGCGATCATCAACCATGGCAAGCTGATCGCGAACAAGCCGACGCGCGAGCTGGTCGACATGGCGCGCGAGAAGATCGTCGTCGTGACGCTCGATGCCGATGTGACGGCGCTGCCGACGCATCCGGCATTCGAGAAAGTCGAGCGCGATGGGACACGCGGTCTCGCGATCAGCTACAACAAGGACCGGATGAACGCGGGCGAGGTGCTCGCCGCGGTCAACGCAATGGGGCATGGCATCGTCGACGTGTCGACGCGCGAGGCCGACCTCGAAGATGTGTTCCTCAATCTGACGCGCGCCGCGAATGGCTGAGGCGCTCGCTCACGACGTCATCATCGTCGGCTCGGGCGCTGCCGGGCTGACCGCCGCGATCGCGCTCGCCGATCATTGCCGCGTGCTCGTGCTCGCGAAGGGCGAACTCACCGGCGGGTCGACCGCGTGGGCACAGGGCGGCATCGCCGCAGTGCTTGACGCAGGCGATACGTTCGAAAATCATATCGAGGACACGATGATCGCGGGCGGCGGCCTCAACCGCCGCGAGACGGTCGAGTTCGTCGTCGAGAACGCCCCGCACGCGATCGAGCGGCTCGTCGAAATGGGCGTGCCGTTCAACAAGGACGCCGAGGCGCTGCACCTGACGCGTGAGGGCGGCCATTCGCACCGCCGCATCGTCCATGTCGACGACGCGACGGGCTGGGCGGTGCAGGCGGCGCTGCTGAAGACCGCCGAGGCGCATCCGAACATCACCCTGCTGCCGGGGCAGGCGTGCATCGACCTGATCACCGGGCGGCACGAGGAACGCTACTCAGGCTCGGGGCGCGTCTGGGGCGTCTATGCGCTCGACGAGAAGAGCGGCAAGGTCCACGCGCATATCGGCCGCGCGACGATCCTCGCGAGCGGCGGCGCGGGGCGCGTGTACCAATTCTCGACCGCGCCCAGAGGCGCGACGGGCGACGGCATCGCGATGGCGTGGCGCGCGGGCTGCCGCGTCTCGAACATGGAGATGATGCAGTTCCACCCGACCTGCCTCTATAATCTCGACGTCAAGAATTTCCTGATCACCGAGGCGGTGCGCGGCGAGGGGGGCATATTGAAGCACCCGGTCACCGGCCACCGCTATATGCCCGATTATGACGCGCGCGCCGAACTCGCGCCGCGCGACGTGGTGGCGCGCGCGAATGACGATCAGATCAAGCGGTCGGGGCTCGATTATGTCCATCTCGACATCAGTCACCTCGATCCCGATTTCGTCGCGGGGCATTTCCCGAACATCTATGAGAAACTGCTGACGCTCGGCATCGACATGACGAAGCAGCCGATTCCGGTGGTGCCCGCGCAACATTATACGTGCGGCGGGGTGCTGATCGACCTCGACGGGCGCACCGATCTGCCGGGGCTATATGCGGCGGGCGAGTGCACCGAGAGCGGGCTGCACGGCGCCAATCGCCTCGCGTCAAACTCGCTGCTCGAATGTTTCGTGTTCGGCGAGGCGGCCGCAAAGCATATCATCCAGTGCTGGGACAAACTCGATGCGCCGCCCGCGATCCGCCCGTGGGACGCGAGCCGCGTGACCGACTCCGACGAAGAGGTCGTCATCAAGCAGAACTGGACCGAGATCCGCCGCTTCATGTGGAATTATGTCGGTATCGTCCGCACGACCAAGAGGCTGGAGCGCGCGCGCCACCGCATCGACATGATGACGCACGAGGTTGAGGATTATTACGGCCATTTCCGTGTCACGACCGACCTGATCGAGCTGCGCAACTTGCTGCAATGCGCCGAATTGATCGTCCGCAGCGCGCTCCACCGCAAGGAAAGCCGCGGGCTGCACTATACGCTCGATTATCCCGACCTACTGCCGCAGGCGGTCGATACGGTGCTGGTACCCTAACCGCCGATCCCGAGCAGCCGGCCGACGAGAATCAGGACGATCGCCCCGATCACCGACGCGAGGCAGCCCGCACGGTGAAAATCGCCGCGGCCGCGCGAGGTTGCGAGACCTGCGAGCAGCGATCCCCCGATGCCGAGCAGGATCGTCGCGACCCACCCCATTTCGACCGCACCGGGATAGAAGAAGCGCGCTAGCGCCCCGATGATGAGGCCTGAGAGAATCGCGCCGATGATATTGATCATGCGTTGAATCCTTCATTGAGGAAGCGTTCGGCCAGCGCCGCATGCAGCGCGGCGCCGCGCGCCATTACGCTCTCGTCGAGCACCATATGGTTCGAGTGCAGCCCGCAGCATTGGCGCCAGTCGCTGCCCGCCTCGCTCGCGCCGAGCCAGAACATCGCGCCGGGCACTTTTTCGAGGACATAGGAGAAATCCTCGGCGCCCATCACCGGATTGTCCATCGTCAGCCAGGCTTGCTCGCCGAAAGTCTCCTCGACGACCGACTGGCCGAAGCTGACAGCGCGCGCGTCGCAGATAGTGACAGGAAAGCCCTCGACGATCTCGACCTCCGCCGTGCAGCCATGCGCCTCGGCGATCGCGGGTGCGAGGCGCTTCAGCTCGCGCGCGACCATCGCGCGCCTTTCCGGGGAAAGCGTGCGGATCGTGCCCTGCATGTCGGCCGTTTCGGGGATGATATTGTTCGTCGTGCCCGCGGAGATCTTCGCGATGGTGATGACTGCCGGATCAAATACCGAGATGCGGCGCGTGACCATCGTCTGGATCGCGGTGACGATCGAACAGGCGACGGGGATCGGGTCGATGCTGTCGTGCGGCATCGAGGCGTGCCCGCCCGCGCCCTTGACGGTGATCGAGAGCACGTCCGACGAGGCGAGCAGCGGACCCGCGCGCCCCGCGAAGATCCCGTGCGGCGCATTGGGCATGATGTGGAGCGCGAAGGCGGCGTCGGGCAGTGGGTCGATGATCCCGTCGTCGAGCATGAAGCGCGCGCCATGATGCCCCTCCTCGCCGGGCTGGAACATGAACATCACGGTGCCGGGCAGGCGATCGCGCGCCGCGCAGAGCAGCTTCGCCGCGCCGACGAGCATCGCGACATGCGTATCGTGCCCGCATGCGTGCATCGCGCCGGTGATTTCAGAGGTGAAGTCGAGCCCGGTCTCTTCGAGCAAGGGCAGGGCGTCCATGTCTCCGCGCAGCAGCACGGTGCGCCCGTTCGCGGGGCCGCGCAGGATCGCGACCAGCCCCGTCGTCGACGGGCCTTCGCGAAATTCGAGCGGCAGTCCGGCGAGCGCGTCCTTGATCTTCGCGAGCGTCTTCGGGTTCTGGAGACCCAGTTCGGGCTCGCGGTGGATCGCGCGGCGGAGGTCGACGAGATCATCGAGCAGGGTCTCGGCCTCGGCGGGCCAGCTATGCGATAGGGTGTCCATGTGGCGACTGTGCCGCGAAGCCGGGCTCGTGTCGAGGGACCTCGGTGAGCCCATTGCGCAAGCCCATCGTGTCGGGCGTGCGGACGTTCCAGATCAGCCCGAACCGTTTACACAGGCGAATGAAGGCGTACCCCCAGTCGCTCTGCCCCGGATGCAATCCGATGCGCGCCGAGCCGGGATAGGCGTGGTGATTGTTATGCCAAGCCTCGCCCATCGTCGGGACTGCGGCCCATGGGACATCGAACGCCTGCACACCGTGCGCGTCGACCGTCCAATGCTGCGGACCGCGATTGTGCGCGAGATGGCCGACGAGCCAGTGCCCGTGGTTCGCGACCGCGACGCGCGCCGCGACGCCCCAGACGACCCAGCCCCAGCCGCCGATCGCGAAGAAAAGAAGCGCGACGGGCAGTTGCTGCCAGCGCCATGTCGCCTCGAGCCAGCGGTAGAAGGGGTCGCGGTCGAGTTCGGCAAAATCGAAACGCGGCGGGCAGTCTAGATCGAGGCGGCAGTAGATCTGCCACCATGCGTCGCGCAGGATATGCGTTTTGTGCGCGAGGAACGGATGGCAGTCGGCCTGACGCTGCGCCCAGTCGCGCGTATCGTGGGCGCGGATGATGCCATAGGGGCCCGCCATGCCGACGAACGCGCCGAACCAGACGAGCGTGCGTGTCAGCCAGCGGGGCGCGGCAAAGCTGCCATGGATCATCATGCGGTGATAACCGACGCTGTGGCCGAGCAGCAGCGCCGCGCCGGTGGCGACGACAAAAAGAAGGATCGCCGAGGGGGTTGCGAAGAAGGGACCCGCGACGAGAGCGGTCACGGCCATGCCGCCGTTCCAGACGATGCTTGGCATGTCAGCGCGGACGCGGCCCCCGCGCGGGTCGGGTCCGTCCTCGTCGATCAGAAAATTGACGGCATGGGGATCCTGATCATTGCGCATCGCCCGACTCCTGATTGAAAAGAATATAAGTAATTACTTAAATAAATTATTTCTTGTCAAGTCAGCCTGCGATGCCCATTTCGGGACGCATGGAACGGGTTTTTCAGGCATTGGCATCGACGCCGCGGCGCAAGATTCTCGCCTATCTGGCGCATGCCGAACTGAGCGCGGGTGACATTGCCGCGCGATTCGAAATGAGCAAACCGGCGGTGTCGCAACATCTGTCGGTGCTGGAAAACGCCGGACTGATCGTCAGCGAGAAGCGCGGCCAGTTTGTTTTCTACCGCTTGTTGCCCGACGCGCTGACCAATGTGCTCAATGGCTATGTGCAGGAAGTCTGTCCGGTGTCGCGCCCGCTCAAGGCCGAATCGCGCGCGCTGGCCGACAAGCAGCGCGAAGAGGGCTAGCGCTTTCCGCCGAAGAGTTGCCGACCCGCTAGGTCGAGCATGATTTCCTCGCTACCTCCCCCGATGGCATTGACGCGAACTTCGCGATAGATGCGTTCGACCTTGCTTCCGGTGATATAGGAAGCGCCGCCGAGTATCTGTGCGGCCTCACGCGCGACGGCCTCCAGCATCCGTGTCGCCTGCACCTTCAGCATCGCGAAGTCGGCGGGGCGATCCTTGCCTTCTTTCACCTGCCAGGCGCAGAGGTCGACCCAGGCTTGTGTCGCCTCGATCTGGCGTTCCATGTCGGCGAGCTTGATACGGATCGACTGGTGGCCGACGAGCTGTTTGCCGAAGGTCTCGCGGTTCTGCGCCCATTCGGCGGCCTCGGCCATCGCGACGCGGGCGTAGGCGCAGCAGCCCATCGCCATGCCGAGCCGCTCCGAATTGAAGTTGCGCATGATGCCGATGAAGCCGCCATTCTCGGGACCGATCAGATTGTCGGCGGGGACGCGGACGTCGCTGAAATGGATCGCGGCGGTGTCGCTGCAACGCCAGCCCATCTTGTCGAGCCTTGTGCGCTCGACCCCGGGGCTGCTCATGTCGATCAGCAGCAGCGAGATGCCCGCGGCGCCGGGGCCGCCGGTGCGCACCGCGCAGGTCAGCCAGTCGGCGCGCATGCCGCTGGTGATGAACATCTTGCCGCCGTTGACGATGTAGCTGTCGCCGTCGCGGACAGCCGTCGTCTTGAGATTGGCGACGTCGCTGCCGCCGCCTGCCTCGGTGATGCCGAGCGCGATGATTTTGTCGCCCCCGAGCACGGGCGGCGCGACGCGTTGCTTCAATTCCTCGGAACCCAAGGCAAGGATCGGGGGCAGGCCGATGCCGTGCGTCATCAACGAAGCGCCAAGCCCGCCCGCGCCGACCGCCGCGAGTTCCTCGGTCAGCACTAACCCGTGAAAATTGTCGAAGCCCTCGCTGTGCCCGCCATATTGTTCGGGGTAGCGCAGGCCGAGGATACCGGCTTCGGCGGCTTTCTTGTGGAGGTTGCGCGGCAGTTCGCCCTCAGCCTCCCATCGGTCGATGTTGGGCGCGATCTCGCGCGCCACGAAACGGCGGACGCTTTGCGCCAGCGCTTCGTGCGTTTCGTCATAATAGGGCGAACGGGCGCGCCAGTCGTCGAAGGCTGTCATCGGGCAATGCTGCGCGGCGTTGACGTTCCCGTCAAGTGAGGCTTGCGCTGCGGCAACAAGCACTTAAGGTCGCGCGCCATGAACAAGCCCTCCCTGCTCGCCGGCCTTGCCGCTCTCGCCCTGATCTCCACTCCCGCTACGGCGCAGAAATCGCCTGAAGCCATCGCCGAGGCCGCGCTCAAAAAGGCGCCGGTGTTCGATGGGCATAATGACGTGCCGTGGGAACTGCGGGGCAGCGTCGGCAATGTGATCAACAGCTTCGATTTTCGCGACACGACCAAGCCCAAGCCCGACGGAACGGTGATGCACACCGATATCCAGCGCCTGCGCAAGGGGCATGTTGGCGCGCAATTCTGGTCGGTCTATGTGCCGTCGAACACGAATGAGCAGCAGGCGGTGCAGCAGACGATCGAGCAGATCGACGTCGCGAAGCGACTGATCGCGCGTTACCCGAACGATCTTGGTTTCGCGTTGACCTCGGCCGAACTCGAAAGCCAAATGAAGGCCGGCAAGGTCGCCGGCATGCTCGGCGCCGAGGGCGGCCAGTCGATCGGCTCGTCGCTCGCCGTCCTGCGCGAGCTTTACGGTATGGGCGTGCGCTACATGACGCTGACCCATGGCAAGACGACGCCTTGGGCCGACAGCGCGACCGACGCGCCGCAGCATGACGGGCTCACCGATTTCGGCAAGCAGGTCGTTCGCGAAATGAACCGCATCGGCATGATCGTCGATCTGAGCCATGTCAGCGAAGCGACGATGAAGGACGCGCTCGAGGTCTCGCACGCGCCGGTGATGTTCAGCCATTCGGGCGTGCGCGGCGTCAACGACCATCCGCGCAACGTGCCCGACAGCGTGCTGCCCGCGGTGAAGGCCAATGGCGGCGTTATCATGGTGGTGCTCTATGCCGCCTTCCTCGACCCCAAGCTGCGCGCGCACGGGCTTTCGCGCACGGCCGAAAAGGCGCGGCTCGACGCGCTGTATGTCGGCAATCCCGATGCCGTCGCCCCGGCGCTGAAAGCATGGGACGCGGCGAATCCGGCGCCGCAGGTGCCGATCGGAATCGCGGCGGACCATATCGACCATATCAAGAAGACGATCGGCGTCGATCATATCGGCATCGGCGGCGATTATGACGGGATGGACGCGACCCCGGTCGGGCTGGAGGATGTCACAGGCTATCCGCGCCTGTTCGCCGAACTGGCGCGGCGCGGCTATACGCAGGCTGAGCTGGAAAAGATTTCGAGCGGCAACATGCTGCGCGTGCTGAAGGCGGTCGAGGCCTATGCGGCGAGCCAGAAGGGCCAGCCGCCGATCGAAACGCCAGTCGCGAAATAGGGACTATAAATAAGGACTAGGGGCGGCGGCGAAACGGCCAGTCGGTCGCGCCGCTCGCCCACAGCGCCCACCAGATGATCAGCGGCTGCGCGGCGAGGCGCGGGCCATGGTACCACCAGCCGAGCGTCTCGCCGCCGATCGCGATATTGGCAAGCGCGTGGTGGAAATTCGCGGGCCAGACGCACAGTGCATAGAGCGCGAGGCCCCAGCCGGCGGCCTTGCGCGTCGCCGGGATCATCAGCCCGACCGCGCCTGCGATCTCGGCGATGCCGGTCGCCGCGACAACCAGCGGGGCCTCCGGGACCCATGGCGGGGTGATTGCACGGAACGGCTCAGGTGTCGCGAGATGGCGATAGCCTGCATAGCCATAGGCGAGCGCGAGCAGCCAACGCAGGATGGTGCGGACGCGCGCTGTCACCGCCCGATGGCTTGCAACATCGCCTCGATGCTCGTGAATTTCTCGCGGGGGCGTCCCTCGAGCGCGGCGGCGACCTCGGCCTCCTCGATCCGGCGCCAGTCGCGGAAGGTGACGGGCGTGATGTTGCGGCTCGCGAGTAACGCGTCGAGCCCCGGACGTCCCGCCTTGCCGGCGCCGCGCCCGATATCCTCCAGCACCATCTCGCCGATACGCGCGCCGTCGGGTTTGTTGGTGCCGATCGTTCCCGACGGTCCGCGCCGTGCCCAACCGACGGCATAGAGGCCGGGCAGGATGCGCCCCTCATCGCTCGCAAAGCGGCCGCGGCCGTGCTCGTAGGGCACGCCCGGGATCGGCGGGGTTTGATAGCCGATGCAGCTGACGATCAGGCCTGCGTCGACCGCATAGGTCTCGCCCGTGCCATGGCTGGTGAGGTCGGCGTCGAGTGTTGTGCGCTCGACAATCACGCGCTGCACCCTGCCATCGCCTTCGATCGCAATCGGCATGGCGAAGAAGTCGAAATCGATCGTCACCGGCTTGGCGACCGGATTGGCGCTGAAGCTGCGCAAATGGGTCACCGACTTGCGCATACCCGGTTCGAGCATGGCGTCGTCGCCTTCGGGCGGCAGGTCGGCGGGGTCGACGCGCGGGCTGGCGCGTTCGAGATGGCCGAGTTCGCCGAGTTCCTTCGGGGTCATCGCGATCTGGTGCGGGCCGCGCCGACCGAGGATCTGGATATGGCGCACCGCACTCGCCGCCAAGGCATCGCGGGCGTGGGCGACGATGTCGCTCCCGGCAAACTCGGCCGGCGTCTTGGCAAGGATGCGCGCGACGTCGAGCGCGACATTGCCATTGCCGATCACGGCGACGCCGGGCGCGTCGAGCGGCGGATTGAGGTCGGCGAAATCGGGGTGGCCATTGTACCAGCCGACAAAGGCCGCGCTTCCGATCACGCCGGGGAGGTCGGCGCCCGGAATATCGAGCGGCCGGTCGTTCGGCGCGCCGGTCGCCAGCACCACGGCGTCGTAAAGGCCGACGAGTTCATCGATCGTGATGTCGCTGCCGACCGACACATGGCCGACGAAGCGGACATTGTCGGTGAGCGCCGTGCCCTCATAGCGGCGAGACACCGCCTTGATCGACTGGTGATCGGGCGCGACCCCGGTGCGGATCAGGCCATAGGGAACAGGAAGCCGGTCGATGACGTCGACCGCTATGTCGTCGGCCTTCTGCAATGTTTCGGCAGTGTAATAACCCGCAGGGCCCGACCCGACGATCGCGACATGACGCATCAACCCACTCCTTCGGGCATCCGCGCGGGCGCGCGGCCCCCTTCTTTTGTTATTGGGTGATGCTAGCGGCGAAATGCGTCAGGGCAAGCAGGCTTGTGCGGGCCGTCACCGCCTTCGATCGCCACATCGTCACAATTTAACCCCCTTGACCGGCTCTAATCTGCCGCTTATTGGCGCCCGCTCCTGCCCCGTCGTCTAATGGTAAGACTACGGATTCTGATTCCGTCTATTGAGGTTCGAATCCTCACGGGGCATCCAGATTTCTGCCATATTCCACCGGAGACCGCTCATCTTTTCAAATTGAGCGGCCTCCTCGGCGTGCGTCGAGGAAACGCCGGTTTGAGACCGGATCGGCCGTGACTCTGCGCACCACCATCCTTTTCTTGTTGTACCGGCCGCGACGAGGCTAAGGCTCTTCGCGAGTCTGGAAAGGTCGCCCATGAAACAATTGTTCGCTACCCTGGCATCGTCGTTCGTTGTCTTCGCTTCGCCCGCGCTTGCCGCCCCGGCGCAGGGCGATGTCATTATCCGCCACGTGACGATCGTCGATGTCGAAGCGGCAAAAACGGTGGCTGGGCAAGCCGTGGTGCTGAAAGGCGACGATATCGTTGCGGTGGGTGCCGACGCTGCGATTGCCAAGGGCTGGCGCGCCGACCGCACCGTCGAAGGCAAGGGGCGCTACCTGATCCCCGGCCTGTGGGACATGCACGTCCATTTCGGCGGCGGGCCCGACCTGATCGAAGAGAATAGGGCGTTGCTGCCGCTCTATGTCGCGAACGGGATCACCACGATCCGCGATTGCTCGGGCGACCTGCCCGAGCAGGTGCTCGCATGGCGCGGGGAAATCGCGAACGGCGGCCTCTTCGGTCCGCGCCTCCTGACCTCGGGCGCCAAGATCGAGGGTATTGCGCCGGTGTGGAAGGGGACGATCGAAGTCGGTAGCGAGGCGGATGTCGATGCTGCGCTCTATCGCCTGAAGACGCGCGACAAGGTCGATTTCGTCAAGATAACCGACAGCACGCTGAAACCCGAATTGTTCCTCTACGCGCTTGGGCGGGCCAAGGCGCTCGGACTCCGCACGTCGGGCCATATCCCGATGGCGCTGACGACCGAGCAGGCGGTCGACGCCGGGATCAGTTCGATCGAACATCTCGACTATGCCTATAATGCCGGCGCGAAGGATGAAGCCGCGATTGCGGCCGATTTTGCCGCGGGTCGTATCGATCGCGCCGAGGCGAACCGGCGCCTCGATGCGGGATTCGACCGCGAAACAGCGATGACCGCTTATCGGCATTTCGCCAGCAAGGGCGTTTTTGTGACGCCGACGCTCAACGGCAGCCGCATTATCGCCTATCTTGATCGCGACGACCATTCGAAGGACGCGGGGCTCGCCTATATCGGGCCGAAGCTGCGCAAGACATATGACTGGCGGATCGAACGCGCCGCCAAGGCCGACGCCGCGGCGATTGCCGCGCGGCACAAGGCGATCGAGGATGTCGGGACGATCCTGCCGATGCTGGCCGAGGCGGGCGTGCCGATCATCGCGGGGACCGACGCGGGTTTCCTCAACAGCTTCAATTATCCCGGCTTCGGCCTGCATGACGAGGTCGAACTGTTCCAGCAAAAGGGACTGACCCCGGCGCAGGCGCTCGCCTCGGCGACGCGCGCGGGTCCCGCATGGTTCGGCTGGCTCGATCGCTATGGCGCGGTGAAGCCCGGCATGGCGGCCGATCTGGTCCTGCTGCGCGCCAATCCGCTCGAGGATATCGCGGCGACGCGTGCGATCGATGCGGTGGTGATGCGTGGTACTGTGCAGGACCGGGCCGCGCTCGACAAGATGCTCGCTGACACGCGCGCGCAAGTCGCGGCATGGAACGCAGCGGCCAAGCCTTGAGGGATATTCGCTAGGGAACGATGGCGCGCGCCGCTTGCCGGGCGCGCCACACGCTCCACAGCGTAAGGACGCCCATGCCCGCCCAGACGACGTTGAGGACGGCCGACGGGATCGCGCCATTATAGCCTGAATTGATGACGAAGCCGCCGGCGCCGATCACGTTCATCCATTGATAAAGATAGCTGCGTCCCTCGAGCTTGCCGAGCGACAGCAGGATATAGGCGGCAAGGATGATCGCAGCCGCGGTCCAGCCGACGGTCTCGATGATAATGACCTCCGCGCTCATGCGCTCCCTCTCCAAATGAAAACGCCCGCCCCGGTGAGGGGGCGGGCGCTCATAGCATCAGCAAGTGGCCGCGTCAGGCTGCAAGCTTGCGCAGCACATAATGCAGGATGCCGCCGTTCATGTAATATTCGACCTCGTTCGCCGTATCGATGCGGCAGAGCGTGTCGAAGCTGAAGGTCGAACCGTCGGCGCGGGTGACGTTCACGGTGACCGTCTGGCGCGGCTTGAGGTCCGCGACGCCGGTGATGGTGAACTGGTCGTCGCCGGTCAGGCCCAGCGTCTCGCGGCTCTGGCCTTCGAGGAACTGCAGCGGCAGCACGCCCATGCCGACGAGGTTCGAGCGGTGAATGCGCTCGAAGCTCTCGACGACCACCGCGCGGACGCCGAGCAGGTTCGTGCCCTTCGCCGCCCAGTCGCGCGACGAGCCGGTACCATATTCCTTACCCGCGATGACGACGAGCGGGGTGCCGTCGGCCTTGTGGCGCATCGCGGCGTCATAGATCGGCATGACCTCCGAACCGTAGCGCGACATGCCGCCTTCGATGCCGGGGACCATTTCATTCTTGATGCGGATGTTGGCGAAAGTGCCGCGCATCATCACGTCGTGGTGGCCGCGGCGGGCGCCGTAGCTGTTGAAGTCGGCCTTGCTAACCTGATGTTCCATAAGCCATTTTCCGGCCGGCGAGTCCGCCTTGATGCTGCCCGCGGGGCTGATGTGGTCGGTCGTGATGCTGTCGCCGAGGATCGCGAGCGGCTTGGCGTTCACGATGTCCGACACCGGCGCCGGGGTCATCGTCATGCCCTCGAAGTACGGCGGGTTGGCGACATAGGTCGATCCCGCGCGCCACTGATAGGTGTCCGAGCCTTCGACCGAAATCTTCTGCCAATGCTCGTCGCCCTTGTAGACATGCGCATAGCGCGCGACGAACATGTCGCGGTCGACCGCGCCCGCCACCGCATCGGCCACTTCCAGATTGGTCGGCCAGATGTCGGCGAGGAAGACGTCCTTGCCCGACTGGTCCTGGCCAATGGGCGTGGTGGTGAAATCCTCGATCACCGTGCCCTTCAGCGCGTAAGCGACGACGAGCGGCGGCGAGGCGAGGAAGTTCGCGCGCACGTCGGGCGACACGCGGCCCTCGAAGTTGCGGTTGCCCGAGATCACGGCCGCGGCGACCAGCCCATTCTCGTTGATCGCCTTCGAAATCGGCTCGGCCAGCGGACCCGAATTGCCGATGCAGGTGGTGCAGCCATAGCCGACGAGGTTGAAGCCGATATTGTCGAGATGCTTCTGCAGCCCGGCCTTTTCGAGATAGTCGGTCACGACCTGCGACCCCGGCGCGAGGCTGGTCTTGACCCACGGCTTGGGCTTCAGCCCCAGCGCGTCGGCCTTTTTCGCGACGAGCCCCGCGGCGACGAGCACGCCGGGGTTCGAGGTGTTGGTGCAGCTGGTGATCGCGGCGATGGTGACGTCGCCGTCGCCGATGTCGAAATCCTTGCCCTCGACCGGCACGCGCGTCTGCGCCTTCTTATAGGTGTTGACCATGTCGGCGTTGAACACATCGTCGACGTCGGGAAGCGAGACGCGGTCCTGCGGCCGCTTCGGCCCCGCGAGCGACGGGACGACGGTGCCCAGGTCGAGTTCGAGCGTGTCGGTGAACACCGGGTCCGCGGCGCCCTCGACGATCCACAGTCCCTGCGCCTTGGCATAGGCCTCGACCAGCGCGATATTCTCGTCGCTGCGCCCGGTCAGGCGCATGTAATCGAGCGTCTTGTCGTCGACGCCGAAGAAGCCGCAGGTCGCGCCATATTCGGGCGCCATGTTCGCGAGCGTCGCGCGGTCGGCGAGCGACAGCGACGACAGGCCGGGGCCGAAATATTCGACGAAGCGGCCGACGACGCCCTTGGCGCGCAGCATCTGCGTCGCGGTGAGCACGAGGTCGGTCGCGGTGACGCCTTCCTTCAGCGCGCCGGTGAATTTGAAGCCGACGACTTCGGGGATCAGCATCGACACGGGCTGGCCGAGCATCGCGGCCTCGGCCTCGATCCCGCCGACGCCCCAGCCGAGCACGCCGAGGCCGTTGATCATCGTCGTGTGGCTGTCGGTGCCGACGCAGGTGTCGGGATAGGCGACGGTTTCACCCGATCCGTCGACGCTCGACCACACCGCCTGCGCGATATGTTCGAGGTTGACCTGGTGACAGATGCCGGTGCCCGGGGGAACCGCCTTGAAATTGTCGAGCGACTTCGAACCCCATTTCAGGAAGTCGTAGCGTTCGCCGTTGCGATAATATTCGATCTCGACATTCTGTTCGAACGCCTTGGGGTGGCCGAATTCGTCGACCATGACCGAGTGGTCGATGACGAGGTGGACGGGGACCAGCGGGTTGATCTTGGTCGTGTCGCCGCCGAGCTTCGCGATCGCATCGCGCATTGCTGCCAAGTCGACGACGCAGGGAACGCCGGTGAAATCCTGAAGCAGCACGCGCGCGGGGCGATACTGGATCTCGCGGTTCGAATGCGGATCCTTCTGCCAGTCGACGAGCGCCTGCACGTCATCCTTCGACACGGTGAAGCCGCCATCTTCGAAGCGCAGCAGGTTTTCGAGCAGCACCTTCATCGAGAAGGGCAGGCGCGAGACGTCGCCGAGCTGTGCCGCGGCCTTGTCGAGCGAATAATAAGCATAATTCTTGCCGCCGACGCTCAGCGTCGAACGGGTGCCCAGCGTGTCGTTGCCCGTGGTGGTCATAGGATTGCAGTCCCCATGTTGGCGCGGCGGGGAATGACGGCCGAGGCCCGTTCGGGAGAGCGGGGCCAAGCGGAGTCGCACGCGCAGGTTTATGTCCGCGCCGCCTTACGCCGGGGGGTGGGAAATGCAAGGGGGTGGGGGAAGGACTTGCAGCGACAATCTTGGTTGGATAGCATCTCAGAAAAATAGGGTAGCGCCTCGCTTCGTATCGGCGAATTAGCTCCAGTATTTTTTTGGGCCTTTGAAAGGCATGAGGGAATTGGGTGATCCTGTGAAAATAGAATCTCTTGAAATATTGGGTTTCTTGGATCGAAAGAGCCAGTTAAAGATCGATTTTCATTCAGATCTTAACATAATAACAGGATTCAACGGCGCCGGCAAAACTAATCTTTTAAAGCTTATATGGTATACTGTGAGCGGAAATACTCACGCTTTGTTGAACGAAGTAGAATTTTCTTCATTTAGTATGAAGACAAGCAAGTACCAAGTATCCATACAGAAGTTGTATACACATACTTGCAGGGGTACTTTTGTCGATGAGCATGGTGACGAATTTGACGTAGAAGACACTATTGACGACGATGATGAAGAAGAGTCATTTGACGCTCGGGACAAATTCAATCATTTTCTCTCTCAGCACGGGGCGTCTCTATTTTTCCCAACATTTAGGAGAATTGAAGGCGGGTTTACGACAACGCAAAATGCTCGAACCCGAAATCCCCTTCTATTTAATTCCACGAAAGGAAAGGGTGAGCTTCAAGAGGCTCTTGCTTCAGTTTCACGCAAATTGTCCAATGGCGATCACACTTTCGTCACGTCCATATCAACGTTCGATATTGCTGAGCTTCTTCTCAGGCACTTTAACGAGCTTTCCGAGGAGGCGAACGGCCTTCAGACTAAGATGTCGCAAGATGTCATTGAAAAAATTCGTGATTTTCGTCGTGATACGCAATTCGACAGCTTGGAAAAAATAGGGCAGGAAGCGGTCGAGGCTCTAGATGGTATTAAAACCCTTATTGAAAGCGTTGATCGACAACGAGATCGAGTGATGTCACCAAATGTTTTCCCATCTTGAGCAGGATATTAGGGGTTTCTTTCGGGAGGCAGCGGGAATTTAGTGCCTCAGCCACTGCAAAATGGAAACTCGCCGTAGCACACCACACAAAAGCGCTTTCCTACATTATCCAAATAGGTTCAAAATCATTCCGATTAATTCCAAGTGATTCGGGAGATGGAGCTATGGGGCGTAAGGTGGCGCAGGGTTCGCGGAGGAAATCGGGAGTTTCTGAGGGAAGCGAGGTGGCGCCCGCCGCTGGGCCCCGGATCAAGTCCGGGGTTCATAAGCGCGACAATCCCCTGATGCCCGGCCTCCGCGTTCGCGAGGATGGGTGGACGGAGGCGCGGACGCGGGTGTTTCTGGCTGTGCTCGCGCAGACGGGGTGCGTCGCCGATGCGGCGCGGATCGCCGGGGTCAGCACGACTTCGGTCAATCGCTCGCGGGGGCTGTTTCCACTCTTTGACAAGGCGTGCGTCGAGGCGCTGGCGAATGCGCTGCGCGGGCTGGAGGCGGTCGCTTATCAGCGCGCGGTCGTGGGGCGCGAGACGGTGATTTACCGGGGCGGCAAGGAGTATGAGCGGCGGATCATGCCGTCGGACAATCTGCTGCGGCTGCTGATCAGGCGCGGTGACCTGTCGGGTGCTCTGGGGCGGGCGCTGAGCCCCGCCGAGGCCGAGGCGTTCGTGCTGCCCGAGGCGGTGCGGCACCGCTTTATCGACCGCACCGAGTTTGAGAGCGGCATCGTCTTCGAACGCGGGGTGAAGCGGCGGCGCCATATCGCGACGCAGGAGGAAACCGACGCGGCGCTGATCAAGCGCATCCAGATGGTCGGGGAGGCGAAGCGGCGTGCCGGCCGGGCCGAGCCGCGGTGCGAGGCGTGCGGCCAGCTCATGCCGCTGACCGACGCCGAGTGGCAGACGCTCGACGCGGAGTGGGCGGTGCAGCAGGCCCCCGATACGCAACGCTATTTGTCGCCGCCGGCGGACTGAGCCCGGATGCCGGGGTCGCTTGCAAGTCCGCGCGCGCTGTCACCTTTGCTTTCGGCCCACCGAACAGGGGGGCGGCGGATCGTGCGAATGGCGGAGAGAAAGCGATGGCGATGCGGGTGGCGATGATGGGCGCGATGCTGGCGGCGGGGCTGGTCGCGGCGCGGGTGGCTGCGGTCAGTTCAGCGCATCGTTGATCGTGTTGAAGATGTTCGCCAGATTGAGCCCGAGCATCTGGAAGGCGATGATGCACGCGAGCGAAATCAGCGCGGCGATCAGCCCATATTCGATCGCCGTCGCGGCGCGCTCGTCGCGAAGGAGGTCCGGTGTTCCTTTGGTCCGCATGTTCCTGTTCCCTTGTTCGCTGTTCCGTCCATGGTCCCGCAGCCGGGATAGCCGGCCGCGCTGGGGCTTTCCCTGCCGAAGAGGATTAATGCGCTGATAAGTGAAGATCATTGCGGCCGCCTTGATTCCCATGAGTCCGTCGCGGCGAAGAGAGGCTGGCCATCGCGCGCCGCTGCTGTCAGGCTGACGCTTTCACAGGCAGGCGACGGGATGCGGATCATGCGGTGGACGATGATAGCGATGATGGCGGCAGGGCTGGTCGCCCCGGCGCCGACGATGGCGCGCGAGGCGGACAAGGTGCTGATGGCCGAAAATGCCGAGGCGCGGGCGTTTCAGGAGGCGGTGGGCTATGCCGAGGCGGTGATCGCGGGCGACACCATCTATCTGTCGGGGGTGGTCGCGGCGCCGGCGGGTGAGGGGCAGGCCGGGCTCGACGCGGGATATGACCGCGCGTTCAAACATATCGCCGCGACGCTGGCGCGCGCGGGGGCGAGCTGGGACGATGTCGTCGACATCACGACCTTTCACACCGATTTGCCTGCGCACATCGACGGCTTTGCGGCGGTGAAGAATCGTTATGTAAGGCGCCCTTTCCGGCGTGGACCGCGATCGGCGTGTCGCGGCTGTACGAGCCGACCGCGGTGGTCGAGATCAAGGTGGTGGCGGTGAAGCCGAAGCGATAGCGCCGCGGGCTAGCCGCCATTGGCGGTGAGGCGCACGGGCTTTGGCGTATAGGTGCGGACGCGATTGCGGCCGGTGCGCTTGGCTTCGTAGAGCGCCTGATCGGCCTCCTGCATCAGCGCGGAGAGCGTCGCGCCGGGGGGGGCGATCGCGATGCCGAGGCTGGCGGTGGGGCAGAGGCTGGCGGGGATGCGGTCGGTGCACGCGGCTTGCAGGCCGGTGCGGACCGCCTCGGCGAGCTGGCGCGCCGCCTCGATCCCCGCGCCGGGAACGAGCAGCGCAAACTCCTCGCCGCCGATGCGCCCCGCGACCATATGGGCGGGACCGATCTGGCGGACATGCGCGCCGAACGCCGCGATGATCGCGTCGCCGACCGCGTGGCCGTGATTGTCGTTGATCGACTTGAACCGGTCGAGGTCGGCGACGAGCAGCGCGACGGGCTGCGCTTCGTCGTGGCAGCGGCGGAGCGCGGCGTCCGCCTGCGCCTCGAACCCGCGGCGGTTGAGCAGGCCCGAGAGATTGTCGCCGTCGGCCTCGCGGCGCAGCTCCGCAATCTGGTCGATCGCGACCGCGACCATCAGGCTGATCGCCGCGGCGACCGACACCATCGCCTGTGTGAACTGGACGGTCGTCCAGTAGATCGACTGCTGGAAACCGACATAATTGTCGAAGCCGCCGCGCAGCGAGAGCAGCACGACGGGGCGGACGATCAGGTTGAGCGCCGAGAAGGCGGCGACCCAGAACAGCACCCGGTCGATCAGGTGGCGCTTTTCGACCGGCCAGAGCGCGACGACGACCATGGATGCGATGATGCCCGCGCCGATGCTGATCGTCAGGATGCGCGCGGCGATGCCCGGCTGGCCGAGGAGGAACCAGATGAAGATGGCGGTCGATACGGCGGTTGTGACGCCCATCGCGCGCCAGGGGACGGGCAGGTCGTAACGCTTGATGATCGCGGCGGCGAACAGCACGCCCGTCAGGAGGAAGCCGACATTGGCGGGAAGGCGCTGCAGCTCCATCGGCAGCACCGGGCCGACGTCCTGGATCAGGAAAGCGAGGGCGGAGGCGGTATAGGCGCCGGCGGCATAGGCGACATAGCGTTCGCGCCGGTTCAGCCACAGCAGGAAAAAGGCGATGGCGAACAGGAAGCCGATGCCCGGGTTGAGCAGCGAGATGAAAAATTGACCGTTCACACTACCGCTTTCTGCCCCCACCCCATGGGTAGCAAGGATGTAGATAATGAAGTGTTACTTTTCGGGGAGTTAAGTCACGGTAACGCGGCTTTTACGCGGTCCCGCGCACGACGAGATGGACAGGGATGCGGGTGCCGCTGCGCGTATGCTCGTCATCCTCGAGCGCCATCGCGACGAGCGCCTCGCCCGCGGCGTCGAGATCGGGTTCGAGCGTGGTGAGCGCGGGGTCGGCGAGCGTGCCCGCGCGGATGCCGTCGAAACCGATCAGCGCGACGTCCTGCGGCACACGGCGCCCCGCGTCCTTGAGCCCCTGCAAGACCCCCAGTGCGAGCATGTCCGATGCCGCGAAGATCGCGTCGGTTTCGGGATGCGCCTCGAGCAGCGCCTGCACGGCGGCGACGCCCTGCGCGTGACGGTCGGCGGCGGCGGGCGGCTCGGCGACGAAGGGGGTGATGCCCTCTGCGGCGAGCGCGGCGGTAAAGCCATCGCGGCGCTCGTCGAACTGGCGTTGCGGCGATTGCTGCGGCCCGACGAAGGCGATGTGGCGGCGGCCCGTCTTGATGAAATGTTCGGCCGCCTGCTGCCCGCCGATGTCGTTTTCGCTGCGCATCCAGTGGAAGGGGCTGCCCGGGCTGCCCCAGCAGACGAAATCGAGCCCCGACGCTTGCGCATCGGCGAAATATTTCCACGCCTCGCGATTGCTGGTCGTGCCGATGACGATCATCGCGTCGGCAAGCCCCGAGGCGACGAAATCGGCGCGGAAATTGTCGGCATTTTCCTGGAACGAGACGAGCAGGTTGAATCCCCGCGCCGATGTCGCGGCGGCGATGCTGCCGAGAAGCGCGAAATAGAAGGGGTTGATCGCGCTGCGGTCCTCGCCGGGGCGGCAGATGGTGACGAGAGCGATCGTCTCGCTGCTTTTCAGGCGTAGCGAAGAGGCGTGGCGATCGACGACATAGCCAAGCTCGCGCGCGGCGGCGGAAACACGCGCGCGGGTTTCGGCATTGACGCCCGGCGAGTTGCGGAGCGCGCGCGACACGGTCGATTGCGAGACCCCGGCGCGTTCGGCGACGTCGAACGAGGTCGGGCGCAGCGTCTTCATTGGCAGTCCTTCATCCCTTTGCGCCGTCTCTCGCCGCGCGGGGGAGGCTTGTCAATCGGCGAGGCCGCGCTCATTTCCGGAACGACGGCCTAAAGGCCGTCGAGCGCAAGCAGCGCGAAGCTTGCGAGCCAATGCTCGCCCATATAGTCGCCGGTGACGTGAGGGAGCGCGGCGGCGATGTGGCGCTGCGCTGCGGCTTCGGCGACGGGCGCGACCGGATGCGTGGCACCGAGCGCCGAAGCGATCGCGCGCCAGTTCCATGCGCGGCTGAGGCCCAGGCCGTCGAGGTGGGCGATCTTGCCGTCGCTGCGGTCGGACACGGTGGCGGGGGTGAAGAGGGTGGCGGGTTGTTCCTGCGCGGCGCGGGGAAGGAAGGCATCGAACCATGGCGTGAAATCGTTGCCGAGGACGACCGCCATCAGATGCGCCTCGGTCAGCGCGGACGAAAGAAATTCGTCGCCGCCCGGTTCCCACGCCTGACAGTCGCGGTCTTGCCCGAACCAGTCGCGGGCGCGCGTGTCGATCAACGCCACCAACGCAGGATCGCGGCTCTCGGCCCAATGGCGCGCGAGGAGGAGCGCGAAGCTGATATTGAAATGAGTGCCGACGCGCAGCGGATAGGTGAGCTTTGGCAGGAAGGCGTGGAAGCGCGCGGCGAAGGCGAGCGCCAGCGGTTCGAGCGCGGCGGCCCATGGCGCGTCGTGGCGCTCGGCCTCGGCATGGAGCGCGAGGAGCCACGCCCAGCCATAGGGTCGCTCGAAGGCGGCCGAATAGGGACGATCGAGGAAGGCGAGTTCGCCGGCAACCTTTTCGGGGACGAGCATCGCATCGGCGCGGGCGACGATATCGGCGGCGACGGGGAGGCCCGGAAAGCGGCGCGCGAGGCGGAGGATCTGCCACCAGCCGTGGACGCAGCTGTGCCAGTCGAAGCTGCCGTGGAAAATCGGGTGATGCTCGCGCGGGGGCTTTGCGTCCTCGGGGCCGAGGAGGACGAGGTCCATCTTGTACGGATATTCGCGGCCGAGATGGGCGAGCGTGGCGGTCGCGAAGCGGGCGGCGTGGTCGGGGGTGAGATGCATGGGAACCTAGAAAGCAAAGAGCCAGATGAAGACGATGTTGACCGCCAGCAGCGGCAGCGCGGTGCCGATCTGCGCGCGGATCACGCCATAGGGGTTTTTGAGTTCGAGCAGCGCGGCGGGGACGAGGTTGAAGTTCGCCGCCATCGGCGTCATCAGCGTGCCGCAGAAGCCCGCGAGCATGCCGATCGCCGCGACCACGGCGGGGTCGCCGTCATATTGCTTGATGAGCAGGGGCAGCCCGACCGCGGCCATCATCACCGGAAAGGCGGCGAAGGCGTTGCCCATCACCATCGTGAAGAGCGCCATGCCGAGCCCGAAGGCGAGCGTCGCGCCGAACAGGCTGCCCTCCGGGATCGCGGTGCCGATGAGGCCCCCGACGACCTCGCCGACGCCGGCAAGCGCGAAGACCGCGCCGAGGCTGGCGAGCATTTGGGGCAGGATCGCGGCCCAGCCGACCGAATCGAGCAGGCGCCGGCCCTGCTGCAGCGGGAGCAAGGCTGGTGGCTTGAGGCGCGCCATGCCGACAGCGAGCGCGATCAGCACGCCGAGCGCAAGCGAGATCAAGGTCGCCTGCTTGGGGTCGGCGAGGCCGGGAACCCATTTGAACAGGAAGGTGCCCGCGAGCGCGGCGGCGGGGATGATCAACGCGACGAGGAGAAGGAAATTGCCGTGTTTCGCGGCGCGTTCGGCTTGCGCCTCGACCGGGATATCGCCGCCAGGCGCGCGGCCGATCTGGCCCGTTCCGGCGATCGCGACGAGCGCGAGGACGAGCAGTCCGTTGCCGAAATCGCCGAGATAATCGCCCGCGAGCATCGAAAGCGCGAGCAGGCCCCAGAAGGCGGCGTTGCCGAAGCGTTTGGGGTTGGTCCGATCCTGCAAACCAAGCGCGGCGAAAGCGGCGAAGGTCAGTCCCGCGAAGACATAGACGAAGCCGAGCGTGATCATGCGCCCGCCTCCCGCTTCTGCATCCGTTTTTCGAGGCGGCGGAGACGCAGGCCGTGGATCAGGAAGGCGGCGATCGCGGTCGGGATCGCCCAGAGCGAGAAGTGCAAAGGCTCGATCTGATAACCGTAGCCGTCGAGCAGGCCCTTCATCAGCAGGATCGAGCCGATCGCGAGGAAGATATCCTCGCCGAAGAAAAGGCCGATATTGTCCGTCGCGGCCGAGAAGGCCTTGACCTCTTCGCGCTGTGCGTCGGTGAGCGCTTCATTCCCTGCTTCGGCAGCGGCCTCAGCCATCGGGGCAACGAGCGGGCGGACGGTCTGGGCATGGCCCGCGACCGAGGTCAGCCCGACCGCCGCCATCGCCTGCCGGAGCAGGAGATAGCCGGTTAGCAGGCGGCCGAGCGTCGCGCCCTTCATCCGGTCGATCAGGCTGCGGGCGTGCTGCTGGAGGCCATAGGCTTCGAGAAGGCCGATAACGGGGAGGACGATCCAGATGATAGAGACGTAGCGCGTGTCGTTGAACGCCTTGCCGAAGGCGGCGATGATCGCAGTGATATCGAGCCCCGCGGCGAGGCCCGTCGCGAGCGCCGAGGCCATGATGACGAGCAGCGGGTTGAAGCGGAGCAGGAAGCCCGCGATGATGATCAGGATGCCGATCAGGACGAGCATCTATTCCTCTCCCGCATTTCCATAGCCGCCGCCGCCCGGCGTTTCGATCACGAAAGCGTCGCCCGCGCCCAAATCGGCGCTGCCGGTCGCGGCCAGCATTTCGACCCGGCCGTCGGCGCGTTCAATCCAGTTTCGGCCGGGAGCGGCGTCCGCGCCGCCCGCAAGGCCCGCGGGCGCGATCCGGCGGCGGTTCGCGAGGATGTTCGCGGCCATTGGCGCGCGGAAGCGGATGCGGCGCCGCGCGCCGTCGCCGCCGTGCCAGCGGCCCGCGCCGCCCGAGCCGCGGCGGATCGAGAACTCCTCGACGATCACGGGGAAGCGCGTTTCCATGACCTCGGGATCGGTCATGCGGCTGTTGGTCATATGCGTCTGGATCACGCTGGTGCCGTCGAAGCCGGGGCCGGCGCCCGAGCCGCCGGCGATCGTTTCATAATATTGGTGGGCGTCATTGCCGAAGGTGAAGTTGTTCATCGTCCCCTGCGCGCCCGCCATCGCGCCGAAGGCGATGAACAGCGCATCGGTGATGACCTGGCTGGTCTCGACGTTTCCGGCGACCACCGCGGCGGGATAGCGCGGCGAGAGCATGGAATCCGGCGGGACGATCAGCGTGACGGGGGCGAGGCAACCCTCGTTCATCGGGATCGGGTCGTCGAGCATGGTGCGCAGGACATAGAGCACCGCGGCGCGAACGACAGGCGTCGGGGCGTTGAAGTTGTCGGGGAGGGTGAGCGACGAGCCGGTGAAATCGATCGTGACGTGGCGTGCTTCGCGGTCGACCGTCACCGCGACCGCGACCTCGGCGCCATTGTCCATCGGATAGCGGAAGGCCCCGTCGTCGAGGCGTGCGATGAGCTGTCGCACCGCGGCTTCGGCCTGCCGCTGGCCGTGCGCCATATAGGCGGCGACGGTTGCCGCGCCGTGTGCGGCGCAGAGGTCGGCAAGCGCGCTTGCGCCGCGCTGGCAGGCGGCGACCTGTGCTTTCAGATCGGCGATATTGAGCGCGGGGTTGCGGGCAGGCCAGTTGCCGACGTTGAGGTGCGCGTGGACGGCCGCGTCGAGGAAATTGCCGTCATCGACGATCAGTTCGTTGTCGAAGAGGATGCCCTCGTCTTCGATGCTGCGGCTGCCCGGGGGCATCGAACCGGGGGCGATGCCGCCGAGGTCGGCATGGTGGCCGCGCGCGGCGACGAAGAAGCTCGGCGTGTCGTCCCCATCATCTTCTTTGGCGACGAATACCGGCATGATCACGGTGATGTCGGGCAGGTGGGTGCCGCCGTCATAGGGGGCGTTGAGCGCATAGGCGTCGCCGCGCCGGATACCACGGCCGTCGGTGGTGCGCTGACGAAGAATGGTGCGGACGCTTTCGCCCATCGATCCGAGATGCACCGGCATATGGGGAGCATTGGCGACGAGGCTGCCGTTTCCGTCGAAGATCGCGCAGGAGAAGTCGAGCCGCTCGCGGATGTTGATCGACGAGGCGCTGTGCTGGAGCGCGCCGCCCATTTCCTCGGCGATCGCCATGAACAGGCTGTTGAAGATTTCGAGGCGGATCGGGTCTGGGTGGGTCGGATCGTCAGCGACCGCGACGTGCGTTTCGGCGAGGCGGCTGCGGGCGAGGAGCAAGGTGCCTTCGCTCTGGACCTCGGCGCGCCAACCCGGTTCGACGATGGTGGTCGAGAGCGGGTCGATGATGATCGCGGGGCCGGCGACGGTGCGGCCGGGCGCGAGGGCGCTGCGCTGGTGTAGGGGGACGCTATGTTCGGCGCCCGCGAGCCAGGCGGTGACGGTTTCGGGTTCGGCCTCGGCCAATGGAGCGGGCGGCGCGATGGTCGCGGGGGTATCGCCCGTCTCGGTCAGTTCGACGCGGATGCGGTCGATCACCAGATTGTCGTGCGGCGCGTAGCCGAAGCGCTGCCGGAAGGCGGCGGCGAAGGCGCTGGCTATTTCGGCTGGCGAGGCCAGCGGCAGTTCGATCGCGTTGTCGCTGTCGGCGAGGCGGACGAAGAGCAAGGTTTCGCGGACGGTTTCGGTGTCGGGAGACAGGTCGGCGCTGGCCTGCCCGGACAGTTCGGTTTCGACGGTGGCTAACGCCTTGGCGCAACCGGCGTCGAGTTTGAGCGCCAGCGTGCGCTCGCGGATCGCTGAGGGTCTGGCGAGCCCCATGCCATAGGCCGAGAGCACGCCCGCGAGCGGATGGAGCAGGATTTCGTCGACCCCGAGCGCGTTGGCGACCAGGCAGACGTGCTGGCCGGCGGCGCCGCCGAAGCCGACGAGGCTGTAACCTTGCGTGAGGTCGTGGCCGCGCGCGATGGTGATGCGCTTGATCGCGTTCGCCATCTGCTGGACCGCGATGGCGAGCAGTCCCTCGGCTAAGACCTCGGGGGTGATGTTTCCGACTTCGGCGGCCATCGCGGCGAATTTTTCGACGACGATATCGCGGCCCAGCGGATGGTCGCCATTCGGGCCGAAGAGTTTCGGGAAATGATCGGGCTGGATCTTGCCGAGCAGGACGTTGCAGTCGGTGACGGTGAGCGGCCCGCCGCGGCCATAGGCGGCGGGGCCGGGGTTGGCGCCGGCGCTTTCGGGGCCGACGATGAGGCGCGCGCCGTCCCATCGGCAGATCGAGCCTCCCCCGGCGGCGACGGTGTGGATGCGCAGCATCGGGGCGCGGATGCGGGTGCCCGCGACGATGGTCTCGTTATCGCGTTCGAGGCTGCCGGCATAATGGCTGACGTCGGTCGAGGTACCGCCCATGTCGAAGCCGATCAGCCGCGTCTTGCCCAGCGGCGCGGCGCTGCCGGCCATGCCGACGATGCCGCCGGCGGGCCCCGAGAGGATCGCGTCGCGGCCGTGAAAAGCCGCTGCCGAGGCGAGGCCGCCCGAGCTTTTCATGAATTGCGGGTCGATGCCCCCGTTCGAACTGGCGCCCAACTGCGCGACGAACTGGTCGACATAGTGGCGGAGCACCGGCGAGAGATAGGCGTCGGCGAGCGTCGTGTCGCCGCGGCCGACGAGCTTGATGAGCGCGCTGACGTCGTGGCTGGTCGAGATTTGCGTGAAGCCGAGTTCGCGCGCGATTTCGGCGAGGAGCCGCTCGTGCGCCGGATATCGATAGCCGTGCATCAGGACGATCGCGATGCTGGAGAGGCCGCGATCGCGTGCGGCTTGCAGCGCGGCGCGGGCGGCGTCTTCGTCGAGCGGCGTCAGGATTTCGCCGTCAGGTCCGACGCGTTCGGCGATCTCGGCGACCGCTGCATGCGGCGGCGGCGTGCGGTCGAGCCTGCGCGCGAACAGGTCGGGACGATCCTGATAGCCGATGGTGAGGGCATCGCCGAAACCGCGGGTGATCGCGAGCAAAGTCGGCTCGCCCTTGCGTTCGAGGAGCGCATTGGTGGCGACGGTCGAGCCCATGCGGATCGCGAGCGGAGGAAGCGCGCCGGCTCCCGCGCCGGTAAGATCGCGGATCGCGCCGACCGCCGCGTCGCCGGGGCGCGCCGGGTCTTCGCTCAGATATTTGGTGGTGACGACCGCGCCGTCGGGGCGGCGGGCGACGACATCGGTGAAGGTGCCGCCGCGGTCGATCCAGATGTGCCAGCGTTCGTCAGTGTGTGGGGGCATTATCCGGCCATCGAATGACGATGGCGAGGCGGTTGTCAACCGCGCTGCGTTTCCAGCTGCCCTTGAGTTGCCGCTCGATCATCGTGCGGATGAACCGGGTACCGAAGCTTTCGCTTTCGATATGCGGCGTTTCGGCAAGATCGCTTTCGACCCAGTCGAGCTCGATGTCGCCATCGTCTCGGTGCCAGCCGACGGCAAGGTGCCCCTTGCCCGCCAGTGCGCCATATTTGATGCTGTTCGTGACGAATTCGTGGAGCGCGAGCGAAATGGCCTGAGCGCCCTCGTCGTCGAGGCGGACTTCGGGGCCTGCGATGGCTGCGAGCTGGTCCGGCGACACGCCGGCGAGCTCGAGTTCGCGGCGAACGATGCGGCCGAGTTCGACGCTGTCGACCGCGCCGGTGACGAGCATCTGCTTGGCGTCGGACAGGGCACGCATGCGGCCGTCGAATTTCGCCTCGAACTCTTCGAGCGTGGCAGATTCGCGCAGTGTGATGCGGGCAAGCGCGCCGATACGGGCGAAGGCGTTTTTCATCCGGTGCGCCATTTCGCCGATCATCAGCTCGCGGTCTTCGGCGTGGCGGGCCTTTTCCTCGGCGAGCGCCTGTGCCTCTCCAACGCGGCGTTGCTGGACGCGGTGGAGCTGCGTCGCGAGCGCGGCGAGCGCGAGGCCGAAGAGGAAGATACCGAGCGGGCGGCCGAGCCGTTCGAGCAGGCGGCCATAGGAAATGCGCATCGTCCACTGGCGGTCGGCGATCCGCAGCACCTGTTCCTGCGCGTCCCAGCCCATCTTGCCATGGCGGAAAACGACGGGCGCCGAGGGGCCGGCTCCGGCGCGGATTTCGAGCCCGTCGATCTGGCCGAGCTGCGGCCCGAGGATGGCCTTCATCATGTCGTTGACGCGGAAGGGGGCATACACAAAGGCTTCGACGGGGCGGGTGCCGGTCGTTTTTGCCGCCTCGTCGGTCACGCTGGGCTCCGAACCGCGGGTATAGACGGGAAGGTAGATGAGAAAGCCGGGCTGCTTGACCGTAGCGGCCTTTTCCTGCGCGAGGTGGACGATACCGCTCGCCGCGGGGCGGCCCGTCTGCCACGCGCGGCGCATCGCCTCACGCCGTACCGGCTCGCTATACATGTCGAAGCCGAGCGCGACGTGCCGACGCGGCGTATAGGGTTCGACCAGGACGACGGGAAATCCGACCTGCTGGTCGGTCGCCGGCCACACCTTGATATCCTCGCCGTAATTTTCCCTGAGCCGCGCTTCGAGAGCGTCGGGGGTGCCGGCGCGCATCGCGGCGGCGATCCCGATGCCTTCCATGCCGGGTGCCTGGACCTGCGGCTGGAGCGCGGCGAGATAGGAACGGATGCCGGGCCCGCTCGCGCCGCTATCGGACTGGTAGAGCGCGCGAACGCCCTCGAGGATCGCGACATGGTCGCGCAGCCGCATGTTGAACTGCGCCGCGACGCGTTCGGCCTGATCGGCTTCTTCGGCCTGATTATAAAGAAAACTGGCACTCGCCGCGACGATGGTCGCCAGCAGGATGACCAGCCCGACGAAGCGGACCAGCAGCGCTAACAGCCGATCTGCCCAGGTTGAAGGGCGCATTGTTAATATCCCGCTGATGGCTGCCGCAGCAGCGCCCCCTCCGTCACCGATCTTTCACGCGAACGGACTGATAGCAAGTTAATTTCGTGCCGCTTCGGTTCCGTCGCCCGGCCGGTTGCAAGTGAAAACCCGTCGCCTATGATATGGGTTAAGAAACGGGAGAAGCAGGATGATCATTTACGGGTCGGTGGTGTCGCCGTTCGTGCGGAAATTGCTGGGTTATCTGGGTGAAAAGGGGATCGAGTTCGAGCTGAAGGGTGTCGGCATCGGCGATCCCGACCCGGGGTTTCGCGCCGCGTCGCCGCTCGGCAAGATGCCGGCAATGGACGACGACGGCTTCATGCTCGCCGATTCGAGCGCGATCATCCAATATATCGAGGCGAAATATCCCGAGCCCGCGCTGATCCCCGCCGACCCGCAGGAACGCGGCCGGGTAATCTGGTGGGAGGAGTTCGGCGACACGGTATTCGCGGCGTGCAGCGGCAAGATATTCTTCAACCGCATCGTCGCGCCGAAATTTCTTGGTCGCGAAGGCGATCTGGCTGCGGCGGCGCAAGCCGAGGGCGAGGAATTGCCCAAGCTGCTCGCCTATCTGGAAAGCGCGCTTCCGGCGTCGGGTTTCCTCGTCGGCGACCGGCTGACGCTCGCCGATATCGCGGTCGCCTCCCCGCTGATGAATTTTCGCCATTGCGGCGCGTGCGTCGATCCGGCGACGCATCCGAAGATCGCTGCGTGGAGCGAGGCTATCTTGTCGCGGCCCAGCATGGCCCCATGGATTGCGAAGGAAGAAAAACTGATCGCGCGGGTGATGGCGGCGTAGATCGCGCCGCTAATATTCGACGAAGATCCGCACCCGGTCGACGCTGACCCCCATGGCGTGCGCGATTTCCTCGCGGCTCCGCTCGATCAGCTCCTGCGCGTCTTCGGGCGCCGCATCGTCGAGCAGATCGGTCGCCGGGACTCCCAATATGCCGGCGAGCTGCGCCATGCGCCCGTGCTTGGGGCGCGACCGGCCGGTTTCCCAGCTCGAGACCGACGGCGCGCTGACGCCCATTTGTTCGGCGACCTCGGCCTGATTGAGCCCGGCCTCGGTGCGCAGTCGTTGCAGGCGGTCGCCAAAGGCTTCGTCGATTGCGGGTTCGGCGACCTCCGCTTCAACCACGGGGTCCGGGTCGACCGCGGCCTTGAGTTCCACGGCGCTGAGCGTTGCGGGCGATACCGGGCCTTCGAACTGGCATCCGACATGCCGCCCGCTCGCCCAGATGACGACGGCGGTAATGTCGCCGGCGTGCGGAAGCTCGATTTCTATCCGGTCGCCGGCCGATAGCTTGACGTCGCTTTCGAACAACAGGCCCGTTCCCGAGATATTGTGGATCTGGACCTCGATACCCGTGCCGTCATGGTGCGAGCCCCGGGCGAGAAGGCTGAGTTTCCGGCGGTCGTTGAAACGCCTGTCGGCACCGGGCGCCGAGGGAAGAAAATATCCGGAAATGGCCATAGGCGGTTGTTGGTGCCGGCTGGTTAAAAGAAGGTTAGCGTGGCGGCGAAAGATGGTGCGCCGATGTAAAAATCGGGCGGACGCCGGTTAAACCCCGTCGTTCACGATGCGCGTCAATTCGATCGTCCGTGTCGTCCCGATCGCCTCCAGAAACGCCGTGTCGTGACTGACGACGAGCAGCGCGCCGTCATAGGCGGCAAGGCCCGTTTCGACGGCGGTAAGCGATTCGATGTCGAGATGGTTTGCGGGCTCGTCGAGGATGAGCAATTGCGGCGGCTGCGGCGCGCCAAGGACGCAGGCGAGACCGGCGCGCAGCATCTGGCCGCCGCTGAGCGTCCCGACGATGCGGTCGGCGGCATCGGCGCGAAAGCGGAAGCGCGCGAGCGCGGCGCGGCACTGATTATTCGTCGTTCCCGGGTTGAGGCGTAGGAAATTGTCGGCGATCGACAGCGCGGGGTCGAGCAGGCTGACACGCTGGTCGAAGAGCGCGAAGGGGACGCCGACGCGAATGTCTCCAGACCAGGGCGCCAGCGTGCCCGCGATCAATGCGAGCAGCGTCGACTTGCCCGAGCCATTGGGGCCGGTGACCGCGATGCGTTCGGGGCCGGTGACGACGAAAGACAGGCCCCCTATGATCGGCCGGCCGTCGATATAGCCCGCGGTGACATGGTCGAGCGCGAGCACCGTCCGCGATCCGGCGAGACCCGAGGAAGGCAGGCCGACCGAGAGCGGGTCGATAATCTCGATCTTCGCACGCGCGGCAGCGAGCTGTCCTTCGGCCTCGCCGCGCTGCCGTTCGGCGAGGCGGCTCCCCGCGGCGCGGGTTTCCTCGGCGCGGCGTTTGAGCCCGCCGATGAGGATTTTGGGCATGTCGCCGCGCGCGGCCTTGGCGCGCCCGCGCGAATCGCGGCGATCCTGTTTCTCGGTGGCCGTCTGCGCCTGCCGCTGCGCCGCATCGGCGCGCTTTTCGGCGCCCGCGAGTTCGGCCTCGACGGCCGCCTGCTCGATGTCCTTGCGCGCGCGATAGGCGCTCCACCCGCCGCCGTAGCGCGCGGCGCCGAGGCCGGTCAGTTCGACGATCGCATCCATTTCCTCGAGCAATTCGCGGTCGTGGCTGACGACGATCGCGCCGCCGCGCCAGCGAGCAAGGAGGTCGCGAACCGCGCCGCGCCCTTCGCGATCGAGATTGTTGGTCGGCTCGTCGAGCAGCAGGAAGTCGGGCGCGGCGAACATCGCCCCCGCGAGCGCGGCGCGCGTGCGCTGACCGCCCGACAAGTGCGCGAGCCGCGTGTCGGCTGGCAGGGGCAGGCCGACGCCCGCAAGCGCCTCGTCGATCCGCGCTTCGAGCGTCCAGTCGGCGTCGCCGATCTCCTCGACGCTCGCCTCGCCGGCTTCGGCTTTGCGGAGCAGGGCGAGGGCGTCCCGCGCGCCGAACAGGTCGGCGATGCTGTCCTGCGCCGCGACCTGCACCGTCTGGCGAAGCATCGCGATGTTGCCGTCGATGGCGATGCTGCCCGACGTGGGCGCGAGTTCGCCGGTCAGCAGGCGCAGCAGCGTCGATTTGCCGACGCCGTTGCGCCCGACGATGCCGGTGCGTTCGGACTGGAAATTGAGGTCGAGGCCGGAAAGGACGGCGCGGCCGTCAGGCGCGGACCAGCCGAGGTTGGAGATCGTAATGGAGGGCATGAACATGGACTTTCCTGGCGGCAAGGCGGGGCTGCGTTGCGGTCAGGTTGCGGTCCATGGCGAAATTCTCCGATCGGTTGAGCGCCGAATGTAGGGGCTATGGTTGCGGCATGCAACCATGACAGGCGCGCGGCACCTGCCTATGCCGAAGCGAGTGCGGCCTTTTTCACCGCGCGTTTCGCGGGCTTCGGCCGCTTGAACCAGAAGGTCCACACCGCGAGGCTGCCGAGCATCGTCAGCGTAAGGCCCGAGATGGTGAGCAGGATGCGCCACGCCCAGCCGCCGACCTTTGACGCGTGGATCGGGAAGGCCATGTTGAACGCCTGTGCGCCGGGGGCGAGCTTCAGCGCATCGCGGACACCGAGCACTTCGCCTGTCGCGGCGTCGAACGCCAGTGTCGAGCGGCCATTGGGCAGCCATTCGGCGGGCTGCTTCATGCGCAGGCTGATCGGGTCGCCGGGCTTGCGCGGCAGGCTGAGGATACGGAATTCGGCGTCGGGGAAGCGGCGGCGCGCTTCGGTGAGCATCGCGGTATAGTCGGGTTTGTCCGCGAGCGGGCCGCCCTTGTATTTCGGCGGGTCGAGCGCTTTCGCGGTCTCGGCGAGCGGACCGAAGGGCGCGACGACGCCGAGCGCGAACGGACGGAAGATCATCATCGTGCCCGTGACGATCGAGATCAGCAGCAAGGGCGCGACGACAATGCCGAGGTCGCGGTGGTGCATCACGATCGAGGGACGCGACATCCGCTTGGGCCAGAGGCGGAACTGGAAGGTCTTGCGGGTGCGCCACCACAGGATCACGCCACTGATCACGAAGAACAGGCCGCAAAGCCCGGCGATGCCGATGACCCACTCGCCGCTGTCGCCGGTGAACAGATGGTGGTGGAAATCGAAGATCCAGAGCTCGGGCCGTTCCCACTGGCTTGCCCAGCGCGTGACGATCTCCCCCGACTGGTTCGCATAGGCGCCCGCATCCTTGCCGAAGCGGAGCTGGTGGAGCCCAAAGCGTTCGTCGGCAAAGATGATGCCCTGCGCGCCCGGCGTTGCCATCAGCCGTTCGGTGGTTGCGGCGACCGTCGTCAGGTCGCCGCGCAGCGGATCGCCGGTGCCCGGAAATCCGATCCACAGATAATCATAGAGCAGGATCGTGCCCGACAGGCCGAGCAGCGCCAGCACGAGGCCGATCAGGCCCCCCGTCCAGCGGTGCAGCGTGTCGAGCAGCTTCATCATGTCGAAAACGCCCCTTTAGAACCTGTAGTCCCAGCCGAGCGTGACGGTCCGGCCGCGCCCGGTAAAGAAGCGCGCATTGTCGGTCGCGACGACGGTCGAGCGGATCGTCTGGCTGTTATAGGTGACATAGTCGACATCGAACAGGTTCGACGCTGCAAGCGTGACCGCGCCGAGACGCGACAGATCGTAACGCAGCACCGCATCGGTCAGCGTGTAGCCCGAAAAGGCAGTGTTGGCCGCCGCGCCATCGAATTTGCGGTCGAGATAGAGGCCCGCCTGCACGCGCGCGGACACCGGACCGTTGTTATAGCTCGCCCAGAAATTGACCCGGTCGGGCGAAATATTCGCGCCGTCGAGGTCGATATCGACCTTGTCGTCCTTGTTGCTGTCGGTTCGGCCCGACAGATGGGCATAGCCGGTGCCGAGCTTCAGCCCGTCGACGGGCAATTGAACCGCCAGATTGATCTCGAAACCTTCGATTTCGATGCGCTGGCGCTGAACGTCATAAACGCCCGCGCTGTTCACGACCAACAGGCCGCCATCCTTTGAGGTCGACCAGAAATAGGACGCGCTGGCATCGAGCGGTCCGCGCTTGATTTCAATGCCGACCTCGCGATTGTTCGAAATGACGGGGGTGACGTTGACGTCTTCGATGCGGAAGTTCGGCTGGGTCGCGCCATTGACGGCCCGCAGGATGCGGCCGACGTCGGCGATCGAATAGCCTTCGGCATAGCTGGCATAGGCGCGGAGGCCTTGCGCCGGCTCGAAGATCACCCCGCCGTTGATCAGCAGATCGTCGAAATTGCGGGTGCCGCCGCTGACCCGCGCTGAATTATAGGAAGCCAGCGTCACATAATCGTCGACTTTGAGCTGGCCGTTTTCCCAGCGCGCGCCGCCCGCAACGCGCAGGGCGCCGTCGAACAGTTTCAGATTGGCCTGGCCGAAGGGGGCGAGGGTGCGGAAGGTTGTCGGCGGAACCCAGTAGCGCGCGGTCGCGATCATTTCCTGCTGGGTCTTGTCCCACATCGAGTCGAAGCCGAGCGTGACGTTGAGCGCGTCGAAAAATTGCCGTTCATAGCTCACGCGCGCGCCGATCTTGCGCGAGCGGTTCGCCGACTGGTCGAACAAGGTGCCGATGGGGGCGATGCTGGCGTCCTGGAAGGTCGCGCTGACATCGCCGCCGAAAATATCGCGCGACCGGTTGAAAAAGGCCTGGAAGATCAGGTTGCCGCCGCCAAGGTCGGTGTCGGTCAGCGTCAGATTGACGGTTTCGACGCGGTTGGAGGCCGCTTCGCCCTGTATATCCCCACGGCGCGAGCTGGTGGGAAGGCCTGTCGTCCGGTTGCCCGCGACCTGCACCCAGTCGCCATTGCCTTCCAGATTGAAGCGCGTGGCGAACAGTTCGATCCGCGCGGTCGATGACAGGTCATAGCCCAGTCGCGCAAAGAAGCTGAGGCTCTTGCTGTCCTGCACATCGCCCTGCGTATTGTCGATGCCCACGCGGCGGCCGGCACCGTCGTAATAGAGGCCGCGCGTTTCATAGGCGACGCCACCGGTGACGTCGAATCCGCCCTGGCGATAGGCGAGCAGCCCGCCGAGCTTGCCGCCAAAGCTGTTGCTTTCGAAATTGCCGGTCGATCCCTGCACCAGCGCGCGGCCCGAGAGGCCGTCTTCCTGCGGCGCCCTGATCACCACCTGATTGACGACGCCGCCGGTCGCGCCAATTCCCTGCAGCGCGTTCGATCCATAGATCAGCTCGACGCGGTCGAGGAAGAAGGGATCGATCGTATAGCCGTCGCGCGATCCGTCGCGGATCGGGGTCGATTGCGGGATGCCGTTGATCGCATAGAGCGGTGAGCGGCCGCGCAGCGTTTCGCCCGAGCCCGAGAGTTTCTGGCGCGTCGGCGAGAAGCTGGGGGTCAGGTTCGCGACTGCGTCGATGACCGAGCCGGCGACCGCCACCTGTTGATCGAGGCTTTCCTTGGAAATGACGTCGATCGTCAGCGGCAGCGCGTTTGGCGGCAGGATCGTGCGCGCGGCGGTGACGACGATCGTGCCTTCGCTTTCGTCGCCATCGGCGACGGGCGCACTGTCCTGCGCGAAAGCGGGCGAGGAAAGCGCCGTGCAGGCGAGCGCGGCGAAGACGAATTTGCGGTTCATGGGGAAAGCTCCTGTTTTCGGAGCGCGCGCTAGTGCGAACCATTCGCAAAATCAAGAAGAAAGGCGCTTCATCCTCGACCGAGGGAGAGGGGACAGGCCCGCCAAAGCGCGCTATCACGCTGACCATGCGGGAAAAGGAACTGCGCTTCGCCCTGATTTGCTACGGCGGCATCAGCCTTGCGGTCTATATGCACGGCATCACCAAGGAGGTCTGGCGGCTCGCGGCGGCGTCGCGCGCCTTTCACGAAGGGGCGCTGCAGACCGGATCGGGCCGCATCTATGGCGAGCTTCTCGCGGCGCTTGCCGACCAGGGCGGGGTCAAGCTGCGCGTGCTCGCCGACATCATCGCGGGCGCCAGTGCGGGCGGGATCAACGGCATTTTTCTGGCGCGCGCGATTGCGAGCGGCCAGTCGCTCAATCCCTTGACCGAGCTGTGGCTGAAGGACGCCGACGTCGATTATCTGCTCGACCCCGATGCGCGGCCGCTGTCGGCGGCGACGAAATTCTGGGCCGTGCCGATCGCCGGCTGGATGATGAAGAAACGCGGCAATGTGATCGACCGCACCGTCGGTGAGGGCGCGCAGGACGAGGTGCGCGCCAAGCTGTCGCGCCTTGTGCGTGCGCGATGGTTCGAGCCGCCCTTTGGAGGCGAGACCTTTTCGGGATTGTTGCTCGACGCATTCGACGCGATGGACAAGGGGCCGGTCGGGCCGGCGCTGGTGCCCGCGGGACAGCCCGTCGACCTGTTCGTCTCGGTCACCGACTATGCCGGACATCAGACCTTCCTGTCATTGAACAGCCCGCCGCGCGTGACCGAGGACGAGCACCGGCTGATCTTGCGTTTCCGGCAGGACGAGCGCGCAGGCAGAAGCCTGGGCGATGTCCCGTCGCTCGCCGCCGCGGCGCGCGCCACCGCGAGCTTCCCCGGCGCTTTCCCGCCCTTCACCTTGCGCGAACTCGATCGCGTGCTGCACAATCGCCGGATCGCCTGGCCCGGACGCGAGGCCTTTATCCGCACCCAGCTTCCCGCCGGCGGCGACACCGACCCCGCCGACCGCGTGCTGATCGACGGATCGGTACTTGCCAATGCGCCGTTCCGTCCGGCGATCGCGGCGCTGAAGCAGCGGCCCGCGCGGCGCGAGATCGATCGCCGCTTTGTCTATATCGACCCCAAACCCGATTATCGCTCGATCAGTTTCGGCAAGCCCGCCGACGTGCCCGAAGGCGAAGACGCAAGGCTTCCCGGCTTCCTGTCGACGATTCTCGGCGCGCTGTCCGAAATCCCGCGCGAGCAGCCGATCCGGGAGAGCGTCGAGGCGATCGAGGGTATGTCGCGCCGTATCCGCCGCATGCAGCATATCGTCGATGCGATGAAGGTCGAGGTCGAGGAACAGGTCGCCGCGCTGTTCGGCACCACCTTCTTCCTCGACACGCCGACCCCGGCGCGGCTGCAGAAATGGCGTGCGAAGGCGCAGGATCAGGCCGCGGCGCGTGCGGGCTTTTCCTATGCGCCCTATGGCCACCTCAAGCTGTCGTCGGTGGTCGAGGAACTGGTCGGCGCGATCGACCGGCTGGCTCCGCCCGAGGGCGACATTCACCGCCGCAACCGCCGCGATGCGCTGTGGACCGAAATCCGCTCGCGTGGGCTCGACCGGCTGTCGGGCAAGCGCGGCATGGGGGCGAGCGACGATGCGGTCGTCTTTTTCCGCATCCACGACATCGGCTTTCGCATCCGCCGCCTCCGCTTCCTCGCGCGCGAACTCGACCGGGTGGTCGAAGCGAAACGCGACGTGCGTGACCCCGCGTGCGACGCGATGCGCGACGCCGTCTATGCCGCGCTCGGCCTCTATCTGGAGCGGGAGGGCGACGATTGGCTGTCGGACGTCGATGTGCCCGCCGATGCGGGGCCGGCGGCGTGGATCGACGCGATCGGGGAACGCCGCGACCTGATCGGCGCCGATGCGGGCGCCGACGAACGCGTGGCCGCAGGGCTCGCGCAATTGCCGAAGGACGACCGGCGGACGCTGCTGCTCGCCTATCTCGGCTACCCCTTTTACGACATCGCGACGCTGCCGCTGCTGCAGGGCGAGGGATTCGACGAGTTCGACCCGATCAAGGTCGACCGCATCTCGCCGTCGGACGCGACCGCGATCCGCACCGGCGGCGCAGCGGCGATGCTGAAAGGCGTCGAGTTCAACAGCTTCGGCGCTTTTTTCAGCCGCGCTTACCGCGAGAACGACTATCTATGGGGTCGCCTCCATGGCGCCGACCGGCTGATCGACATCGTCGCGAGCAGCGTGACGGGCGAGGGCGCGTTGCCGGTGGAAGAGTTGAAAGCGATCAAGCGCCGCGCCTTCCACGCGATCCTCGATGAAGAGGAGGGGCGGCTGCCGAAGGTGAAGGCGCTGATCGACGAGCTGCGTGGAGAGATCGGCTGATCAATCCGTCAGATCGTCCCACATTTCCTTGATGCGGCCGAAGAAACCTTGTGAGGCAGGGCATTCCTCGCCGGTCTCGGTCTCGCGGAACTCGCAGAGCAGTTCTTTCTGGCGCGCGGTCAGTTTCGTCGGCGTTTCGACGTCGATCTGGACGACGAGGTCGCCATGACCGCGGCCGTTCAGCACCGGCATGCCGGCGCCGCGCTGTCGGAGCTGCTTGCCCGACTGGATTCCCGCGGGAATCGTGATGTCGTGCTTCTTGCCGTCGAGGCCGGGGATGCTGATCTCGCCGCCCAATGCCGCGGTCGTGAAGCTGATCGGCGCACGCGTGAACAAAGTCGTGCCCTCGCGTTCGAAGACCTTGTGCCGTGCCATATGGAGGAAGATGTAGAGGTCGCCCGGCGCCGCGCCGCGCGCGCCGCTCTCGCCTTCGCCCGACAGGCGGATGCGCGTGCCTTCGTCTACCCCGGCGGGGATGTTGACGGTCAGCGTCTTGCGGCGGTCGACGCGGCCTTCGCCGTGGCATGAATTGCACGGGTCGGCGATGACTTCGCCCGCGCCCTGACAGGTCGGGCAGGTGCGCTCGACCATGAAGAAACCCTGCTGCGCGCGGACCTTGCCGTGGCCGGCACAGGTGGTGCAGCGGTTGGTCTGGGTACCGGGCTTGGCGCCCGATCCGTCGCAGGTGTCGCAGCGCGCCGCGACATCGACCTGAATCTCGCGCGTGACGCCGGCGAAAGCATCCTCGAGCCTGATTTCCATGTCGTAGCGCAGATCGGCACCGCGCGCGGGACCGCGCTGCTGGCGCCCGCCACCGCCGAACGCCGAACCAAAGATCGATTCGAAAATATCGCCGATATCGCCGAAATCGGCGCCACCGCCGCCGCCCGCGCCGCGCACGCCTTCCTTGCCGAACCGGTCATAGGCTGCGCGCTTCTGCGGGTCTTTCAGGCAGTCATAGGCTTCGCTGATCGCCTTGAAACGCGCTTCGCTGTCATCGCACCCCGGATTCTTGTCGGGGTGATATTTCATCGCGAGCTTGCGATAGCTCGCCTTCAGCGTGGCGTCGTCGGCGGTGCGCTCGACTTCGAGCAGTTCGTAATAATCGATGTCGAGCGACATAATCTATCGGCCCCCTCAGCTCCGCCGCACCTCGAGAGACACGGCGGAGAGAGTTTCATTCTTACTTCTTGTCGTCTTCGACTTCCGAGAATTCGGCATCGACGACGTCTTCGTCGGTCTTCGCCGCACCGGCATCGTCATCGGCGCCGGGGGATGCGGCCGACTGCTGCTCCTTCTCGTAGATCGCCTGGCCGAGCTTCATCGCGACCTGCGCGAGTGCCTGGCTCTTTTCGGTCATCGTTGCGGGATCGCCGCCTTCGACCGCGGTCTTGGCTTCGGCGACCGCGGCTTCGATCTCGGACTTCAGGCCCGCGTCGACTTTGTCGCCATGCTCGCGGAGCTGGCTTTCGGTCGAGTGGATCAGGCTTTCGGCGTTGTTCTTCGCCTCGGCGGCTTCACGGCGCGTCTTGTCCTCTTCGGCGAACTGCTCGGCGTCCTTGACCATCTGGTCGATGTCCGCGTCGCTGAGGCCGCCCGAGGCCTGGATCTTGATCTGCTGTTCCTTGCCGGTGCCCTTGTCCTTGGCATGGACCGACACGATGCCGTTGGCGTCGATGTCGAAGGTCACTTCGATCTGCGGTACGCCGCGCGGTGCGGGCGGGATGCCGACGAGGTCGAACTGGCCGAGGATCTTGTTGTCCTGCGCCATTTCGCGCTCGCCCTGGAACACGCGGATCGTCACCGCCGACTGATTGTCGTCGGCCGTGGAGTAGACCTGCGACTTCTTCGTCGGGATCGTCGTGTTGCGGTCGATCATCTTGGTCATGATGCCGCCCAACGTTTCGATGCCCAGCGACAGCGGGGTCACGTCGAGAAGCAGCACGTCCTTGACGTCGCCCTGCAGCACGCCTGCCTGGATCGCGGCGCCGATCGCGACGACTTCGTCGGGGTTCACGCCGGTGTGCGGTTCCTTGCCGAAGAAATCCTTCACGACTTCACGGACGCGCGGCATGCGCGTCATGCCGCCGACGAGCACGACTTCGTCGATCTCGCTCGCCGAGATACCGGCGTCCTTGATCGCCTTCTTGCAGGGTTCGAGCGTGCGCTTGACGAGGTCTTCGACCAGCTTTTCAAGGTCGGCGCGGGTGATCGTCTTCACCAGATGCTTCGGCCCGTTGGCGTCGGCGGTGATGAAGGGCAGGTTGACTTCGGTCGTCGCCGCGGTCGACAGTTCGATCTTCGCCTTTTCGGCCGCTTCCTTCAGGCGCTGCAGGGCCAGCTTGTCGCCGCGCAGGTCGATGCCTTCGTCCTTCTTGAAGCCGTCGGCCAGATATTCGACGATCTTGCTGTCGAAATCTTCACCGCCGAGGAAGGTGTCGCCGTTGGTCGACTTCACTTCGAACACGCCGTCGCCGACTTCGAGGACCGAAATGTCGAAGGTGCCGCCGCCAAGGTCATAGACCGCGATCGTCTTGTTCTCGGTCTTGTCGAGACCATAGGCCAGCGCGGCCGCGGTCGGCTCGTTGATGATGCGCAGGACTTCGAGACCCGCGATCTTGCCGGCGTCCTTGGTCGCCTGACGCTGTGCGTCGTTGAAATAGGCGGGAACGGTGATGACGGCCTGTTCGACCTTTTCACCCAGATAGGCTTCGGCGGTTTCCTTCATCTTCTGAAGGATGAACGCGCTGATCTGCGACGGCGAATAATCCTCGCCGCCCGCCTTGACCCACGCGTCGCCGTTCGAGCCCTTGGCGATGGTATAGGGGACGAGTTCCATGTCCTTCTTGGTCATGGGATCGTCGAAGCGGCGGCCGATCAGGCGCTTCACCGCAAAAACCGTGTTTTCGGGATTGGTGACGGCCTGGCGCTTCGCCGGCTGGCCGATCAGGCGCTCGCCATCCTTTGCAAAGGCGACGATCGACGGGGTCGTGCGGGTGCCTTCGACATTTTCGATAACCTTGGGTTTTCCGCCTTCCATCACCGCGACACAGCTGTTCGTGGTGCCGAGGTCGATCCCGATCACTTTGGCCATTGGTATTACGTCCTTGTTGCTTCCTTGGCGCCCTGAAAAGGCACGCCATTCGTTGAGTCCCATGGGGGTTTGATGGGGGCGATATAGGTGCGCTTATCCTTGGCACAAGGGCTTTGAGGGCTTATCGGGGATGGGAAATGACGCGCTTTTACGGAGTCCTCCCAAAATGAAACCTTTTGCGATCCTTGCACTTGCCGCCACCGCGCTGACCCTGACGGCTTGCGGGGAAAATCTGGGCAAGGGACAGCCGCTCAATGTGGTCAGCGGTCATATCGTGATGGGCGCGACGCCTGACCGTCCGGCGGTGGGCTATTTCCGCGTCCAGGGCGGACCGCAGCCGGTCCAGCTCGTCGCGGTGACCGCCGACCTCGCGCAGCGCGTCGAGATGCACGAGAGCGTCAAGGAAAATGGCGTCGTGACGATGAAGCCGCTGCTCCGCGCCGATGTGCCGGCGAAGGGCGAACTGGTGTTCAAGCAGGGCGGCAAGCATCTGATGATCTGGGGCATCAATGGCGCCGCGGTGCGCGCGGGCAAGCTGCCGATGGCGTTCGTCTTCACCAACAACAACAACGAACGCATCCTGTTCGACATGGTGATCAAGCCGGCGGAAGGCGCCGCGGCGGCCGATCATGGCGCGATGGATCATGGTGCGATGGAAAAGAGCGCCGAAAAGGCCGCCCCGGACGCTGCGAAGAAATAAGCGCGGGTGCCGCGTCCGTCGCGACCCCTGACGACCGGCGAAATCGCGCTCGCCCGGACGGTGTTCGGCGGCGCGATCGCATATGACCGCGTGCGCATCTGCCACCATAAATGGATTTTCTTCCAGCCGCGCCATATCGTGATGGCGCCGATGGGCAGCCTGCATTTCAACCCGCACGGCGATCTTTATTGCGAGGATTTCAGCGCCGCGTCGCAGCGTCTGCAGGGCCTTTTCATTCACGAGATGACGCATGTCTGGCAGGCGCAGACGCGCGGGCGCTGGTATCTGGTGCTGATGCGTCACCCGTTCGCGACCTACAGCTACAGTCTGAAGCCTGGCTGGCTGCTCGAACGTTACGGGCTCGAGCAGCAGGCCGAGATCGTGCGCCATTACTGGCTGCTCACGCAGGGGATGATCGTTGGCGGCGCGCCGGGGCTGGAGGCCTATCGCGCGATCCTGCCGTCATCGTGGGACATGGTGTAGATGGAAGATTTCGAATTTGTCTTCGCGCTCTACAGCCTGCTCCTCGGCCTCTCGATGGTCGAGCTGCTCGGCGGGCTCGGCCGCGCGATCGAGGCGCGCTTCGCGGCGGAGGAAAGCCACGCGAAATTCGCGATCGGCTGGCTGACGCCGCTGCTCGCGATCTTCGTGATGCTCGACCTGCTCTCCTTCTGGAGTGCTGCATGGCTCGCGCGCGGCGATATCGCGGTGTCGAGCACCGCCTTGCTCAGCGTCGCGGCGTTCGCGAGCGTCTATTTCCTTGCGGCACGGCTGGTCTTCCCGTCGCATCCCGGGGGCTTTGCCAATCTCGACGTCCATTATTTCCGTGTCCGCCGGATCGTGCTCGGGCTTTTGCTCGCACTGCTCGCGGCGCAGCTTGCCTATTACGCCTCGCAGCCCAAGCTGGCAGCGGCGCTCGCGCATCCGCTTGCGTGGGCCCTGACGCTCGTGCTTGTCGCGCTGATGGTCGCGGCAATGTGGGTCAAGGATCGCCGCTGGAGTATCGCGATCCTCGCGACGCTCGTCGCGCGTTATGTCGTCATCTATCTGATCTGACCGAAGGAGGCGTTCATGCCCGAAGTTCTCGACCGCTTTCGTTCCTCGACCTGGGGCTGGCTGCGCGGGTCGCTCGCCGGATGGCTGACGCTGTTGCTCTGCCTTGTCGGGGTCGGGCTGGTTATTGCGCTGGTCCAGTGGATCCGTTTTCTGGGCGTCACCTATGAACTCACCGAAGACCGGCTGATCCTGCGCAAGGGCATTTTCGTCAAAAGCATCGACGAGATCGAGCTGTACCGCGTCAAGGATGTGCGGATGGATTTCACGCTGATCAGTCAGTGGGCGGGAATCGGCACGATCGGGATCGATTCGAGCGACGAGACGACGCGCGAGGGCGCGCTGGTCATGCCATATATCGAACGCGCGGCCGAGCGGCGCGAGGAATTGCGCCGACTGGTCGACATCGCGCGGCAGAAGCGCCGCGTGCGCGAACTCGACGTGTCGAGCGAATTACTCTGACCGGCCAATTAGCGGCTAGCCAGATAGGCGGTGTTCGTCCTATGTTCCGTTCATGGATGGAAGCTCGCTCATTGTCGCCCTTGTTGCCCTTGCCATCGGCGGTTTGATCGGTTGGCTTTTCGCCGGCCGGGAGTCGGGCGCGCTCAAGGCCGAACGCGACGGGCTTTCGGAACGGTTCAAGAGCGCGGTGACCGATCTTGCGGCCGAGGCCGAGGCGCGCAAGTCGGCCGATATCCAGCTTGCCGCCTTGCTCAGCGAACAGCGCGCGCGCGACGAAGCGCATGATGCGCAGATTGCGCAGCTCAAGGACGCGCAAGCCGCGCTCACCGCGCAGTTCCGCGAGGTCGGGCAGGTCATGCTCGACGGCGCGCAAAAGGCGTTCCTGGAGCGCGCAGATGCACGCTTTCGCCAGAGCGAAGAGACGGCCGGACACAATCTGAAAGCGCTTTTGAATCCGGTCCACGAGCGATTGCAAAAATATGAGGAAGCGGTCGGCAAGGTCGAGGCCGAGCGGCGCGACGCCTTCGGCCTGCTCCACGGCCAGATCGCGGCGATGCGCGAGGGCACCGAACGCGTGTCGAGCGAGGCGGCAAAGCTCGTCAATGCGCTGCGCAACGCGCCGAAAGCGCGCGGCCGCTGGGGCGAGCAGCAGCTTCGTAACGTGCTCGAAAGCTGCGGTCTTGCCGAGCATGCCGACTTCCAGACCGAGGTCAGCGTCGAAGGCGACGGCGGGCGGCTGCGCCCGGACGTCGTGGTGAAGGTCCCGGGCGGACAGAGCCTCGTCATCGATGCCAAGGTGTCGCTTAATGCCTATCAGGATGCGTTCGGCGCGGTCGACGAACGCGAGAAGGTCGCCCATCTCGCCGCGCACGCTGCGGCGATGAAGGCGCATGTGAACACGCTCGGCGCCAAATCCTATTGGAACCAGTTCGACGACACGCCCGATTTCGTCGTGATGTTCGTGCCGGGCGAGCATTTCCTCGCGGCGGCGCTCGATCAGGATCACGAGCTTTGGGACTATGCGTTCGAACGGAAGGTTCTGCTCGCGACGCCGACGAACCTCATTGCGATCGCGCGCACGGTCGCGGCGGTGTGGCGGCAGGAAAAGCTGGCGGGGCAGGCGCGCGAGATCGCCGCGCTCGGCAAGGAGCTTTACGCGCGCATGTCGGTGATGGGCGCGCATATCGCACGTGTCGGCAAGAATCTCGATCAGGCGACCGGCGCGTACAACGCCTTCGTCGGCAGCTTCGAATCGCAGGTGCTGACGCAGGCGAAACGCTTCGAGGCGCTCGATATCGAAACCGGCGACAAGGAAATCCCGTCGCTTCCGGTCGCCGAGCAGGCGGCGCGGCCGTTGGCAAAGCTGGCGGCGGCACCCGCGGCGGTCAACGACGCCGGCGAATAAGCTCCGCGATCAGATCGCGCGCCGAAGCACCGCGGTCCGGCCTTCGCTGCCCGTCAGGATCAGCGTCCCGTCGTCGGCAAAGGTCAGGCTGACCGGCGTCGCCATCAGTTTGAAGAAGGCCTGTTCCAGCTTCATGCCCGGACACGCCATTTCGGTCGCCATCAGCGGCCCGGCCTTGAGCGTCCCGCCATCGACCGCATAGCTGCCCGAAAAGCGGTTGCAGCCGGCGCTGCCGCTCAGCCGGTTTCCATCGAATTGCAGCGACGTCGGTCGGTCCCCCGCCACGGGCGTGCCGCCGATCGACACGAAACTCCAGTTGGTGCCCGCAAGCTCGGTCGGCGGCAGGATCTTGCCGCCACATCCCTTCACCGTCTTGCCGTCGGCAACCACCGTCACCGTGTCGCGGTAACGGCGGTCGCTCATCCCGTCGCTGCATTCGCTGTGGGTGATGTCGACGGTCAGCCGGTCGGTGACATAGCGTTCGCCGTTGAAGGACGGTTTGGCGCCGGGGTTCGGCACCATGATCTTGGTCTCGCCATAGTCGCCGTCATAGTTGAGCCGCGACGGCGTGATTTCGAGCGTCCAGCCGGGCTCGGTGCCAAGCGCCATATAGGCGGCGGGTTGCTCGCCCGGACCTTGCGGCGGGGTTTCGGCGGCGGGGGCGCAGGCGGCGAGGATAAAAAGCGAAGCGGGTAGGGCGATCCTGATCATGCGGCATCTCCTGAACGCATCTTGCTGATCGATCGATGAACCGCGCGGCCCGGCTATTGGTTCCGCCGCTGGTTCAGCACCTCATAGGCCATTACCGCAGTCGCCACCGCGGCGTTCAGGCTGTCGGCCTTGCCCATCATCGGCATCTTTACGCGGACATCGGCGGCGGCGGCATATTCGGGGGGCATGCCCTGCGATTCATTGCCGGTGAGGATGAAGGTCGGCGCGGCATAGCGTACCGCCTGATAATCCTGCGTATCCGCGCCGAGCCATGTCGCGACGAGTTGGCCGGAGCCTTGGCGTAGCCATGGGAGAAACTCTTCCCAGCGTGCGATCACCAGTTTCTGTGTGAAGATCGCGCCCATGCTCGCGCGCACCGCCTCGACCGCATAGGGATCGGTGCTTTCGTCGAGCAGGATCAGCCCGCCGGCGCCGACGGCGTCGCCGGTGCGCAGCATCGTGCCGAGATTGCCGGGATCGCGTAGGCGCTCGGCGACGAGCCAGATCGGCGCGGCGTCGCGGTCGAGATCGGCAAGCTGCGTCTTCGGCTCGGCATAGATGCCGACGATTGTCTGGGCATTGTCCTTGCCCGACAGTTTCGAGAGGATTGCGGGCGTCGTGTCGATGACCTCGCCGCCGCTCGCGAGCACCGCCTCGACCAGCGCCTGGGCTAGCGGATGCGCGGCGCCCTCTTCGGCGAGGAACAGCCATAAAGGCAGCACGCCTGCCTCGCGCGCCTCGGTCGCGATGCGCAGCCCTTCGGCGAGAAACAGCCCCTCGGCGCGCCGATGCCGCTTTTCGCGCAGCAGGCGCATCCGCTTGACCAGCGGGTTGGAGAAGCTTTCGATACGGCTGCGGCGAGCCATGGCGTCAATCCTCGCCGAAGCTGTCCTTGACCAGCCCGACGAGCTTCAGCAGCGCCGCATCGGCGCCGTCGCCCTTCGTATGGATCGTGATCGAATCGCCCTTTGCGGCGCCGAGCATCATCAATCCCATGATCGAGGTGCCGTTGACGCGCGATCCGCCCTTTTCGACCTCGACCGACACGCTTTCGGGCAGCCGGCTGACGAAGGTCACGAACTTGGCGCTCGCTCGTGCGTGGAGCCCACGCTGGTTGGTGATTTCGACCGTCTCGCTATTTTCGTTCAAGGGCCTACTCCCAACATCTCCGACGCGACCGAAATATATTTCTGGCCGGCTTCCTTCGCCGCGATCACCGCGGCGCGAAGTTCCATCGTCTTGCGCGCGCTTTCGAGGCGGATCAGCATCGGCAGGTTGACCCCGGCGATCACTTCGGTGCGCCCCGATTCGAGCAGGCTGATCGCCAGGTTCGACGGGGTTCCGCCGAACAGGTCGGTCAGCATCACGACGCCGCGGCCTTCGTCGACCTTGCGAATCGCATCGGCGATTTCCTTGCGGCGCATTTCCATATTGTCGTTCGGGCCGATGCAGACGGTCGCAATGGCCCTTTGGGGACCGACGACATGCTCCATCGCACGCACCATTTCCTCGGCAAGGCGGCCGTGCGTGACGAGCACCATTCCCAGAAGCGGCAAAGCCTTATCGTTCGCCATGAAGTCGTCGACCCTTATATGTTGCCGCCGGGCGCGGAAGCCGCGGGCGGGGGCCTGCCCTCAAGCCCATCTTGCGGGGCAGAGTCAAGATTGCGGTGGGTCAGCGTCGGCTCATATCCGGACTCGCGTAGCGTTTGGGCAACACGGCTCGCCACATGGACCGAGCGGTGGCGCCCACCCGTGCAACCGAAAGCGATGGTGACATAGCTTTTGCCCTCGGCGCGGTAACGCGGCAGCAGGGTCAGGATCAGTTTCTCGATCTGCGCGACGCTGTCCTCATAGGCCGGGTCGGCGATGACATAGGCTGCGACATCGGCGTCCAGCCCGGTTCCGGGCTTCAGCTTCGGATCCCAGTGCGGATTGCGCAGATAGCGCATGTCGAAGACGAGGTCGGCGTTGCGCGGCAGGCCGCGCGCGAAGCCAAAGCTCAGGACATTGAGCACCGGCTCGTCGTCGCCCGTGTCGCCAAAACGCTGGCGGATTTCCTGCTGCAGATCGTTGCTGCTGTAATTGGTCGTATCGACGACATGCTCGGCCCAGCGGCGGAGCGGCTCCATCATCTCGCGCTCGCGCGCAATACCGTCGGCGGCGGGGCGGTCCTCGGCCATCGGGTGACGGCGGCGCGTTTCCGAAAAGCGGCGCTCGAGCTCGGCGCCGGCGCAGTCGAGGAACAGGGTCTGGATGTCGCGCCCGCCCGCGTCGCGCAAATCCTTGATCCGGCGCACGAGAAGTGCCGGACGGAAACCGCGGCTGCGGCTGTCGATCCCGATCGCGAGCGGCCGTCCCGCCTCGCTGCGCTGCATCGGTGCGTCGATCAGCGTTTCGAGCAGCGCGAGCGGCAGATTATCGACGACCTCCCAGCCGAGATCCTCGAGCACCTTGAGCACGGTCGACTTGCCCGCGCCCGACAGGCCGGTGATCAGCAACAGGCGCGATTCGGCGGCTATGTCGGTCATTTATGCCTCATGCCGCGGGTGCCAGCCGTTCGAGCGCGATCAGGATCTTGATCGGGGCCGATGCCTCGAACGCCGACAGCAGCAACGCCGGAAGCGCGTGGCCCGCGACGGTTTCGACCTGATTGACCGCGGGCATGCGGTCGTAACGGTCGGTCAGGCGCACCGCGAGCGCGAGCGGGACGGGGGCCGTCCACGGGCGTTCGACGATCCCGATCCCGCGCACCTCCAGCTTGCCCGCCAGATTTTCGGGGGGGCGGCACCACAGCCGGCCGCGTTCGAACCAGATGTCGCAGCGGTCGTCGGCGACCAGCCGCGCGCCGCGGTCGATCAGCCGCAGCGCAAGGTCCGACTTGCCCTGTCCCGAATTGCCGAGGATCAGCACGCCGCCATTGCCCGCCGCGACGCAACTGGCATGGATATTGACGATGTCCGTGTTGGTCCGGCTCGGAAGCATGTGACACGGCTTACCGACGACGGTGCGGTGCCGCAAGATGATAGGATGAAGGCCTCAGCCCGCCTCGGTCCCGCCATCGCGGGCGGGGAGGGTGATGAGCAGGCTGGCCCCCGACCGCCCGTCGTCGCGATCCTTGGCGTTGATCGTCCCGCTATGCCCCTCGACGATGGTGCGCGCGATCGCGAGACCGAGCCCGCTGTGCCGGCCGAACGCTTCGCCGGGGGGGCGTTCGCTGTGAAAGCGGCGGAAAATGGCGTCGCGCTGCGCCGGGTCGATGCCGGGGCCGTCGTCGTCGACCTTGATATGGACCTCGTCGCCGAGGCGGGTTGCCGAAATGCACACAAGGCCGGTGTCGGGCGAGAAGCTGATCGCATTGTCGATGACATTGTCGATCGCGCGTTCGAGCCGGTGCCCGTCGCCCATCACCACCGTGGTGCCCTTGCGCGGGCGTGCGAAGGCGACACGCGGGTTCGGAACATTGGGGTCGACGCGCGCCGCGCGTGCCGCGAGCATCGATTCGATCATGAGGCCGACGTCGATTGGCTCGAACAGGGTGCGCGACAATTGCGCGTCGACCCGGCTCGCCTCGCTGATGTCGTTCACCAGCCGGTCGAGCCGGCGAACATCCTCGTCGGCTATCGCAAGCAGTTGCGCCCGCTGTTCGTCGGTCTTGACGCGTCCCAGCCCCTCGATCGCCGAGCGGACCGACGCGATCGGATTTTTGAGTTCGTGCGTCACGTCGGCGGCGAAATGTTCGCCGGCGTCGATGCGCTCACGAAGGGCTTGCGTCATGTCGCTGAGCGCGCGCGCGAGCGTCCCGATCTCGTCGCGGCGGCTGGGCAGGCGCGGAACCACGACTTCGCGCGCGCGGCCGAGGCGGACGCGCACCGCGGCGCGGGCAAGGCGGCGGAGCGGGCGGACGATAGTGCGGGCAAGGAACAGCGAGAGCAGGACCGACGCCATCAGCACCATCGCGACAACGATCGCGATGCGAAAGCGTTCGGCGCGCACGGTGCGCGTGATGTCGCGCGCGTTGAGCGTCATCAGCGCCGTCTGCGGCGTATCGAGGTCGACGACGCGCGCGGCGCTGAGCAGCGGGGTGCGTTCGGGGGCGTAGCGGAAGCGGCTGGCTGCGGCGTCGCTGCGCTGCGCTTCGATCACCTCCGGCCAGGCCTTCGCATTGTCGACGCGCGGTTCCTCGAATTCGGGATAGGCTGGCGCGCCGACGATCCAGTCGATGCCGCGGTCCATCGCGCGCGCGGCGTCGCGTTTCCAGGGTTGAAGGTCCGGATCGCGCAAGGTGTAGGTCGCGGGCCCCGTCTCGAAACTGTCCGAAATCCGCCGTCCGTCGGGCGCGTAGAAACGCAGGCGCGACTCGGTCGCGGCGGTGAATTCGTCGATCAGCCGGGTGCGCTCTTCGGGCCGCGCCGCTTCGAGCGCGCTGTCGAGCATCGCGAGCTGGTCCTTCATCACCTCGATCCGCGTGTCGACCAGCCGGCTGCGATAGGAATCGAGATAATAGAAACCGCCCGCGAACAGCGCGATGGCAAGAATATTGACCGCAAGGATGCGCGTCGTCAGCGACCAGCGCGCCGACCAGACGAGCGGCGATTCCTCCTGCTCGGCGATGCTCGCGTCGGGTTTGAGGGCGTCAGCTTTCATCGGCAAAGCGATACCCCGCGCCATAAAGGGTTGCGATCGCGTCGAATTCGGGATCGACCTCGCGGAACTTGCGGCGCAGGCGCTTGATGTGGCTGTCGATCGTGCGGTCGTCGATATAGACATCGTCCTGATAGGCGGCGTCCATCAACTGGTTGCGGCTGCGCACGATGCCGGGGCGCGCGGCGAGGGTTTCGAGGATCAGGAATTCGGTGACGGTCAGCGTCACGTCCTTGCCGTCCCACGCGACCTTGTGGCGCGCCGGATCCATCTGCAGCCGTCCGCGGGTGATCGGCTCGGCGACGGGTTCGTCATTCTCGCTGGGGGCCGACCGGTTGAGCTCGACGCGGCGCAGGATCGCGCGGATACGGGCGATCACCAGCCGCTGCGAAAAGGGTTTCGCGATATAATCGTCGGCGCCCATCGCGAGGCCCAGGGCCTCGTCGATCTCGTCATCCTTGCTGGTCAGGAAGATCACCGGCAACTGGCTCTTCTCGCGTAGCCGGCGGAGCAGCTCGAGCCCGTCCATCCGCGGCATCTTGACGTCGAAAACGGCGAGGTCGGGCGGATTGTCGATCAGCGGCTTCAGCGCCGCCTCGCCGTCCGAATAGACGCGCGTTGCGAAGCCTTCGGCCTGAAGCGCGATGGACAGCGATTGCAGGATGTTGCGGTCGTCGTCGACCAGCGCGATGGTTGCCGTCATGCTCTTTCCGTTTGGCGGGCCCAAGCAGCGATTAGCCTATCCGCGGGTCAGCGACAACATCGCGGCGCAGTTGCAGCTTCGCTTCATCATGTTCATCGCAAGCGCCGCGCAGCTCCGCTTTAATCTTTTGACCTCCCCCGCCAAGCGGGCTAACGCGGCCGGGATTTCGGAATCGGCGGTCACGTCGGCACCCATGCAAATGCGGGCCAACCTATGAGTGCACTAAGCATTGCATAGGTATGCAACGACGTCGCCGGACAAGGAGAGGCGAAGGCAATGACCAAGGTTGTGATCGGCACGGACAGCGTCGAAACGAAGGCGGAGGTCTCCGAAAACTGGGGCACGCCGCAGCTGATCGAGGACGCCGTCCGTCATGGAGAAGGCGTGCTCGCCAAGGACGGCCCGCTCGTCGTCGAAACCGGCAAGCACACCGGGCGCAGCGCCAAGGACAAGTTCATCGTCCAGGACGCCGAAACCGCCGACACGATCTGGTGGGGCAAGACCAATGTGCCGATGACCCCCGATCATTTCGCGGCCTTGAAGGCCGACTTCTTCGCGCACCTCGCCGAGCGTCCGCGCCTGTTCCGTCAGCAGCTCTTCGGCGGCTCGCAGCCCGAGCACCGCGTCGCGGTGCAGGTCGTCACCGAATTCGCCTGGCACAGCCAGTTCATCCGCACCTTGCTCTGTCGCCCGACCGCGGCGGAGCTGGCGGCGTTCGCGGCCGAATATACGATCATCGACTTGCCGAGCTTCCGCGCCGACCCGGCGCGCCACGGCACGCGCACCGAAACCGTCGTCGCGGTCAATTTCTCCGAGAAGCTCGTGCTGATCGGCGGCACGCAGTACGCCGGCGAAATGAAGAAGTCGGTGTTCGGCATCCTCAACTATCTGCTCCCCGTAAAGGGCGTGATGCCGATGCACTGTTCGGCGAACATGGGCCCGGGGGGCGACACGGCCGTCTTCTTCGGCCTGTCGGGCACCGGCAAGACGACGCTGTCGGCTGACGCCTCGCGCACGCTGATCGGCGACGACGAGCATGGCTGGTCGGACACCGCGGTCTTCAATTTCGAGGGTGGCTGCTATGCCAAGATGATCCGCCTCTCGCCCGAGGCGGAGCCCGAGATTTTCGCGACGACGAAGCGTTTCGGCACCGTGCTCGAAAATGTCGTGATCGATCCGGTCACGCGCGAGCTCGATTTCGACGATGCGAGCCTCGCCGAAAACAGCCGCGGTTCGTACCCGATCGATTTCATTCCGAACACGTCGGAACGGAATATGGGCCCGGTGCCGCAGAATATCATCATGCTCACCGCCGATGCCTATGGCGTGTTGCCCCCGATCGCGAAGCTGACCCCCGACCAGGCGATGTACCACTTCCTCTCGGGCTACACCGCGCGCGTCGCCGGCACCGAAATCGGCGTGACCGAGCCCGAGGCGACCTTCTCGACCTGCTTCGGCGCGCCCTTCATGCCGCGCCACCCGTCGGTGTACGGCAATCTGCTGAAAGAGCGCATCGCCAAGGGCGGCGTCCAGTGCTGGCTCGTCAACACCGGCTGGACCGGCGGCATGGCGACGATGGACGGGATCAAGCGCATGCCGATCAAGGCGACGCGCGCGCTGCTCAACGCCGCGCTCGACGGCAGCCTGAACGACGCCGAATTCCGCAAGGATCCGAACTTCGGTTTCATGGTCCCCGTCGCGGTGCCGGGAGTAGACAGCAGCCTGCTCGATCCGCGCGAAGCGTGGGCCGACAAGCAAGCTTATGACCGTACCGCGCAAACGCTCGTCGGCCAGTTCATCGACAATTTCGCGCAATTCGCGGACCATGTCGACGAAGGCGTCCGCCAGGCGGCACCGCAGGCGGCCGTCGCAGCCTGATTGACCCGGACCTCTTCCGGGTGCTCATTCACCCGGAAGGACCGGACCAATGACGACCGAATATTCACCGCGCCTGTTCGAGCGCGACGACGAAATCCGCGCGATCGGCGAAGGCCTGCTCGCGCGCACCCTGACGCGCGAAGCGTGGACGCACGAGGCGCATCTGGGGGCGTGCCTGTGGCTCGTCAGCGAACGCGCCGACATCGACGTCGATGCGGAGATCGCGAGCATCATCAGCCGCTATAACGAGAGCGTCGGCGGGGTGAACGACGACCATGGCGGCTATCACGACAGCATCACGCGCGCCTATGTCGCGGGGGTGCGCCTGTTCTTGTCGGAAACGGCCGAGACGGCGCTGGCCGCGCGCGTCAACGCGATGCTGCTGTCCGACGTCGGCCGCCGCGACTGGCCGCTGCGCTTCTACAGCCGCGAACTGCTCTTTTCGGTTCCGGCGCGGCGCGGGTTCGTCGAACCCGATTTGATGCCGCTGCCGGTCTTTACCGCCCGCGATACATACAGGACAGAATGACCTTGCTGGCGTCGCGGTGGTCAGTTCGCAGCGACGCGATGCTCAAACTGCCCCGGGGCACGATGCCCTCGATCCGGTCGACATGCAGGTCGGCGGGGTCTGCGATCTTTCGCGTGCATATGCCGTCGGTGCAGGTCGTCCGAAAGCTGCCGGCCGTCGGGTAGGCAGCGAGAAAGCGATCGCGAAAGGCGGCCAGCGTGCCCGAGAAGCTATATTCGACCGTCGCCAGATAGCCGACGCCGCCGAAAGCGCCACCGCTGTCCTGACGGACGACATGCGTCGCGGTCCCGCCGAGCAGCGCGACGGAGACCGGCGCATAGTTTCCGCTCTGGACAGCTGCCTGGGTCAGCTTGTGCGCGGCGGCGATGTCGGCGAGCTGTGTTTCGGCGAGCTTCGCGGTTGGCGGACAGGCGGGAGGCCCGGCGGTCTGGGTGACGAAAAGAAGCGCGACCATCTGGGACATCGCAGGGAGCATCGGTTGTCCTTCCATTCAACCTCGCCGGGAGAGGCGACCCTTACGGCCCTAAAGGCCATGTCGGGTCGCGCAAGGCAAAATGCTCCTTGTTTCCTAAAGTCTTGTAACGCCCGCCCGCGCTGGATCAGCCCTTCGCGCCCCGCACATATTCGTCGACATTCTGCGCGAGGACGTCGAGCGGCACATTGCCCCCCTTGACCACGACATCGTCGAAATCGCGGAGGTCATATTTCGCGCCGAGCGCCTTTTGCGCCAACCCGCGTTGGCGGACGATCTCGCTATGCCCGACCTTGTAACCGCACGCCTGTCCGGCCCAGCTGCAATAGCGGTCGACCTCGCTCGCGACCTCGAGCGGGTTCGAGCCATTTTCCTTGACGAAAAACTCGACGCCCTGCTCGCGCGTCCAGCGCTTGGCGTGGATGCCGGTGTCGACGACGAGGCGGCAGGCGCGGAACGCCAGCGACTGGAGATAGCCGAGGCGCCCGACCTCGAAATCGTCGTAGAGGCCAAGCTCGTCGGCGAGTTGTTCGGCGTAGAGCGCCCAGCCTTCGCTATAGGCGTTGAATGCCAGCATCGTCCGAATGAGCGGCATCTGGTTCGCATATTCGCCCTGCCACACATGGCCGGGGATCGCCTCGTGCATCGTAAGGTCGGGCAGCGAATATTTGCTGTGCAGTTCGGTGGTGCGCAGGTTGATCCAGAATTTGCCCGGCACCGTGCCGTCGATCGACCCTGCGCCGCCATAGGCCGCGGGCGCGCCGGGTTCTTCGGCCAAGGGGAGCCGCTTCACCTCGACATTGCCCTTCACCAACGTGCGGAAGGCGCGCGGCAACTCGGCGCGGATCTTGCCGAGCCAGGTCTGGATATAGGCCTGAATCTCGGCGCGACCCGCGTCGTTGTCGGGGAACTTATATTTGGGATCCTGGGCCAGCGCATTCATCCGGTCGCCGACCGAGCCCTGCGTGTACCCTAGTTTTTTCAGGATCGGGTCCATCCGGCCGTGCAGTTCGGCGAGTTCCTCGCGGCCCATCTGATGGACTTCATCGGGCGTCATCCGCGTCGTCGTCGATGCGCGGAGGCCCCACGCATACCATTCGTCGCCGCCGGGCCGCGCCCACATGCCGGCGTCCATCGTCGCCTTCGGCCGCTGCACCTTCAACTCGGCAAGCTGGCGTTCGAGTGCAGCGGCGACGGGGCCCTGCACCACCTTCGCCGAACGTGCATTCCAGTCGCCTGCGATCTTCGCCTCGCCTGTGCGGCGGACGAGGCTTTCAACCATCGACCCGCCAGCCTTGGCATCCGCGATCGTCGCTTCCATCTGCTTGACCGCCTTGTCGATCAGGAAGGCGGGGGCGATCATCCCCTGCGCGCCCGCGGCCTTCAGCCGTTCGGTCTCGCCATCGAGGACGCCGGGAAAGGCATTGAGGCGCGAGAGATAGGCTTCGGCATCGGCCGAGGTCTTCACCGGATGGTCGCTGTCGAGGAATTTGGGGACGTCGAGATAGGCGCCGACATTCTGGATCACGACATAAGGCGTATTGCGCCAGCCGCCGACCGCGACGTCGCCATAGGGGAGGGCAAAACCGTCGAGTGCGACGCCATAGGCGCTTTCGACGACCGCGAGGCTGGTGCGCGTGCCATGGTCGAGCCCCGTCTTGTCAAAGGCGCGAACGCGCGCGACGTCGGCCTTCAGCGTATCGGCGACGGCCTTTTGCCCTGCCGCCGAGCGATCGCCGAGCTTGCCGCGTTCGGCGGCGCGCGCGCCGGTATCGATGCCGAGCGAGGTCGCGCCTTCGGGTGACAGGGCGATGAGGTTATCGGCAATCGAGTCGAGCAGGTTTTGCGCCGCGCCCTTCGGCGGCGACTGCAGCGCGGCGGCGGGGCCGGCGATCGCGAGGCCGGCGGTGCCCGCGCCGAGCGTGGCGAGGGTCTGGCGGCGGCTGACGGAGATGGAAAGCGGATTGGACACGGGGCGGCTCCCTGGCGACTTGTTTCTGTTGAAACCTGTCTAGGCACGCCCGCGCGGGGGTCAACGAAAAGGGGCCGGGAAGGGCTTTACCTCCCGACCCCTGTCGAAAATTATCGGCCGTCTGTCAGTCGGTGAGGTCGGCGGGCACCTTGCCGCCGTTCGCCGCGAGTTCGCGCATCACCGCCTTGTGCAGCCAGATGTTCATTTCGGCGCTGCCGTCGAGTTCGCCGGTATAGCCGAGCTCCTGCGCCAGTTCCTTGCGGTTGGCGAGGCTCGAATCGATGCCGAGCAGCTTCATCAGGTCGACGATCGAGGTCCGCCAGTTGAGATCCTGCCCGGCGTTCGCGGCTTCGGCGGTGAGGATGGCGTCGACATCGACGGGAGCGGCTGCCGCGGCGGCCATCGCCTGCGTCGCGGCGTCGAGCGCGGTGCCGACGGGGCTGGGCGCGGCCGGGGCGGCGGGTTCTGCGGCGACCGCCTTCTTGCCGAAGATGGCGTCCTTGATCTTGCCGAAAATGCTCATTGTTTAGCTCCCACTATGGATGCGGTCTTTCCCGCGAGGGGCGAGTCGCATGACCGCAGGATGGACCTATGCATCTGGAAATGACAGCCAAATGAACGACTCCTCCTCCTCGCGCCTGATGCTATACTCAGGCCTATCGGCGTGGTTCGATCCGCGTCGAAGCGGGAGTAAGCGAAATGAATCTGACCGACATTCTGGCGCAGGCCGGCGGCATCGAATCGATGGCGAAAGAGCTGGGCATTCCGCCCGCGATGGCCAAACAGGGCGCCGACGCGTTGCTTCCCGCGATCCTCGGCGGGTTCAAGAAACAGGCGCAATCGGCCGGCGGGGGCGCCGAGGGACTGGGCGGCCTCGGTGGGTTGCTCGGCCAACTCGGCGGCGGTGGTTTGCTGGATTCTGTTCTCGGATCGCAGCCGACGCCCGTCGACAAAGGCAATGACGTGCTCGGCCAGATTTTCGGATCGAAGGATGTCAGCCGCACCGTCGCGGGACAGGCCGCGGCGCAGACCGGCCTCGATTCGGGCATCCTCAAACAGATGCTGCCGATGCTCGCGATGATGGTCGCGGGCTATATGGCGAAGCAGGGCGGCGACAGCGGCGGGCAGTCGGGCGGCCTCGGCGGCATGCTCGGCAATGTGCTTGGCGGGGCGATGGGCGGCGGCGCGGCCCCGTCGGCGGGCGGCCTCGGCGGGCTGGGCGGTCTCGGCAAGATGCTCGACATGGACGGCGACGGCAATCCGCTCGACGACATCATGGGCATGGTGAACAAGATGCGCGGATAGGCGCCGCCCCTCCCGCAAGCGCGAGGGAGGCGTCACGCCGCCATCAGGCGCAGTTCCTCCCGGAAATCCTCGTCCACCCCGATGCGGCTTCGCATCGGGGTGACCGAACCGTCCGAGTCGGCGTCGCCTTCCTCGAACAGCGCGCACGCGGCTTCGCCGCCGCGTGCGAGGCTGTAGCGCTGCGCGACCTTGCCGGTGGGCTTAAAGCCGAGCTTGCGGAGCACCGCACCCGACGCCGGATTGTCGACGAAATGGCCCGCCGACAGCTTCGGCAGGTTCATCGCGCGCGCGATATGGACGAGCTGCCGCCCGGCCTCGGTCGCGAAACCGAGACCCCAATAGGGCCGTGCGATCCAGTAACCCATTTCGAGGGCTCCCCCCAGATCGGCGTCGGGGCTGGGCGAGATGCCGCAGCCGCCGACAAGGCGCGGTGCGCCGCCGGTGCGGGCAAAGATCAGGAAACGCGGCTGGTCGGGATCGAGCGGCTTGCTGAGAAACTCCTGCGCCTGCGTCTCGCCATAGGGCCAGGGCGCGGTCGCGAGGTTGCGGACCACGGTCTCTTCGCCGATCGCTTGGGCGAGCGCGGGGGCATCTTCCAGCCAGCCGGGCCGCAGCAACAGTCTTTCGGTACGCGCGAACATGTCTTCTAACTCCCAGTGCCTGTCGCCTTGGCGCCAGATGGTGACGCTTTGACGACATTCGATATGGAGGGAGATGGATGGCCCGATTTTCGCGCCCGTCCGTCGCAAGTGACGGATTTCGGACAAGAAAAAAGGGAGTACGGGGGTGACCCGTCTCCCTCTTTTCGAACTTTGTTTCCGCCTGCGGCGGAAAGGACCGTTCCGGGTCATCCCTTGATGGACGACCCTGGAAGATCGTCCTTATTCGGCGGCTTCCGCCATGACGTCGACCGACACATATTTGCGGCCAAGCTTGCCATCGTGGAATCGGACCTGGCCGTCGGCGGTTGCGAACAGCGTGTGGTCCTTGCCCATGCCAACGTTGACGCCCGGATAAACGCGGGTGCCGCGCTGACGCACGATAATGTTGCCGCCGATCACTTCCTGACCGCCGAACTTTTTCACGCCAAGGCGGCGGCCGGCTGAGTCGCGACCGTTGCGCGAAGAACCGCCTGCTTTCTTATGTGCCATGACTGATGCTCCTTAATTCGTTCGAGAGAGGGCCGAGCCGCGCTGCCGCGCTCAGGCTTCCTTCTTGGGGGCTGCCTTCTTGGCAGCGGGCTTCTTTTCGGCGGCGGCTTCGGCCTTCGGAGCAGCAGCCTTCTTCGGAGCGGCTTCCTTGGCGGGTGCAGCAGCCTTGGCTTCGGTGGCCGGAGCGGCTTCTGCCTTCGGAGCGGCTTCCTTCTTCGGCGCGGCCTTCTTGGCATCGCCGACGGCGAGGATGCGCAGCAGCGTCAGCGACTGGCGGTGGCCGTTGCGGCGACGATAGTTGTGCCGGCGGCGCTTCTTGAAGACGATGACCTTTTCGCCGCGCGTCTGGGCGATGATCTCGGCCGAAACGACGAGGCCTTCGGCGCTCTTCACTTCGCCGCCGTCACCGGCCAGCAGGATGTCGCCCAGCGACACGGTGTCGCCAGCTTCACCGTCGATCTTTTCAACGGCGATCTTGTCTCCAGCGGCGACGCGATACTGCTTGCCGCCCGTGCGCACGATTGCGAACATGGTCTTCCATCCAATCAGAAACTAAAACACCCACGCTGCCAGTCACCCGCCGAAGCAGGCGATTTTTCCGGCATGCGGGAAAGTCAGCGCCACTAGCGAGACAGTGCGCCGCTGTCAACCGCCAAATCCCGTGCTTTTCGTCCAAAAGCGCGGGCCGGGGTCGATTATCGCCGACGTCGCCGATTCGGTGCTTGCTGCGCCGTCGGTGCGCCCATATCAGGGGCGACGATGAAGCGCGCCCTTCTTTTTGCTCCACTGCTCCTGTCGCTGCCCGCCTGTGCGGGGACGCAGGCCAATGACGGACCTTCGCTGGCAAAGCGCGCGGTCGAGGGGCGATTCGATGTGGCGCCGCCCGCGGTCGTCGTCGCGCCCCCCGGCCCGCTGCCGACCGACCTCGCCGGACGGCTTCAGCGTTGGGAATCGGACGGGGCGGCCGGGCAGCAGGCTTTTGCCGCAGAGCGCGGCGCGACCGCATCGGCGGTTTCGGCTGCGGCGGGCGCGCCGGTTGCCAGCGAGCGCTGGGTCGTCGCGCAACAGGCGATCACGCGGCTGACCGCCGCGCGCGCGCCGCTGACGACAGCGCTCGCCGATATCGACCGACTCTATATCGAACGCAGCGTCGATGATCAGATCGACGGGCTTCCCGATATCTATGCGTTGCGCGATCGGCTCGCCGACCTCGCCTCGGCGCAGGATGCGGTGCTGGAGGCGCTGAACGCGCAATTGCCGGGGCAATGACCTACTGATTCAGTCCGTGCTTTTTCAGCGCGTGACGGATCTGGTCGTAACTCAATCCCAGCGCCTCGGCCGCGACCTTCTGGTTGAAGCGACAGCGCGCCATGGTGTCCGACAATATCTGCTTTTCATAGCCGTCGACCGCGGCGCGCAGGTCGCTGACCGGGCCCGATGGGGGCGTCGACGGCGCGGCGGGGCTTGCGGGTGTCGCTGGCGCCACTGCCTGTGCCGCCGGCTTGCGCACCACCGGTTGCCAGGGGCTCGCGAACGGGTCGAAGCTCAGGGCATCGACCGGCTTTTCAGGATCGGCCCAGCGATAGATGGCGCGTTCGATGACGTTCCTCAGTTCGCGGACATTGCCCGGCCAGTCATGCCCCTCCATCGCGGCGAGTGCGCGCGGGCCGAAGCCCGGCCATTCGTCCCAGCCGATCACCGCCGCCATGCGCTGGCCGAAATAGGTCGCGAGCACCTCGATATCGCCTTCGCGTGCGCGAAGCGGGGGCAGGGTGATGACCTCGAACGACAATCGGTCGAGCAGATCTGCCCGGAAACGATTGTCCTCCACCAGCGCGGGCAGATGTTCGTTGGTCGCCGCGACGATGCGCACGTCGACGCGGATGGGGCGCGACGAGCCGACGCGCGTCACCTCGCCATATTCAACCGCGCGCAGCAGTCGCTCCTGCGCGCCCATCGACATCGTCGCAAGTTCGTCGAGAAACAATGTGCCGCCGTCGGCCTCTTCAAAGCGTCCCGCGCGCGTGCGCGTCGCGCCGGTGAAGGCGCCGGCCTCGTGCCCGAACAATTCGGACTCGATCAGCGTCTCGGGCATCGCGGCGCAGTTCATGATGACATAGGGTCGATCCCATCGTGTCGACAGGCGGTGGAGGCGCTCGGCGATCAACTCCTTGCCCGTCCCGCGCTCGCCGATCACCAGCACCGGACGGTCGAGCGAGGCCGCGAGGCTCGCGCGTTCTACCGCGTCCTGAAACGCCGCCGACTGGCCGATAAATTGGGTTTCGCGCTCCATTCCCAATCATTGGCAAATTTTCCCGCTGATTGGCAAGTTAAATCGATTTATGCCATGATTTGCGCGCGAAGTTCGGCGGTTTTCTGCGCCTTTGTGCAATTGGCACGCCTCCTGCAAAGATTTCTGCGAACCGGCGCAAATCGCTCCGGTGCAGCGAAAACACAGGGAAGGTTAATCCATGAAAACGATGTTTGCCCAAGCCGCCACTTTCGCGCTCAGCGCGTCCGGAGCGCTGGCCATCCTCGTCGGCGTGATCGACCAGCCCCAGGTTGCCGCCAGCGTCACCGGCACCCCCGCCGGTCCGCTGGTCGCCGCTGTCATGTCCCCGGCGGTCAGGACTTTAGCCTGACCGGCACTGGTGCCGGGGCACTCTCCCCCCTTGCCCCGCCCCGGCACCAGCTTTTTTAACAAGATACCGATCTCAAGTTTTCGACAGGAGTTTCCAAATGGGTATTTTCTCACGAACCCGCGACATCATCGCCGCCAACGTCACCGACCTGCTCGACCGGGCCGAAGACCCCGAAAAGATGATCCGCCAGATCATCTTCGAGATGAATGAAACGCTCGTCGAAGTCCGCGCTTCCGCCGCCCGCACGATCGCGGACCAGAAGGAAATGCGCCGCCACATCGCCAAGCTCGAAAGCCTGCAGGACAGCTGGAAGGAAAAGGCCGAACTCGCGCTGTCGAAGGACCGCGAAGACCTCGCCACCGCCGCGCTCGTCGAAAAGCAGAAGGCCGGCGACATGGCCGAGAAGCTCAAGGCCGAGATCGCCGTCCTCGACGACGCGCTGACCGGTTACGAGGCCGACATCGCCAAGTTGCAGAAGAAGCTTTCGGAAGCCCGCGCGCGCCAGTCGAGCGTCGTCAACCGCCTCGAAAGCGCCGAGAATCGCTACAAGCTGCGCGAGATGACCAACGGCGACCGTGTCGAAGACGCCTTCTCGCGCTTCGAGATCCTCGAACGCCGCGTCGACGAAGCCGAAGGCCGCGCCGATGCGCTGGGCCTCGGCTACAAGAAGTCGCTCGACGAGGAAATCGCCGAGCTGCAGGCGGCCGACAAGGTTGCCGACGAGCTCGCCGCGCTGAAAGCCGCGCAGGGCAAGAATTAAGGAGCCGGACCGATGGAAGAGATCATCATTGTCCCGATCGTCATCGGAACCCTCTTCCTCGGTCTGCCCTGGCTGATCCTCCACTACATCACCAAGTGGAAACAGGCCAAGACGCTGACCGGAGAAGATGAACAGCTGCTCGACGAACTTTACGATACCGCACGGCGCCTCGAAAACCGCCTGCACACCGTCGAACGCATCATCAGCGCCGACCATCCCGACTTCCGCCCCGCGGTACGCAGCGATGAAGACCTGGCGCAACTCGAAAACAATAGCCGGAGGAACTGAGATGTCTGCCAGCCGCACGAAATTCTACCTCGACAAGCAGAACGCCAAATGGAGCGGCGTGTGCGCCGGGATCGCCGACTACAGCGGGATCGACGTGCTCTGGGTTCGCGTCGGCGCGGTCCTCCTGACCCTGATGGGCGGCTTCCCCTGGACGCTGATCGCCTACTGGATGGTCGCCTGGATGGGCACTGCGAAACCCTTCGCGCTCTATGGCTCGAACGAGGAAGCGAAATTCTGGCAGGGCGTTCGCTCGAACCCCAGCGCTTCCACCCGCGACATCCGCTCGCGCTTCCGCGACATCGACCGCCGGCTTGCCGACATCGAACAATATTACACCAGCCACAATCGCCGCCTCGCCGACGAGATCGACGCGCTGCGCTGAGGGGCACCCAAAGATCCTTGGGGCACAAACAGGGAGATAGAGAATGAACTTCGGTGGTACCGGTTTCGTCCTCGCCATTATCGCATTGTCGATCGGCGGCTGGATGTTCACCACCTGGATCCGTGCCAAGCATGGCTATCCGGTTGAAAATGAATGGGGCGGTACGGTTCATCGATCCGACCCCGACGCTGATCGAAAAATCGCCCTGCTGACCGATGACAACGCCAAGCTGGCGGGGCAGGTCAGCCGACTGGAAGAGCGGATTTCGGTGCTGGAACGCATCGCGACGGAAAATAATGGTCAAGCGGCGCAGCTCGCCGACCAGATCGACCGCCTGCGCTGAGAGGATAGACGATAATGGAACTCGACCTTCTGAACGCCATTGCCCCCGTTGCCGCGATCGTCGGCCTCGCCGGGGTCGGCGGCTGGGTCTTCACCACCTGGCTTCGCGTCAAGAACGGCTACCCGCTCGAAAACAGCTGGGGCAAGGCGGTCTATCCCAAGACCAGCGACGAGGCGATGGAACGCGTCAAGCTGATCAGCCAGGAAAATGCCCAGCTGCGCGCCGAACTCGGTTCGGTGAAGGATCGCCTCGCGGTGATCGAGCGCATCGTCACCGACGAGGGCCACCGGCTGAGCCACGAGATCGAGGCGCTGCGGCGCCCGTCGAACTGAACCGAGGAGCCCCGACATGGAAGCCATCGTCATTCTCTTCATCGTCGTCGGGCTGCCGGTCACGCTCGGCATCGGCTACGCCGCCTATGAACGCCACCTCAAGTTCAAGGAACGGCAGTTCAAGGCGATCACCAACGAAACCGCCGAAAAGGCCGCGCAATATGCGGCGCAAACCGAACGGCTGGAGGCACGCGTCCGCGTTCTCGAGCGCATCGTTACCGACAAGGGAATCGATGTCGCCGACGAGATCGAAAAGCTGCGCGACACCCCGCTGAACTAAAACAAAGATTTACGGAAAGGATTCTTCCCCATGAACCCGTTTGAAATGGTCATCGGCATCGTCCTCATTGTGACGATCGGCAGCATCATTCGCGCCAAGCACGGCATTCGCCGCGACAACAAGGGCAATGAATTTTTCGTCGGCAACGCCGGCAACGACGCCGAAACCAAGGCGCTGCAGGCCGAAATCCGGGCGCTGAAGGATCGCATCCAGGTGCTCGAACGCATCGCCACCGATAACAATCGCGCCGTCACGCTCGATCAGGAAATCGAGAAGCTGCGCGACAGCAGCAAGATCTGAACGCCCGAAAAGGAGCAACGCTCATGGCTTTCATCACCCCCGACTTCACCGCCGCGGCCGTCGCGCTCAGCGCGCTCAGCATCGTCAGCCTCGTCGCCCTGCGCGGCTGGCGCGACTGGATCCAGCTCAAGCGCGAAGAGCTTGCGGCGGGCCACCTGCCGCTGGCACAGGATGCCGCGGTCCCGCACGCCGGTTCGCGGATCGAGATCGCAGACCTCAAGGAACGGCTGCGCAAGCTCGAAGCGATCGCGGCGGGGGTCGACCTCTAATCACTCCCGACATGCGCGGCACCGGCCCGCTCCCCTGTCAGCCGCCATCCGTCCGGCGGCTGACAGGGGAGCGGGCCGATGTCGTTTCGGGGCCTTCCAACTTGCGTGCTTCTGTGCGAGGGGCGCCGCCATGCGCAGTCTCGACGATATCTTCGAAGAATATGACTTTCTCGACGGCGACGATCGCTATCGCCTGCTGATCGAGCTCGGCCGCGCGCTCGAGCCGATGCCCGACGCGCTCAAGACCGACGCGACGCTGGTCCGCGGATGCTCGGCGAGCGTCTGGGTCTATCCGGTGCCGCAGGATGATGGCCGGCTCCATTTCCTTGCCGACAGCAACGCCGCGATCACCAAGGGCATCGTCGCGCTGGTGCTGACCGCGGTGCAGGACAAGGCCGCTGGCGAGGTGGCCGCGATGGACGTCGCGGCGGCGCTCGCGCCCTTCGACCTCACGCGCCAATTGTCGTCGAACCGCACGCAGGGCGTCCCGAACATGATCGCGCTGGTGCAGGACACCGCGCGCCGGATCGCCGCAGGCTGAGCTTTCGCTAGCGGCGCGCCCGTCGCCGCTTTCATTTCAGGCAAAGAAAAGGGCGCGGGAGTTGCCTCCCGCGCCCTAATTCCTTGCGTCTCTGTCGAGATTAGAACTCGTAAGACACGCCAACCTTCAGGCGCCATACCGACGAGCTGACGTTGACCAGATTGTCGGCGTCGAAGGTCGCGATACCTGCGGCGTTGGTGAAGATATACTTGCCCTGTGCATCGACGCCGCTGACGTTGGCGATGTCCTGACGACCCGCAAAATCGCGGCGGCGCTGGACGTTCCAATCCTGGTCGAGGAAGTTCAGGAAGTTGTCCATTGTCGCGTAGAGCTTGATCTTGTCCTTCTTGCCGAAGAGGTTGCCCGGTCCGGGCAGCTCTTGCGAGAAGGACAGATCGACGTCGAAATACCAGTCGTTCGAGCAGGTGTTACGATCGATCGTGCGGCCCATATATTTCTTGGCGCAACCGAGGTTGCTCGCGAAATCGGCGATGGTCTGGGCAACTCCCGGGGTCGACAGGCTCGAAACGTTCGGATCGTTCGCACCCGTCGGGATATAGGCGAGCGCGTTATCCGCACCGGAGGCGCTGTCGCCGAACACACCCGTACCCGTGAAGGTCAGGCTGTACGGACGGCCCGACCGGGCAACGGCGGTGAAGCCGAAGCGCGTACCGAGATCGCCGAAGAAGGTTTCCTCGAACGACGTCGACAGCGTGATGTTGTGACGGCTGTTGAAGAAGCCACGCGAAGCGGCCGGGTTCTGACGGTCGAACGCAGCGGTCTGGTCATAATTCGACCCAGCGGTCGAATTGTACATGTTGCGACGATCTTGCGAATCCGAGAAGGCATAGCCGAGGCTGAAATATGCCGAACCGCCGTCGGTGAAGATGCCGCCGTCGAAATTCTTCGACAGCATGAACGAAGCCGAGTGGCTGCGGAAGCTGCCGCCATTGGTCAGCATCAGTTCGTCTTCGCGCGCCGTGGTATAGCAGGCCGCATTGACGCCTGTGTAAACCGGGGTCGGGGTGATGCCGGTCAGCTGGGCGGTGCAACCCGCGTTCAGCGGATCGATCGTCGCATAGACCGGACGACCATCGATCGCGAAGCCGTTCAGGCCGCGACGAATGTCGGGAACCTGGCTGAGATCGACGATCGTGTAGGCGTCACGATATTTGCTGTAGATATAGTCGAGGTTCAGGTTCCAGCCGCTGAAGAACCCGCTGGGGGCGAAGTTCAGTTCCGACGAGAAGCCGATGTTGGCACGAAACACCGACGGGATCTTGATGTCGGGATCGATCGACTGCGTGAAGCCCTGGCCGCGCGCAGCCGAAGCCGAAGCAGCTTGCTGGAAGCAGGTCGGAACGCCCGTGAACTGACCATTGGTCAGGACGCTGATCTGCCCGGTGGGGCAGCCGGCCGCCTGGGTCGAACCCAGCGCAAAGGCGCTGCCGTCATTCTGGAAGGCGTTGCCGAACCAGACGAGCGGATCGCCGCCCGAGAAGATGCCGACGCCGCCGCGAAGCTGTGCGCGGCTGAATACGGCAAAGTCGTTCATGTCGTATGTCAGCGCGAGGCGCGGCATCACGATCGGGGCCAGATTGCTGAAGCCGGTCGCATTGGTGATACCGTAGCGCTGCTGGAAGACCGGATTATAGTCCGGGCGACCACCGTCATACCAGTCGACGCGGACGCCGGCGACGGCGCTGAGCGCGTCGTTGATCTGCCATTCGTCCTGCGCAAAGACCGAGTAGAGGTTGCGGGTGAACTGCGCGGCGGCGCTATTGATGTCGCCCGTTGCCGTGACGTTACCGAACGCGCCTTCGGTTGCGCCGCTGACGACGTTGGCCGGCGTCGTCGACGTCTGGTTGTTGCCGGTACCCGGCGACAGCAGGCCTGCGCGCAGGTCGGCGATGCTGCTGAATACCAGCGTACCGGTCGCGTTCTGGACAAACAGGTTGAACAGATCGGCGCGGTTGAGTTCGGCGCCAACCTTCAGCGTGTGAGCGCCACGCTCCAGCTTGGCGACGGCGCGATACTGGTCGATGTTCGTCCGCAGATCGTTGGCCGAGCGCGACGTACCGGGTCCGGCGAGGACGGCGCCGTTGATACCCGATCCGTTGCTGCCGGGGGCACCCACCGCGTTGTTGATGCCGACGATGATGCGCGGAATCGGGTTCGCCGATTGGGCTTCGCCGCCGCCGACCGGATCCTGAAGATCCCGAACTTCCGAACGCGAATAGCGCAATTCGGTCGAGAAGCTGTCGGTCCACTGCGAATAGAGGCGACCCGAATAGTAATTCGACTTGGTGCCGCTGTTGTAGAAGGTGTTGCGGCCGACCGCCTGCGGCGAGTTGCCGGTGAACAGGTCGTCGGGGCGGATCACCGACTCTTCGAGCCGCTGATAGGTCGCTTCAAGGCGATGCTGGTCGTTGATCTGCAAGTCGGCACGAACGAAATAGCGGTCGTTCGTGTAAGGGCGGTTGGTCACCAGCGGGCCAGTATCGACCTTGTAGACGTCGCGCAGAACCTGCGAAATCTCGTTGAACTGGGTCAGCGAGATGCCGGCCTGCGAGTTGGCATAGCCTGCACCCGACGGACCGTCGTCCTGCGACTGGCCGGCTTCCTGATGCTCATAGGCACCGAAAATGAACAGGCGATCCTTGATGATCGGCGCGCCCAGCCAGGCGCCCCAGCGCTTGTCGGGCTTGATCGGCGCCACGGCGACGCCGCGGACGCTGTCGCCGCGCATGCCGTTGTCCGAATATTCGAAGAAGCCGCCAAAGCGATAGTCGTTGGTACCCGACTTGGTCACGACATTGACTGCGCAACCCGTGAACTGGCCATAGTCGACGTCGAAGGGCGCAAACTGGACCTGCGTTTCGCGGACCGCGTCATAGGGCAGCGGCGTCGAGCTGCGCGACGAGAAGCCGGTGTCGTTCAGGCCGTAAACGTCGCCCTGGCTGATGCCGTCCACCGTGAAGGCGTTACCGCGGTCGTTGGCGCCAAGGCACGAAATGCGATCGACGCCCGAACCACCATCGTCGCGGTCGAGGCTGACGCGCGGGTCGAGGCGGATGATGTCGCGGATGTCGCGGTTGAAGCTCGGTGCATTTTCCAGCACTTCGGCGGCGAAGCTGGTGCCCGGCCCGACTGCCAGCTGGGTTACGCGAACGCGCGAGCCCGTAACGACGATTTCGCCGCCGCCCGATGCCAGCGCGAAGGTGAGCGAGGTGTTGCCCTGCAAAGTCGTGTAAACGTCGCTGAGCGACTGGCCTTCATAGTCACCTGCGTTGGCCGACACGCTGTAGGGGCCGCCCGTAACCAGGCCCGAGGCAGCAAAGCGTCCGTCTGCACCGGTGGTGATGGTGCGTGCGGCGCCGGTGCGGGTGTCGGTGATGACGACCGTCGCGCCGCTGATCGGTGCGCCGTTGTCGTCGTTGACCTGACCCTGGATGCCGGTGGTGATTTGCTGTGCCTGCGCCGGCGCCGCC